>NZ_JACHKG010000013.1:0-168352 GCF_014203995.1 Paenibacillus sp. JGP012 | reverse complement strand
CCGCCGAATGGCGACTGGTGATGCAACATGAACATTTTTTAAGTTCGGTGTTTCAGCAAAATAAATTTACATAAATTAGATATTCAACACGCGTGTTTTTTATTATGAAACTGGCTTCAAATCTGCTTCCTTTTTACAGCGAAATGGAGTCCCCCGGTGCCAGCACACGGCCCTCTAGCCCTCTTGCAGCGAGCTGCTGCACAAATTGCTCTGCGTCCTGACGGATGACAGGAAAGGTGTCATAGTGAACGGGAATGGTCAGCTTGGCATTAAACCATTCTGCCGCCTGCAGTGCATCCTCGGGTCCCATCGTATAATGCCCGCCAATTGGCAGAAAAGCAACATCAATGTTGTGACGGTCCCCGATCATTTTCATATCACCGAAGAGACTTGTATCTCCGGCATGCAGCACCGTTTTGCCATCAATATCAATAATAAATCCGGCGGGTAATCCCGCATACATAATCCGCTGCTCCTCTTCCAGCACAATGCCGGATGTATGGAAGGCCTGGATCATTTTTGCTTTGGCAAAGTCAAGATCGACTGTGCCGCCCATATTCATGCCAATGGTATCCAGCCCTTTCCACGACATATATGTAGCCAGTTCCACAATCGCCACCACTTTGGCATCATTGGCTTTGGCAATCGGTTCAGCATCCAGAATGTGATCCATATGTGCATGGGTTAACAGCACCACATCTGTCTTGATATCTTCCGGTTTAACCACCGCAAGCTCATTGCCACGCAGGAAAGGATCAATAATGAGCGACTTTTCTTCTGTGCCCAGCTGCACACTGGAGTGTCCGTGATACGTAATGTTCAACAATTCAGGTTCCTCCTGACATCTATATAAGTTGAATTAACGTTGTTCACAGTTTCTACTTCGATGACAGAATAACCTGGAGAGTAGCTGTTATCCCCAGATTTTTTCGATTCCTTTTCTAAAGGGAAAAATCCGGTGATAAAGGCGAAGCTTATGCTTCCGATGTAGCTTTCTTGCAGAAAGCTTTTAGCTCCGCTTTTCCAGGTTTTTTCTGTTCTCTCCGTGTCTGTGTGAACAAAAATTTCAACTTATATTCGAATATATTTTTAAATTAATTATAATTCAGTACACACTGCGAGCGCAAAACTGTCATCTTTGTTACGTACGACAGCCAACCACACTCAATAACATACTTACATACATGTAAGATGAAACGGTTTGAACGCATCCAATCTTGTGACGCAAATGTTATGGTTCTTTCTGTATACTGCCATGCTGTCAGCATAATGTGCGATCTGGATACTTACACATGATATTTATACACTGCTTGCAAGTTGCTTACTCGCCGCTCTTACGCTTCTTACAGTACACCCTCGCTTCATACGGCTGCAGCAACATAGCTCCTTCGTCGGTCGAATAACGCCTGCTGACGTTACACATCATACATTTGGCCTCTTCTGCATTCCAGCCCTCCGGCCAAGCCATTTCGGGCTCGTTGGCACTAAAGTTCATCACAATCAGCCACCCTTCCTCCTCCAGAGTACGCGTATATGCATAAATCTCCGGGTGATCCGGCAGCAGCAACTCATAGGCTCCATAGATCAGAGCGTGATGCTGTTTGCGCAGTGCAATCAATTTGCGGTAATAATGCAAAATGGAATGCGGATCCCTTTCCGCTTCCGCGACATTGATCCCGGCATAATTGCCGTTTACTTCAATCCACGGCTCGCCTGTCGTAAAACCTGCGTGCTTCGAGTCATCCCACTGCATGGGTGTACGGGCATTGTCCCGGCTTTTCAGCCAGATGGCCTCCATGACTTCATGTTTGGATTTCCCTTGCCCGATATAGTGATTGTAATAATTTTTCGTTTCGATATCCCGGTACTGCTCGATATCCGGGAAAGCCACATTGGTCATGCCAATCTCTTCCCCCTGATAGATGTATGGTGTGCCTTCCAGGGTTAACATCCACGTTGCCAGCATCTGAGCCGAGCGTACTCTGTATTTTCCATCATCTCCAAAACGCGACACCGGGCGCGGCTGATCATGATTGCCCATATAATTGGCATTCCAGCCCCGGCCATGCAGTACCGTCTGCCAGCGACTCATAATTTCTTTTAACTCGGTTAGCTTCCATGGCTTGTAATTCCATTTGCCAATGCCGGAAGAGCGGGCATCAATGAACATATGCTCGAACTGAAACACCATGTTTAACTCATCCCGATCTGTACCCACATAAGCCAAAGCCTGCTCAGGTCCAAGCCCCGAGGTTTCCCCTACTGTCATCGGGCCATACGGCTTGAGAATCATGTTGTTCAGCTTGCGCAGGATGGCGTGCACTTGCTCCAGATTGGAAAACAGCTCATACGCCTGCACCACAGGCAGATTGTTCGGGTTGTGGGCACTTGGCAAACCATCTGCCTTGGCGATATGAGCCACTGCATCGAAGCGGAAGCCGTCCACCCCTTTTTCCAGCCACCAATGCACCATCTCGTACATCTCTTCCGCCATCTCCGGGTTGTTCCAGTTCAGATCGGGCTGATGCTCCGAGTACAGATGCAAATAATATTCATTGGTTTCCGGGTCATGCTTCCACACCGAGCCTCCAAAATAAGACTCCCAGTTGTTCGGCACCTGCCCGTTTTTACCTGAACGCCAGATGTAATAGTCACGCTTCGCGTTTGTTCTCGAGGAACGAGATTCGGCAAACCAGGCATGTTCATCCGACGTGTGGTTAAGCACAAGATCCATCATAATTTTGAGTCCGCGCCTGTGTGCCTCGGCAAGCAGACGGTCGAAATCTTCCATCGTGCCGTATTTTCGTAAAATAGCATAATAATCACGGATATCGTAGCCGTTATCATGACCTGGTGAATCGTATATCGGACAAATCCAGATTACATCCACCCCGAGCTTCTCCAGATAATCCAGCTTCTCACAGATTCCCTGTAAATCGCCGTAACCATCGCCGTCAGTATCCTTGAAGCTGCTCGGGTAAATCTGATATACCACACTTTCCTTCCACCAAACGATAATGCCCACCTCGCTTTTCTCTCTTGTGAAGTAATTCACCCGTTAATATGTTTTATCCGAAAAGAAACCCTTGTAAACACCTGAACCCGGTTCATACGCAAAAAAGACCCGAAACCCTGGTCGCATCAAGCGATCCGCTTCGAATCTTTACTCCCGGAACGTCTATTTTAACGGAATATATATCTTCATATCCAGCCGCTCCGGTGTTGATTTCCACACATCCGTCACTTCAAAATCCGGCCCTTCGCGGCGCTCGTATTTGGATGCAGGCAGCCAGCTGCCATAGATCATTCTGCGCACGTCCTGCTCGGCGCCTTCGGTAATAAACTCGGCATACAAGCCGCCCGGAATCTCCAGGCTGGTATATCCGGGTTCAAGAGCGAAAGTTTCCAGAGATTCATTCCTTCCACCGCTCTCCTCCCCTATAATAAACGAAAATGCTCCATCCTCTTGAAAATGAGTCGCAACCCCGTACGCCATATCCGGGCGAAACCGATCAGGAATGCTCATGAACCTTTGCTCACGACCAAACTCATGATAGAATCCGGGAATTTCTCCGTAATGCTGCTCACCATTCAGATGTGTCTGATATTCGTAACCTATAATATGGATCGGCTTCAATGTAACCAGACGTGGCGGATTCATATGGAACGCAGTGCCAAGCTGTGAGCGGAATTCGTTAAAATTGATGCTGCACTGCATTTGTGCCTCTACAGCGGGTTCTTCTGCTTTTCGAAAACGGGCTGGTGTCGTTCCAAAGTGAGCATCAAATGCCCGGGTAAAAGCTTCCTGAGACTGATACCCATAATTCAAAGCAATCTCCAGCACCCCCATCGCCGTATTCCGCAGCGCAGAAGCCGCCTCTGTTAACCTGCGTTTGCGCACATACTCCAGCACAGTAAAACCGGTAATCGCTTGAAACAGTCGCTGAAAATGAAAAGCCGAAAAGCTCGCTGCTGCTGCAGCCTCCTTCATATTAAAAGGTTCATGCAGATGTGCTTCCAGATGTTCAATGGCAAGCTGAATACGTGAGTAATGATCCATAACATTTACATCTCCTGTTCCTGAATAGAATATGTACTTTACTGGTCTGTTCCTTCACTTAGTATGACTGGAGTACCCGGGCTTTTTTTGATACTGAATGCGAACTTGCTCCCTGTATGGGGGGGCGACTCTTGTATTGTTCAAATGATGACCAGAGCAAGTCGTGGGGAACTGCTCACATTATCCAAGCATATAGCAAAAAATCTCTTGTCCGCAGCTGCATCCTGCGGCAGACTTGGCTAACCACAGGATGCAGACTTTGAACAAGAGAGAACAGATTTCCTTTGAAACTTCTACGGCTAACCTCTTTAATACTCTGACAACTAAGCTCTCTAATCTCTCGACAACTAACCTTCTAATCTCCCGACAACTAACCTTTCCAATATCCCGACACCGGCTGAATGCCCCATATGTCTGTAGCATACTCGCTAATCGTGCGGTCGCTGGAGAAAATGCCTGAATGTGCTGTATTTAACACAGCCTTGCGGGTCCAGCCCGGAACATCCCGGTAGGCCAGATCAATGGCGGCATGTGCATCCGCATAGGCTGCAAAATCACGCAACACAAAATATTCATCGCCATGGGCAAGCAGCGAATCATAAACATCCCAGAACTCCCCATCCCGATAACAGAATGCGCCCGGGTGCACAAGCTGCTCCACGACCTCACGGATGCGCTCATCCTGCTCGACAATCTCGTTTGGCCGATAGCTGCCCGTTCGATAATACTCCAGCACTTCATCCGCGCGCAGACCATAGATGAACATATTTTCTTCGCCTACCTGCTCTGCCATCTCTACATTCGCACCGTCCATCGTGCCGATCGTTAACGCACCGTTCATCATGAACTTCATGTTGCCTGTACCCGACGCTTCCTTCCCCGCCGTCGAGATCTGTTCACTGACATCAGCCGCCGGAATAATCTTCTCGGCCAGTGAAACGGAATAATTTTCGAGGAAAAAGACCTTTAATCGATCATTCACGCCTGCATCGCGGTTCACCGTGTCCGCCACCGTGTTAATCAGCTTGATAATTTTTTTGGCAAAATAATAACTCGGCGCTGCCTTGGCTCCAAAAATAAAGGTTCGCGGCACCATATCAAACGAAGCATCACGCTTCAGCTTGTTATACAGATGCATCACATGCAAAATGTTCAGCAGCTGTCTTTTGTATCCATGCAGCCTTTTTACCTGTACGTCAAATACCGAATCCGGGTCAACGGTCGTTCCGGTATGATCGAGAATGTATGCCGCCAGGCGATTTTTATTGTCGCGTTTGATCGCACGAAACTGCTCCTGGAAGGAGGCCTGATTCGCAAAACCTGCCAGCTGCTCCAGTCTGCCCGGCTCGGTGACCCATTCATTGCCGATCGT
The DNA here is from genome assembly GCF_014203995.1 of Paenibacillus sp. JGP012. Taxonomy (NCBI): domain Bacteria; kingdom Bacillati; phylum Bacillota; class Bacilli; order Caryophanales; family Paenibacillaceae; genus Paenibacillus; species Paenibacillus sp. JGP012. The sequence goes on along the minus strand of NZ_JACHKG010000013.1, from coordinate 162,920 downwards.
TTCTGTAATGAGACTCGCCAGCTTCGGATTGGCATGCATTAACCAGCGGCGGTGTGTAATGCCATTGGTTTTGTTGTTAAAGCGCTCCGGGTACAAGGCGTAAAAAGGCGCCATCTCGCGCTCCTTCAGAATCTCCGTGTGCAGTGCGGCTACACCGTTCACGCTATGACTGCCCACGATGGCGAGGTGAGCCATGCGAACCTGATCATTCGCAATAATTGCCATATGCTCAACCCGATCCGAATCCCCCGGATAACGATCCAGCAGCATGCCGCAGAAGCGTTTATTGATCTCTTCGATAATCATATAGATCCGTGGAAGCAGCTTGCTGATCATGGACACAGGCCATTTTTCCAGTGCCTCACTAAGTGTTGTATGATTCGTATAAGACACGGTTCGTGTAGTAATATCCCACGCCTCGTCCCAGCCACAACCCTTCTCGTCCATCAGAATCCGCATCAGTTCAGGAATGACCAGTGTCGGATGGGTGTCATTGATATGAAACGCCGCTTTGTCTGGCAGACGGTCGTAAGACAGCCCCAGCTTGTTAAATGTACGAAGTGCACTCTGCACACCAGCCGAGCACATAAAATATTGCTGCTTCAAACGCAGCAGCTTGCCTTCATACTGGGAATCATCCGGGTACAAAAATTCGGAGATAGATTCTACCGAACGGCTGTAATCGAGATATCCATAATAATTCGACGGCGTATCCATCGAGGTTTCACGCTTCGGTTCAGCGCTCCAGAGACGTAATGTATTGACGTGCGGATGACCATAACCGATGACAGGCACATCGTAAGGCACAGCAATGACCGATTCGGCATCCTTCGTTACAAAATGGTACCGTCCATCCTGTTCATAAGTCTCGACCCGGCCCCAGAACTGCACCTCCACCTTCTTGTCTGCACGCCGGACCTCCCACTCATTGCCCTTTTCCAACCAGTTATCCGGCAGTTCCACTTGGTTGCCATTAATAATTTTCTGCTCAAATAACCCGTATTTGTACCGGATACCGCATCCATGTCCCGCATAACCAAGTGAGGCCAGGGAATCAAGAAAACAGGCAGCGAGTCGTCCAAGACCACCGTTACCCAAACCTGCATCCGACTCCTGCTCCTCTATACATTCCAGTGAAAAGCCCAGCTCAGCCAGACTGTCACGGACCAGCTCCAGCTCATTCACGTTCAGCAGATTGTTGCCGAGCAGACGTCCAATCAGAAATTCCAGCGAGAAGTAATACACCTGTTTATCCTGACGTTTCTTGAATCCCTGATTCGAGGCTGCCCAGTCCTGGCCTGCATATTCGCGAATCATGCTGCCGAGCACGTGGTACACGTCTTCCTTTGTAGCTTCTTCAATCGGTTTGCCCAGTTTGCTGACGAGATTCCGTTGAAAGATCGACTTGAACGTTTCCTTGTTGTCAAACAAAAGTAGGTTCCTCCCGGTGAAATCACTGCGAGCTTTGTGCGGTTCATGGCTTGTTTATCAGACATGAGGCGGCAGCTTTAAAATGCTGGACGTTGGCGCCGAGCACCCGTTTCGGTCACGAATCGTTCTTTCGATCGCTGTTGTCTCTTCCATTTCCTGATCACCTTTTACAAGGTTGAAATGGAGAGACAAAGGCGAGCGCTTCGCTTCTCCAGAATCGATTTCGTTCCCTCCACTGCGTCTGCACCAACATAGCAACTTTAACGGTGGCACTTCATGCGTTCAAAAAGGCAAGAACCTGAAAATTTACCCGCAGGATTTTATTTTTATATATAGTTATAGATGATATCGGATAAGGCTTTGTTTTAAATAATAGTGCTTTTTGCCAAAATATACGGCTTCGACGGGGCACCGATTAATGTCTGCCCGCCCGTCAGCTTCACATCTTTGTCCAGAATGACGTTTTCCAGCACGGTGCCCTCGCCGATGTAACATTTCTGCATAATGATCGAGCCCTTGATCCTCGCTCCTTTGGCAACATGCACACCCCGGAACAGGATGCTGTCCTCTACCTCGCCGCCTACGATGCAGCCGTTGGCAAGCAAAGAGTGTTTCACATCAGCCGACTCCAGATATTTGGCAGGAGCTTCATATTTGATCTTGGTTTGCACCGGATCTTCCTTGAACAGCTGGTCGTACTGCCCTGTATTCAGCAGGTCCATACTGTTGCGATAGTAGCTGTCGATGGAATTAATAACGGCATGATATCCTTCGTAGGCATAAGCCGCGATCTTCAGACCGCTCGGATTTTTCTGAATCGCGTCACGGAAGAAATGTGTTTCACCATGCTCGATGCAGCGCTGCACTTGCTTGAGGAACAGCCCTTTTTCCATAATAAAAATCTCCGTATATATATTCGTATGGTCCGCACATTGGTGAATGTCCACCACATTGCCATCTACATCATGATCAACTTTGATGCAGGCCTCATGCTCAGGCAGCAGCTGATCTACTTTTTTGCAAACGAGTGTTACGTCCGCTCCCGAACGGATATGATGCCGATAGACATCCTGAAGATCGGCTTTGGTCACATGCCGGCTGCCCGCGTGAACGACGTACTGCCCGGCACCCCTGTGGAAGAAATCCAGATTATTATGAAAATGCTGCAGGTCTCCCTGCGAAGTATCGGTCGGATCGTTCCAATCCGGGGGAAGAATAAACATGCCGCCGTGCTTGCGGTCCAGGTCCCACGGCTTGCCATCTCCCAGATGGTCCATCAGCGAACGATATTTACGGCGGACAAACACACCAATGCTCTCAATACCTGCATTCATCATGTTGGACAAGACAAAATCAATCAGACGATAACGCCCCGCATAAGGCACCGCAGCTCCGCAGCGAAAATACGTCAATTCCTTCAATTCTTCAAGTTCATGGTCCAGGTTAATAACTCCGATCAATGATTTCATCGCGCGCACCGTCCTTTTTGAAACAAATTGGTAAAATAAAACGTCTTGTATCCACACATTGCTCTCATCAACGGGTCAGGGTGTAATGCCTTGGCGCAGCTGACGCTCCAGCTCCTCCTGATCCACCAGCAGAATATCACTTTCGTCTCCGGGCGCAGGTGCAATACGGGTATCATCCGGTATCACTAAACCTTCCGAGATAATCGCTTTGTGGATCGATACATTCCGGCCAATGCGAACTCTCGGCATAACAACGGAATCAATGACGGTGCTGTTCTCTCCCACCTCGGTGCCATAGAACAGGACAGAATGCTTCACCTCTCCGTGCACGATGCTACCCTCGCTGATAATGCAGTTACGCACCTTGGCGGCAGGTGATATATATTGAGCAGGCTGATTCGGGTTGCGGGTAAAAATACGCCAGTTCGGATCATTCAGATTCAGCGGCGTCTCCTCATCCAGCAGGTCCATATTGGACTCCCACAGACTGCGAATCGTTCCAACGTCTTTCCAATAGCCTTCAAACGGATAGGCAAATAAGGATTTGTCATTTTCAAGCAGCAAAGGAATAATGTCTTTACCAAAGTCATAGGAGGTGGACGGCTGCTGTTCATCCTGGATCAGGAAGCGTTTCAGCACATCCCATTTGAAGAGATAGATGCCCATGGAAGCAAGGGTGCTTCGAGGCTGAGAAGGTTTTTCCTCGAATTCATAGATGCTGTAGTCTTTATTGGTATTCAAAATGCCAAAACGGCTTGCTTCCTCCAGCGGTACATCAATCACTGAAATGGTGCAGTCGGCATTTTTTTCCTTGTGATACTGAAGCATCTTGTCGTAGTCCATCTTATAAATATGATCGCCAGATAGAATCAGCACATGTTCGGGATCAAATTGTTCAATGAAGTTCAGGTTGCGATAAATCGCATCTGCCGTACCCCGGTACCAATTGCTTCCATCTTCCCGTTCATGGGGAGGTAGCACGAAGACCCCGCCATTTTTGCGGTCCAGGTCCCAGTCACTGCCAATACCAATATAGGAATGCAGCACGAGCGGTTCATACTGCGTCAGAACCCCCACCGTGTCAATTCCCGAATTCGAGCAGTTGCTTAGTGGAAAATCAATAATACGATACGTTCCTCCAAAATAAACCGCGGGTTTCGCGAGTGATTTCGTCAACCCTTTCAACCGTTTGCCCTGCCCTCCGGCCAGAAGCATTGCGACGACCTCTTTTTTTGCCATCATTACAGCCTCCTCCACATGCATTCATTCTGATTCATTTCAGAGCCCATAATCGTAATATTCAGTTGTGATAACACGGCTGTTATGACTAGGAGCGTGCTGTACAGATGTGTAACAAAACAAGACATCGCTCCTATGTAACGGGAAGTCTTTGTTTGAGATAACGAAGATGTGATCTTGGTGCTGATCTTGGTGCTGCTCCATTAATGGTGAAGATGACTGATGGCCTTTGTACTGCGGATCATGTTAATGGTATTCAGGTTGTTGAAGGTGCTGATCATTCGGAAAACGTTGCTCAACGTAGAATACGACTTTACTTGCGTTGAAGATGTTACACAGACAGGTATCGAAAAATAGTCCTAATACCCATTAAACAGGAATGTAATCGAGGAAACGTGCTGTAACTGCGGCGTTAGAAAAAATTGTGCTGTCCAGGCTGGAGAACAAGCATTTTTCTACCCTTTTCTGGCCCGGCCGCTGTTATTTTAATGTATTCGCTAAACATGAATTAAAATCCTTTTGGTAATATTCTGGTAAAATATTAAGTGTGAGCCCATTATCCTACAAAAATGAAAAAAGAGGGTCTTATGAATCACAAAACGGCAATTCGCTTGTAAATTTTTAGAGGAATATATATAAATGTGTCGAATGATATAGGAAAGTATGAAAGTAACATCGAATTGCGTCTGGCAATGAATCGAGAAATTACATACTAATAATTTATAGTTATTAGGAGGTTTTTCGCTACACCTTCAAGTTATTTCGTGGGTTAAATCTCGATAGTACGTCCTTCTTCCGCTCCACCGATACCTCTGTGTAAATTTGTGTTGTGCTGACGTTAGTGTGTCCCAGAATTTCTTGTACTGATCGGAGATCAGCGCCGTTGTTTAACAGGTGCGTTGCAAAGCTATGGCGAAGATAATGAGGCGTTGAAGTTTTACTTACCTTAGCCAAGTCTCTATATTTAGAAAAAATATCCTCAATGGAATATATGGAGAGTCTTTGACCGTATTTATTCAGAAAAAGCGCCTGACTCTGAGGCCGGAAATGCTCACGAGCTTCAAGCCAGCTTTTGATTTTTTGAATAACCTCTTCACTTGAGATATACAGTAATCGTTCCTTACGGCCTTTTCCGAAGATTAATACCGTTCTCTCTTCAAGATCAATATGGTCAAGGTCAATATTGACTAACTCACCAATTCGAATGCCAATGACATACAACAATTCGATGATCGCGGCGTTCCGAAGATTAATTCTTTTGCGAAAAATCGTATGCAGGTGGGCCATGTGCTCTTGCGGAGCATTCAATAATTTCTCAATCTCATTAACGGAGAGTGTCTTCGGAATACGTCTGGCTGTTTTAAACTTCTTTCCATAACCATATATTGGTGATTCCTCGATATCCCCATTTTGAACAAGATAATTGAAAAAAGCTTTGAAGCATATGTATTTTCTCTTAATCGTAGAGTCTTTAAGCGTCTGCTCGCTCGTTAAATGCTCAAGGTACATCCGTAGATTATTTCCAGTCAAATCATTCATTTCGTTAGCATTCAGCCATAGTACCAATCTGTTCAAATCCGAGAGATAGGCTTTAATGGATTTATGGGATAGGTTGCGCTCTACACTCAAATAAACCTCGTACTGCCTTAGATAACGGCTTAGATCGTTTGTACTGAGTTTCATGTGACCTCCTGATGTCATGTCATATGTTGACAATAGTCCGACCTACATTATTACTTATTACACCTTATTTGTGAAGATGTCTACAGCCACACTTCACAGATGCACGTCAAAAAAGCCGGATCTGCCCGGCTCAAACCTCGCCTATTTTACATTCCAATTGCCCTCATAGCGTACATATACAACATTGCTCAGCACATACTGCCCCTGATTCACAAAAATCTCGATCAAGTTGGGCTCCACAAAAATATCAAGCTATCACTCTCCATGTCATTCAGGCGTTTGAAAGTGAAGATTGTACTGCTCAAGACCCCGAAATACGTCCGAACGATCCGTACGCAATCTGCCATCCTTCAGCCATATGCGATAACCGCCGATATCCAGAACGTGATGCTCATGGAGCGTAGTTTGCAGCTGGAACGGCTGAGCGTAATCGAGCTGCTCCAAGGAGATATTTCTTTGGAAATATTGCTGCACCTCAGGATGCACACGGAAATAAATATGCTCCTGCTCCACCTCGATGACACGCGGTAGTACCATCATGCCAATCCACGACTCTTCTCCCGGCTTCTCTACAGGTTCTGGCATTCGCATCCAGGCTACCATGACTCGGCGTCCTGCCTCATCCAGATTAGTCTGCGGGGCATACAGATCCTGACCGTAATCTACCATATGCAGCTGGTCTGGAATTACGATATCACAGCTTTCCTCCTGAAAGGAAACCAGACTACACATCGCATGACTATGATATAACAGCCCCGGTTGAATACCCTCTGGAGACATCAGCAGCACATTTCGCTGTTCCCCACTTATCCGATCCGTCAGATTGAAAATATCCGGGCATTCCCACATAAATCCTGTTTCATAACAGCCTCCATCCCACAATGATTTCCTTCGAATTTCTATCATAATATGGAATGCAACTTACGTTAACTTTTTTATCATACAGGCTTCACTTCGAATTATGTTATCGTAAACCCGATCAGGTCAAAAAAGCCGCCAAGGTTGGCGACTTCAATGAAAGCAGGATTCAAATAAATAAATAAATAAATAACAGCGTGATTAGATTATTTTGCGGAACAAGTCTATGACTTCATCCCTGGATGGCTGGTACGGATTGCCTGGTGCGCAGGCATCCTTCATCGCATTGCTCGCCAGCAGCTCCACATCAGGGTTATGCACGCCGAGCTCAGACAATTTTTCAGGAATACCTACTTCCCTCGCCAGCTCGCGAATTGCTGTAATCACATAGTCGGCACATTCCTCATCCGTACGTTCCTTCACATCCAATCCAATCGCCTTGGCAATATGACGGAATTTGTCCGGTACATGCTTGGCATTCAACTCTTCTACATAAGGCAGCAGCATCGCGTTGCATACCCCATGTGGCAGATCGTATACACCGCCTAATTGATGCGCCATAGCATGAACGTAACCTAAGCCCGCATTGTTAAAAGCAATACCTCCCAGGAAACACGCATAGGTCATATACTCCCTGGCTTCCAGATCCGTACCATCCTTCACCGCTCGTGGCAAATATTCAAAGATTAACTTCACCGCAGCCGCAGCCGTTGCACTAGTTACCGTAAAACCACCAGGGGTTACCATCGCTTCTACAGCATGGGTTAACGCATCCATCCCGGTAGCCGCGGTCAGACTGGCAGGTTTATTCAGCATAAGCTCGGGATCATTTACCGACAGATCAACAAGACAGTTCCTATCCACCATTACCATTTTCACTTTTCTCTCCTCATCTGTAATGACATAATTCATCGTGACCTCGCTTGAAGTGCCTGCTGTTGTGTTTATAGCTACAAGCGGTACAGATTTATATTTCGATTGATGCAATCCTTCATATTCACGGATGTGTCCACCATTCGCAGCAACGATGCCTATCGCTTTAGCCGCATCCTGCGGTGAACCCCCGCCTATCGATATAATGGCGTCACAGCCATGTTTCTGGAATACTTGTAATCCCTCATGCACCTGATGACATGTTGGATTGGGCTGTACCTCATCATATACGACGTAGTCTACCCCTGCGGTCCGCAGCATAGACAAGACACGCTCGGCTACACCGGATGTGACCAGTGTATGATCCGTAACCACCAGCGCCTTGCGTATAGCCATCTGTTCAATCAATGGAGCTGCATCCTGCAAACAGCCTATTCCCATTAAATTCACGGGTGGGACATAATATGCATGTGTTGCCATCTGAATCAGCCTCCTGCAACCTGATTTACTAATTTTATTGTAACTGAATCCGTTTGCACTCATAGTGAATTAAATCACAATCAACTGATAAATGTTACATTCTTCCTATGTACAGGAAAAAAACGACCTGGACACCCGAGGGTCCAAGCCGCCTGAACGAAGTACGAAGATCGAGGTAGAAGGTCTAACGATCTCCAGAAGCCTCATTTCCACTCATTTACGCATAAAAAAATCTAACGATTCCCAGCGACGCTATTTCGCCTATTTGCGGATAAACACAGGACGAAACGGGCGAAAACCCGTAAATAACGTTACTACGAATCGTTAGATCACAAAATCACATCAAAATAGCGAAATAAGCTCTGTGGGGATCGTTAGCCGCCGCCTTTAAATCACTACAGCGCCTTGTCGTTCACACCATCAAGCCATGCCTCAATGTCACCGATGACGGAGGAAACACAGCCATCCTCAAATGGTGAGTTTAATCCAGCCAGCTCAACCAGTCCGGTGAAGGACAGACTTCCGCCAGCCTTACACAGTGTCAGATAATCTGCCCATGCCGATTTCATATCCTCATTGCTGCGTTTCCAGAACTGGAATGCACAGATTTGAGCCAGCGTGTAGTCGATATAATAAAATGGCGATGAGAAAATGTGCCCTTGCTTATGCCAGAATCCACCTTGCTCCAGATACGTATTATCCTTGTAGTTGATATGCGGCAGATAAATTTTCTCGATATTGCGCCATGCCTGCTTACGCTCTGTTGGTGTAGCATCAGGGTTGGCATACACAAAGTGCTGGAATTCATCTACAGCTACGCCGTACGGAATAAACAGCAGTGCAGAGGAGAGATGATCAAACTTGTACTTGTCCGTGTCTTCCTTGAAGAACAGCTCCATCCACGGCCAGGTGAAAAATTCCATGCTCATCGAATGAATCTCTGCAGATTCATACGTCGGCCAGTTATACTCCGGCACAGCAAAGTTACGGCTTTGGTACACTTGGAACGCATGTCCCGCTTCATGTGTCAACACATCAATATCACCCGACGTGCCGTTGAAGTTGGAGAAAATAAACGGAACTTTATAATCGTTCAGGAAGGTACAGTATCCCCCGCCCTGTTTACCTTTTTTGCTGACCAGATCCATCAGTTCATTATCCGTCATCATCTGGAAGAACACATCGGTTTCCGGGGACAGCTCGGCATACATCTTTTTGCCGTTCTCCACAATCCAGTCTGCATCACCTTTCGGTGTTGGGTTTCCCGTCTTGAAGCTGAAGCCTTGATCGTAAAAATAGAGCGTGTCTACATCGATCCGGCTGCGCTGACGTTCTCTGAGCTTAGTGGCTACGGGCACGATATAATCGCGAACCTGTGCACGGAAATTAGCTACCATCTCCGCATTATAATCCGTACGATTCATACGATCATAACCCAGCTCCACATAGCTTGCATACCCGAGCTTCTTCGCAATCTGTGTGCGCACCTTCACCAGCTCATCATAGATGCGGTCAAATTCAGCTTCATGCTCAGCCATGAAAGCATATCGAGCGGCCGAAGCACGTTCCCGCATAGCGCGGTCTGTTGACAACTCAAATGGATGCAGCTGTGGCAGTGTACGCTCTTCGCCTTCAAACGGAATTTTGGCTGAAGCAATCAGCTGGTTATATTCAGTAGAAAGTTTGTTTTCCTTTTGCAGCTCCTCAATCACTTCCGGGCTGAATGTTTTCAGCGAAAGCTCTGCCAGCTGGAACAGCTGTGAGCCCAGCTTCTCTTCCAGTGCCGCACGAAACTTGGAGTTTACGAGTGCACGGTAAAAATCAGTAATGTACTCCTGCACCACCGGCTGATTTTCATCCAGAAACTCATTCTCTGCTTTATAGAACTCATCGTTCGTATCAATGGAATGGCGGATGTAGACCAGTTGTGCCTGGGTTTCAAAATCACTGCGCATCGCATTGATCTTGTCCATGAATTCAGTTTGCTCTTCCACCGTAGCCGCTGCTTCAAATCCCTTCAGCAGCTCACCGAAAGAGGTTTTGATATGTTCCAGATCGGGACGTGTATACGTGTATTCACTAAACTTCATTTATGTACACCCTTTCCTGTTTGGCAAATTTCGGGAGAAACCCGAGAAGAAGCTTATCCCCTATTATACAAAAGTGAAGCCTAAAAATCCCAACTTTACGAAAAATATTTGTCCATCGGTCAAATGTTTTTATATAAAAATCAAAGCGCTCACATCATGGCGTGAGGTATTTTCATCAATAAGCGATCTCAAACACAAATAAGCCAGCCTCGCATCAGCGAAGCCAGCTTACAGGCTTGTCTTTGTCTAAATATGGCCCGGAGCCCGCAGCACGCCGAATTAGTGCTGGTCCTTATCAACGATCTGATAGAACCATCCCATTCCGATCATGCCCACAACCATAACAGCAGCCAGAATAATAATATAAGTCATGAATGTAACCCCCCTGCCCGTATATTCATCTCTATACCAGTTTACACGCGGAACCGCTGTTTGAATTGACGGAACATTGACAAAAATACGAAATCTTTAATTTTAGTCAACCTCATATGTCACTTTAAGAATATTATCACTGCAAAATTATATTTTTTCTTAACTTACCGCAAGGTTTGCCTTGGGATACGTGGTATTCGCATCTGTAAACATTCCGTTGTATACTATTTGCATATTACGAAATAGGACTTAAGCAGAAAGGCAGGAGCACATGTCAACTCGCAATACGATACGTCAATTATTATTTACTTGGTTGTTAATCTTCATGCTTGTTTTGTTATCCGCCTGTGCGAATGGAGAAGCCCATGTCACCGTAAATACGGATGGATCGACCGATCTGGCGCTGGACCTTAGTGTGTCAGACTCCGCTCTTGGCAAAATAGGTCAGGAGAATGCTATGCCTATGCTGGCAGAAGCTCTGGAACGAAACAATTTCAAAACTGAAGTCACCAAACAGGGTGATCAGAACGTGCTGAGAGCAACTACCCGTTATGAAAAAAGCAACATGACCGGCTTTGATGCCTCCAAGCTGCCAACGGGCATTCATATCGAACAATCCGCGGTTCCAGGCTTTTTTACGTCCAAAATGCATATTACTGCCGATGCAGACCTTATGGAATCCATGCCTGATGGGGATATTAAAGAACAGATCAACAAAGTTCCAGGCTTTCTCAAACGCCTGCTGTTGAAAGATATGAAATTTGATTTCAAGCTGACTCTGCCAATCAAGGCTGACGATTCCAACGCAGACGAGGTGCAGGATGGCGGTAAAACGTTAATCTGGAACATCTCCCCCCTGCAGAAAAATACGCTGGATTTAACCGTACAAATTCCGAATATCCGGAATATTCTGCTGGTGGCCATTCCGGGTCTGGTGCTGATTCTGGCGCTGCTCATCTGGTTCTTCATTCGTCGTAGACGAACAAGGAAACAATAACAGGTAATGCATAGTGCAACTAACCCATCTAATTTGTAACTTGCCAAACGCTGTTATGGATAGTAGAATACATCCGTACTGTGTGAACGGTTAACATTTTGGCCAAGCAAAAGTTAAAGAGGTGAACAAGTTTCATGAATATCCGGGAATGCGCCCTGCCTGGTATCGGGGTGAAGTACCAGTTCCATACAAAAGGCGGCAACCAGCTCGTTATTATCAAACATGAGGACGGACGCCGTGAATTATTTTCGGTGAATCCGTTGGATGAAGAAGAGCTTACGCTGATTGCAGAATTGGAAGATGATGAATGTGTAACACTCTCCGGTTTAATCGGAGGATGGTCTTAAACACTTCACGGTGATTCGAACTGCTGAATGATTCAATCGTTACTGCAGCTCCCAACTTCAAAACCTGTACCTCCGCTGGAGATACAGGTTTTTTTGGGGTATGAAGCACTTATCATTTCAGGCATACTATAACATGTCCAATCGGTATCATCTGATGTGTTTGGTCTGAATGTATGGCACCCACGTATGGAGTACCCGAATGATCTCTGCTGAATGGAACGGCTTGCTTATAAAATCCTGCATGCCGCATTGCAGACATGCCTCCCGATCACGTTCTTCTGCAAAGGCGGTAATCGCAGCGATCACCGGGATTTCAGGATGTTTTTTTCTAATCTCGCAAGTGGCTTCAATCCCGTCCATAACCGGCATTTGAATATCCATAAAGATCAGATCATACGACCTTTTTGCCAGCGATTCCACAGCCTGGGCACCGTTTGCTACAATATCACATACACCGCCGAATTTACGCAGCATCTCCTCCAGCAGATGACTGTTCACGGCCTGATCCTCGGCAATCAATATGCGAATGCCTTGAGCGAGACGGCTGCGGTCCAGCACCGCACTGCCTGCTGCAATTTCCGCTGCCGCATCTGTAACCGCCGCGTCTCTCCACTTCTCCATCACAAGGGTAAACTGGAACTCTGCTCCTTTGCCAATCTCACTCTGAACACCGATAGCTCCGCCCATGAGCTCCACCAGTTTTTTGCTGATCGCAAGCCCCAGCCCTGTTCCACCGAACTTGCGATTGATGGATGGGTCCAGCTGCGAGAAGGATTGGAATAACTGGTGCTGCTTGTCCAGAGCAATGCCAATGCCCGTGTCCTTCACCTTGAACGACAGCATGAGATGATCAGGTCCGTATTCTGGCGAATGAACTGCCTCGACGCTAACCGTGATGCTCCCTTGCTCGGTAAATTTAACGGCATTGCCGACCAGATTAATCAGAATCTGACGAATTCTCGTCTCATCTCCACAGACACGCTCAGGAATCTCACCCGTGACCTCACTGTGAAGGTCAATATTTTTCTCCGCAGTTTTGACAGAAAACAATTCAATTACACTGTTCAGCGTATCGCGGATATCCACTGGTCCATGGTCCAGATCCATTTTACCTGCTTCAATTTTGCTAAAGTCCAATATTTCATTCAGGATACATAACAGCGATTCCCCGCTGTCGATCATGATCTCGGCAAACCCTCGCTGTTCCTCGTCCAGCTCTGTATCCATCAACAAATGGGCCATGCCCATCATACCGTTTAGCGGTGTACGCAGCTCGTGGCTCATCACAGCCAGAAATTCTGATTTCGCACGATCGGCATGCTCGGCTGCTTCCTTGGCTCTTATAATTTCTTTGACAGACGTCATATCCCGGAATACGAGCACAGCCCCCCGTGTCTGCCCCTGATCCATAATAGGTTTCAATTGAAACTCTGCAAGAAAGCTGGATCCATCCTGACGCCAGAATACCGATTCTGTACGCGGCAGCGCTCTTCCTTCACGCACGGCCTGAAGCATCGGTGTACCTTTCCCTGAAAAAGGAATACCCTCGCTCTGCATCTGAATCATTATCTTTTCCAAAGGCTGACCGTTCATCTCGTTTGGACAGATATGCATCATCTCCGCTGCCGCCGGATTGGCAAAGTTCACGTTTCCATCCAGATCAAGCCCGATGACACCTTCAGACATACTATTGAGAATCAGAGCCCGCTCATAACTTAAATTTTCGATTTCCTCCACATAACGCTTCGCCGCAGTTACATCACTTGTGATGCCATACACCCCAACCACTTTGTCTTCCAGCAAAATCGGAACGTTAATGACACTGGTTTCAATTCGCTGACCATTTTTGTGAATCAAACCAATCTCGTAGCTCTGCGCTGTTCCTTTCACCGTCTCTTCAAAATGATGCCTTGTCTTCTCCAGATCCACCGGATCGATGAGATGATCAAAAGGACGGCTTAACAGCTCTTCCCGTGTATGACCGGTCAATTGCTCTTGCCCGATGTTTGCTTTCAGCAGGTTTCCATCCCTATCAAGAGATGCAACCCCCAGCGGATTGCAGTCAAATAACGATTTATATTCCTGTAAACTCAGCTGCTGCTGTTTACTTTCGGTAATATCACGCGTGACTGCAACCATCTCCTGCAGATTGCCCAATTCATCACACACATAATGAGTCAGTGTATCGGCCCATACAATGGAGCCATCCTTGTGTTGCAGGCGATAACTGATCCGCTCTGGTGCAAGTCCCTTCATCTGTTCGCGGATATATGCCTGCACTGCGGGGATATCATCAGGGTAAATGCAGAATGTCCCCGATTGTCCAACCATTTCCTCAGGTTCATAACCAAGCATGCTTCTGCTGGCATCAGATACATATTTAAACGTGCGCTCATCATCTGCTTGATGAATTGCAATCAGATCCATGGAGGATTCAGCCAGAATACGTGAAATACGACTGCTCTCCTCCAGCTGCTTGCGTTGTTCAAGCAGCCGTTCCTCTGCTTCTTTTTGCTTCGTAATGTCCGCAGCCTGTACTAACAAATACAGCGGCGTTCTGCTTTCCTCGTCCCGGACGATACAGGCGCTGATCGTTGCCCACACCAGCGTACCGTCTTTTCGTTTCAGACGTACTTCTGTTTCGTACATCGGCTGGCCACCGTTTGTCATTTCCCAGAAATTGCTGCGAAACTCTTCGTATCTAAGGTCTTCCTCATAAATCATATGTACAATTGAAGTGTCTAGCAGTTCCTCTTCGGTTGATCCAAGCATTTTGCAAAAGGCCGGATTCAGCTGCAGCCACAGCCCATTAACATGAGAAGCGACAGCAATGCCGATTGGCGCATGTTTATATAATTGTTCGAACAGAGAGCGACTCTGTGTGATGGAGTTCGACACTACGTATCCTCCTTTGATAAGAAGATGAAATGTTATTCGTATGAACAGATCGACCTGAACATAAGTTTATCTATAGAGGTAGTACCCCAAAAGCGATGATCGTTAAACGAAACAGATGAAAAATCTCTGGCAGCAATCAACATGTCTAGATTTAACAGCGTTTCTGTCATCTCCCAAGCCTATTGATGAACGGAGGTTTTGCCCCATGATTATTGTAGCTAATCAACCGGTTCAACTGTCGCCCTCCGAATGGTCTGCATTTGCTTGGCAGTGGTTACAACAGCTTCAGAATCACCCGGGACGATATGTATATCAATCGATGGAGCATCTGCACTTTGAATGGGATTTGAGAGAATCCCTCGTGAATGCTGCGGAAGGACTGGATCGAAGCGGAGTCAGCTTTGCCTCCTTCGAGGATTCACGATGTAATCCTGTGTTCTGGAATCGGAATGCCGAGGGTGGGTTTGAACTTCGACCGGATGTAACACCTGCAAACGGGATCAGAGATATATGGAACAACGGGCATTTATACGCATTTGAATGTGCCACTGCCGCTGTCATTGTACTGTATGGAGGAGTGCTTGGAAGCATACGTGAGGACGCCTTTAATTCTTTATTTCGTAACCTGCTGCTGTTTGACTGGCATTACGACAGTGATCTGCGGTTGACAGAAAAGAACGGCAAGGAAACGGCCCTGCCGGGAGATGTGCTGTATTTCAAAAATCCCGATGTATCTCCCGCAACACCTGAGTGGCAAGGTGAAAATACAATTATGCTGGGGGAAAACAGCTACTATGGGCACGGCATTGGCATAGCAAGCGGTGAGCATATTATACAAACCTTGAACCAGTTTCGCATTCCGGGTAGCCAGATCTCCGCGTATTTAATGGATACGGTTATTTTTCCGGACTTCCTGTATTTATCCCGCTACGCCAAAAACAGTCCTGTCAGCAACCCTGATGTATCCACACCTGTGTTGCCCGGACAGTTGTATGTCAGAGTGGGCGGCCGTCGTTATTTACGAGTACCCGGTCCAACCCATGTCGCAAGCGGCTAATTTAAGCCGTTTTCGTCACCACCTGGCATAAGCCCAATAAAGCGTGGCTGCGCCGTCTCTTCATTGGGCTTTCCTACAGTTGAAAATAATCAGCTAACCGGATCAAGCTGCACAACCACTTGTTTTCCGCTGACCTGAATACCCGTCGTCTTGCTTCCGACATCTTTAAGTGCTTTGCAAAGCTCTTCAGCCCAGGCTTTACCTGCTTCGCCCTCTTTGGCACCATGAACCTGAATCACAAACTTCACGGAATCGCCCTTTTTCAAAATGCGCTCTGCCTGTGACTGCTTAACATCACGATCATGATCCTCCATCTGGAGCTGCAGCCGAATTTCCTTTATTTTGCGTTTGTCCGGGGATTTGCTCACCTGTTTCTTCGCCTGCTGTGCTTCCTCACGCGCCGCACCGGCTCCGATTAGTTTGCAGGGAGGCGGGCTGCTCATCAAGGACGTGCATACGAGATCTACTTTATGTTGTTTAGCCAGCGCCAGTGCCTCCCGTGTGGACATGATACCCAGATCTTCTCCATTCAGACCCGTGAGCTGTACCTCGGCTGCTTTGATTTTTTCATTTTTAATGATCTGAGCCATAGTTGTTTCCTCCTTGACATGAAAAGCCTGTCCTGATCCATGAAAGATCAGAGCAGGCTTCATTATTGTGCTGCTTGTTATCAATTATACCGCTTCTTTGAATTACAGTGTGTTGAACGCTTCCGTCAGCACAGGTACAATCTGCGATTTGCGGGATACAACGCCTTTCAGCAGTGCTTTGTTGTCTGCCAGTGTTACGTTGTATGCTTTCTCTACTGCTTGGGTAGATGCACCATAAGCCAGGGCAACAGAATCATTGTTCAGGATATCTGTTACAACAAACAAGAACAGGTCAAGCCCTTTGCTGGAGATGATCGCTTCAATAGCCGCTTGAAGCTCTGGTTGTTTTACAAGCACATCATTGACGTCAACCGCATTCACCTGCGCGATTTCAACCTTAGCTGTACCCATAGCGAATTCCTTCGCATCCAGAGAGATCAATTCAGCAATTGTTTTCTGGCTCAGATCCGCTCCGGCTTTCAGCATGTCCAGACCGTAGCTGTCAGCATCTACACCAGCAATCGCTGCCAGCTCACGCGCTGCTGCAACGTCCTGCTCTGTACAAGTCGGGGATTTGAACAGCAAGGAGTCAGAGATGATAGCCGACAGCATCAGGCCCGCGATTGGAGCGCTGATTTCCACGCCGTTTTCTTTGTACATTTTATTCAGAATCGTTGCCGTACAGCCTACAGGCTCCGCACGGAAATACAAAGGCTGGCTTGTCTCAAAATTCGCAATACGATGGTGATCTATCACCTCAACAACCGTCACGTCTTCAATATCACTTACGCTTTGCTGACGTTCGTTGTGGTCCACCAGAATGACCTTGTTTACTTCGTTCGCTGCTGTTTTGATCAAACGTGGTGCTGCAACCTTGAATTGATCCAGCGCATATTGGGTTTCACCGTTCACTTCGCCCAGACGAACCGCTTCAACGTCCTGTCCCAATTTGCTTTTCAGGTCTGCATAAGCAATCGCTGAACAGATCGTGTCTGTATCCGGGTTTTTGTGGCCGAAAATTAATGCTTTTTCCATATTCATAGCCCTCCGTCAATTCGAATTTAAGTTCAATTCTAGTCTATATTAAATCATACCTTACTGATTATAGCGCTTATACGTCTTAATTCCAATCCCTTTACAGCGAATTAATTACAGATCAAGCTGCCGGCAGTGGAATAAACAAAAAATGACCGCGATCGCTATTAATTGGCTGATGTTTTGGCTACGTTAGCAATGAGATGTTTGTCCAGTTTGTCCCCATTACACAGAGCCTGCACGAGTTCCCGGCCTGATTCCGGCGTCATTTTACCATACCAGTCTCCCTGCGGATATACGATTGTTACACACCCGTCGTCACAGCGGCCATTACATTTGGTGCGCGTTGTATGAATAAATCCTCCAGCCTGCTGTTTCGCGATTTCGTCCCGCACCGCCTGAGTAACCTCTTCCCCCTCATTACGCATGCATGTTCCGCCGTTACAGAGTAAAATATGGTGTTGCAAGTGATCCAGATTATAAATAGCCAAACTCGCTTCATTCCCCTCACATTAATATAGTATGTATCCTGAACGATTACACAGACAACATGTATAACACTATAAATTAGCACACTAATCCAGGTTCGTGCAATGATATTTACAGTAAATTTTCAGGCTTTGGAGTCTGCTGTCCTTTGTTCACATAAAACGTCTCGATCCTGCCCTCTTCGTCAATCTGCAGCAGATTCAACTGTGCGCCATAGGCACAGCCGCCATCGATCCCTATTTTGTCTCCTCGCGGGTCCATCCACACTCCATGCTCATCATGCAGGTTCATGACAGGCGTATGTCCAAAGATAACCACTTCCTGAAGATTTGTCGGTCTAGTGTAAAAAGGTTCACGAATCCAGATAAAATCCCGTTCAGACTGGCTTCTCCAATCGGCTTCATCCGGGTTAATCCCGGCATGTACAAAAATGTAACCCGGGATCTCATACGACAGCGGAAGCTTGTCCAGAAAGTGCAGATGTTCACTGTAATGAGAGCGCATCCAATCTTTATCCTGAGCATAAGCCTGCCAATCCATCTGTTCCGGGTCGTAAGACACCTGCAGATAACTGGCCAGCGTCTGCAATCCCCCATTGCGAATCCAGTGCAGATCATACTCCTGCACGTCATGCTGCAGAGCCTTAACCATCATGGCATCATGATTGCCTTTAAGTACAACGATCCCGTGTTCCTGCCTCAGCTGCATAATCTGTTCAATGACCTGTTTGCTCTTTGGACCCCGATCCACATAGTCACCCAGTAAAATCAACTCATCCTGCGAAGGATCATAACCAGCCTGCTCAAGCAATGCATTGAATTCATCATAACAGCCGTGAATGTCACTTATAACACATCTGCGCAAGGTAATCTCCTCTCTCTCTGAAGCAGCCAAAAAATAAAAACGGGAATGCTGCTAAAATCTGCCCAGAACAAAACAAGCAGCACTCCATTCTATCATTAATATGCTATTCCCGCTCTGACCCCGTTACTCCTGCTTGAGCCCGAACGCTTCTGCAATCAGGCTGAACGAGCGCAGACGTGCTTCAAACGAATGAATGGCCGATGCAATAATGACTTCATCGGCTTCGTGGCGTTCAGCCATAGCGATAATTTTGTCCTTCACCTGATCCGGTGTGCCAATGATGGAGAAGGAACGGCGCTGCCGAATCTGCTCCAGCTCCATCGCTGTATAAGGGTAATTTTTCACCGTCTCCAGCGAAGGGAACGAGCGCTGCTCCAGTCCCCGCCCAAGGCGCAAGAAAAACAGTTCATTGCTGCGGGCCAGCTCGGCCGCCTCTTCTTCGGTTTCTGCACAGAAGGCCGATACCGCAATCATACTATGCGGCTTGTCGTTCAGAATCGAAGGTTTGAAGTGACGGCGGTAATGCTTCATCGCTTCCTCTCCTCCCGGAGTTCCAAAAAACTGGGCAAAAGCATACGCTGTACCTTGTGCCGCAGCAATTCTTGCCCCTTCCGAGCTGGAACCGAGCAGCCATACCTCGGGAACGGTGGAAACGGAAGGTCCGGCTACAAGAGAAGCAAATCGATGGTCTTCAGGCAACTGCTCGTGGAAATAACCACCAAGGTCAGCAATCTGCTGCGGGAAAAGGTGTATATTTGAGGCTTTGCCTTCATTCAGCGCCCGGCTGGCCAATGGCATGCCTCCCGGCGCCCGTCCGATGCCCAGATCAATCCGGCCCGGATGCAGGGCTTCCAGCAGACGGAAATTCTCGGCTACCTTATACGCACTGTAATGCGGCAGCATCACGCCTCCCGAGCCTACCCGAATATGTTCCGTATGAGCAGCCACATGTGCGATCATAACCTCCGGGCTGGAGAAGGACAATGCCCCGCCGCCGTGATGCTCTGACATCCAGAATCGGGAATATCCCAGCTGCTCGGCATGTCGTGCCAACGTAACAGCCTCCTGCAAGGCGTCCTGTACCTGACGTCCCTCACTGATGTGTCCATGCTCCAATACGCTCAATTTCATATATATTCATTCCTCTCGCTCGTGAAGTATGTCGTTTTTATCTTTCTTACTTGTTCATTGTAACATTAAAAATTACAGTTTCAAACGTTATGGCTCTTCTTACACGTTGAAAAAAAGAGATATGTTCGAACATTTCAATGAAAGAATATCTGCATTCCTTTGTGCAAAAAGCATAAAAAACGCTGCCAGCGTTGATGCTGGCAGCGTTCGAAGCGTTCACGTGTTGATCCTGTTACCATCACTGGTGCTGATCCGTTCGCGCGTTAAATCAAATTGGTCCCGCTCGCGTTATTTGAGTTCATCCCGATTGCAGGATTCAAATTAATACCGTTCATTCCCTTATGGTGTTCGTTTCGGCAGCAGCTTCACATACTCGTCAGAGAGCTTCATCAGATTCAGCACATGTTCATAGTCTGAACGGTATGGCTCCAGATCTGTCACCTGCTCATACGTTTTAAGCGAATAAGCTGTTCCGTCATCAAAGCCTGCACCAGGAATAAACATGATGTCATTGTTGACAAACGATCCTGTTGGCAAGTAATAACGAATACCAAATGCATTATGATCCATATTCAGCAGGTCATGCCCGAATGCAGTGAAGTTTTCCTGCTTCAGCGAGACGCCCATAAGATTCATTACAGTTGGTAAAATATCAAGCTGACCTCCCGGCTGCTCTATCACTTGCCCTTTCGTTTGCTTAGGGGTATGAATCATCAGCGGGATGTTGAGTCGGCTTACTTTGCCGTCATACGGGATATTGAGATTAGCCTGAATCTGCTGTGTAATTTCCTCCTCCTCAGGTAAGCCAAAGTGATCCCCGTATAGGACAAGAGTTGTGTTGTCCCACAAACCATTTGCCTTCAATTCCTGAATGAGCTGACCAACCGCATAATCGGTATAATTGATCGCCTGCAGATAATCGTGCAGAAGTTTATTGGTAATCGTCGCGGGAATTTCAATTCGCGCGCGGTCTGCTGGCACGGTAAACGGCGAATGGCTCGAGGCCGTAATAAACTGAGCATAGAACGGCTGGCTCGCAGCCTGATGCGCAGTCATTTTTTCCACACCGACCCGATATAACTCTTCGTCCGATGGACCAAAATCGTTAAATTTGTCATTGGTGAAGCTTGGTTTGTCAAAGTAACGTGTAAAACCAAGGGCAGGATACATTTTGTTGCGATTCCAGAAGGTCACGTCGTTCACGTGAAACGTCTCGGATTCATACCCTTCCTTGGCAAGCAGCTTGGGCAGACTCGGAAGATCACGGTCACTATACCCCGCTGACATCGGCACAACCCCCGTAGGATAGATCGATGTATTCGACATGAACTCCGCATCCGATGTATTGCCTTGCCCGATCTGTTGGAAGAAATGATTGAAATAATAGCTTTCTTTCGCAAGATTGTTTAAAACTGGCGTTAAGGCCTGACCATTCAGCGAAGCATTAATCGGAAAGTTCTGAAAGGACTCCAGCTGAAGCACAATCAGATTGCTGCCTTTGGCCTGACCGAAATATTTTGCTTTTACGGCTGCACCGTTTTTTGCTTTATCCTGATAAGGGTACTTGCTTACCAGTTCATTGATTTTAGTAATCGTTTCGTTAATGTTACCGTTAGCGATGGCTTCATTTTCCTTGCTTGTCAGAATAGCCGAGGATACCTGGTAGTTCAGAAAGCCGAGATTTTCGGCCCGCACCAGCTCGTTATCAATCGTTTCTCCTTTGACGATAAAGCTGCCTGAGCAGATGATACAGAAGGCCGCGGTAAGTGCAACTCCAAGCTTGCCCCAATAGCTGCTGCGTTTTCTGCCAAATGTCAGATGGCTGTCGCTATAACTGCTGCGATATGCATTTTTGCTTCTAATGCGTCGGCGTCTGATCCACCAGATCGGCACAGCAAGAATGATATCTGCAAAAAACAAAAAGTGTGTCGGCCGAATCAACGGCCCTATACTTCCTCTCACCTGCGCAACCTGCCCCAGCTCACTAAGTGCGGTATAGGTAGGAACCGAACTGAAATGTGCGTTATAAAGTGTCGCTGCAAACAGGATTAGCGAAAAGAGCACGTTAAATATCGCATACACCGTGCGTTTCCAGCTGAGTGGCACAATGAGATCAAGCACACACACAATGGTGAGCGCAGCAAGTGCATCCGTTAACAGCCCTACGCCTGACAGTCCGTTGAAAAAGAAATACCGCAGAAGCGATAACTTCAGCAGCATTAAAATAAACAAGACAGCGAATAAGGCCCGTGATGACGTCTGCCTGCTTTTTGTAGTCGATGTAAACATGGTCGATTTCAACCCTTATCTGAAATATTTTACGTTCATTTTACAAAACGCATATTTCAGTATAACAGTTTTCGGGTTACTGTTCCATTCAGATTGTGGTTCAGCATATAAAGGCCCACACTGGAGCAGTGTTTTTTTTAAAATGAAGATTCAGGCGATGGTGGATATATCCTCATCCTCGCTAGTATTTTGTTTCTCCTTTGCCTTTCGGATCACCGCCTGTGCTGCTGCAACCCGGGCCCATGGTATGTGCTCTGGTCTGACGCATACTGCGTCAAGTCCGATTTGCTGAATAAATGCCATCGACTGCACGTCTCTGCTGTACTCACCTGATATGACCGTTTTCAGATGCGGCTTGCGCAATCGGCTCTGGGCCACCGCGTGTTCAACCAAACGACCAACGCCTTCAATATCAAGTTTCCGTAAAGGGTCGAGCTCCGTCTGCAACATCGTTGCGTAATCCTCCTCCCGCTGCTCCGCTTCCTCACGAATGCAGCCCGAAGTCGATTCGCTTAACTCATCTCCAGCAAACAGAATAAAATCCGCGTATCTCGCAATCTGCGACGCTGTCAATGCAGCTCTTGGTAAGGAAATTACAGCGCCTACCTTATATATGCAGTGCCTCCTCTCTTCACCAAGCACCTGTGCAGCCACATGATCTGCCAGCTCTCTTATGTCCTGCATCTCCTGTGCATGCTCGACATGCGGAATGAGAATCTCGGGACGTACCCATAACCCTTCACGAATGCATCGTACAGCCGCCCGGAAAACAGCTTCAAGCTGCATTTCATACAATTCGAATAGATCAACGTGTCGCTGGTCGTCATGCTGATCTTCCTCATCTCGACCTGGAACCAGCTCATAGCGAGAAAAATCAAACAATTGAATCGCTGCCGGACGACCGTTCATGGCTTCAAAAAGAACTTCCAGGTCAGACTGCTGCATCGGCAGCAATCGTTCCAGACCACGCCTGCGTTCTTCTTCCGTATTTGCCATCATCATCTTCTGCACAAAAGGTTTTCTGTGTGGAGACATGAACATCGCATCGGTTACACACAAGCCAATTCCGTCGGCCCCCCAGGCCTTGGCCTGCAAAACATCAGCCGTTTCTTCCACTTTTGCGAGAATCGATATATCTTTTATTTCATCAGCCCACTCCAGCAGCCGTTTCATTTCCGGTATTTCCTGTTTCATGCCCTCCGCTACATTGTTTGATCTCATTCGCAGAATGGCATGTTCTGGTTGAATTACACCCTCCAGCACAAGGTCTACTGCACTCTTGATCGCAGCTGCCGGACTTAACAACGCGGACCGAATATGCTCTAAACAGATGGATGCCGAGTCTACCGTATAGGTGATCTCCAGCACTGTCCCTGTTTGTTTCTCCAATTCCGTACAGATCGCTTCAAGCTCTGCATACCGTTCTGAATCATGCCGTCTCAAATAAGAGAGCGCATGCAGCATGCCCGACTGGCTTTCAGCTGGCAAGTAGTCTCCTATTATGCCTTTTTCTCCCGTTGCCGGGTTACGTGTATATACGCTGCCTTTACCTTTCAAATCGCTATATTTACCTTGTCTGACTGCATGTATAAAGACGGGCCAAGCTATAGGCTCCTGTTGTGATGTTAAAGTCTCTACGGAACTTTCCTTCGGATTGGAAAAAGGCAACCCTTGGTTTGATTTGGAAAAAGACACTCCATGTATCGTTGCTTGAAGCTGAAGCCGCACATCCTGCGGAAACGGATGGCCACTCTTCTTCTGAATCAACTGTTTCCACTCGGCAATGGAACATTCAAGCTCCGCTTCTCCAGAAGAACGCTGGGCATCAATAGGCTGCACGGCAGCTGGATAGGCAATGCCATACTTGATGTGCCCATAGTGCTGTATTGCAGTCAGGTAACATTGAAGCGCATACACCCGATTGCCTGTCTGACGGGCAAAACCTTCCACCGTATTGTCATTCAAGCCGACATATGGTATGACACATGCTTCAGCCGTAACTGGAGCAACCAATGAATCTGCCTGTACATGAAGCAGCAGCGGATGGTCTGCATGGCCAAAAAGCTTACCCGTTTGCTGCTCCAGTTGCCTGATGGCATTGCCTGTTTCCTCGTTCATCTCATCCGAAAGATACCCAGGACGGGCACAGCATGCACGGCAGCTATCTGTCGTTACAACCCTTCCCGTAGGAACAGGCCATCCTGCTTCCCTTAGCGCTGCAAGAGCAGCTCCGATACTAGGAGTTATCCCTTTCATCTCTGCCGTACCGTCCTCTAACAGCATTACCCGTTTTATCATTGCAGCTCTCCCGTCTGCCGTCCGTGGCTGTGATTGATTGGCAGCTTCACTTATGCATATCTGCCTTCTCTCTAATGTTATGTTGCACTGCCAGCGTCAAGGACTATCGGTTCAGGTTTTTGTCTGCGTAATTCATTATTTTTGTAAAAATTAGATCATCATTAAAAAGAACAAGCAAAAAGCTCCCTCAGCCAATGCTGAAAGAGCCTGGATTACAGCCTGCATGCTTTATCCCATAAACCGCAGAATATCATCGATTTTCTTGTTGTGTGAGAGAACACCGTAATTCATCCACGTCATAAAGTCTACTTCATACACCTTGCCATGCCTAACTGCCGGGAGCTGTTTCCATTCCTGCGTGTTCAGCAGTCGTCGTTCCTCTCCGAAATTACAGGAATTAAGTGTATCAAAGGTAATTAAAAGATGATCCGCATCCAGCTGATTTAACTGCTCCAGCCCAATCTTCACTCCACGCTTCCCCCGTGTCCACTTCTGCACGTATGGATGCGGACGGAGGCCAAGGTCTTGATAGATGATTGGCCCAACATAACCGCATTCATCACCATACAGCGTGATTTCAGAAGCAGAGACTCGAAGGAAAGCAACCGTTTCCTGACGCACTCGAGCATGAAGATGCCTTCTGGCTCTTGAAACCTTGTGTTCATACGTATCAATAACGTCCTGTACCCGGTTATTTCTGCCAAGGATGTCCGCCGCTGATTTCAGGATCGTACGCCAGTCCTCACCGTCATGACTCACATAATAAACGGGGGCAACCTGTTCAAGGCGATCCAGATTCCACGTCTTATATCCCATGTCCAGCATAATAACTTCGGGAGTATGTTCTGTATGAAAACCAGCGTCCAGCTGACTTACATCAAATTCAGGTACATCATCCAGCTGCAGGTAACGTTGTCTTCCCCAAGCGCGATGTGAACCCTGAATGATCGGCTTGATTCCCAACGCCAGCAAGAAATCCTCCAGATAAGGAGCAAACACACGCACCTCCTGCCGATGATGGCGGCGGTATATGCCGGGTGAAACACCAGTGTACTGTTTGAAACGGCGGCTGAAATAATATTCATTGCTGAAGCCCACACGACTCGCAATCTCATGCAAACGATCATCGGTTGCTTGTAAAAGCTGCTTGGATCGCTCCAGTCGAACCCGGTTCACATAGTCAAGTGGAAGCTGTCCCGTCGATCTCTTGAAATGGCGTGTATAACTTGCTCTGGAAAGACCAGCGCGTGAAGCCAGTTCATCCACTGTAATCATCTGATCATAGTGTGCATCAATGTAATGAACGGTTTCCTGTAAAGAAAGGCGATCGTTATGCAGTTCAAGCCCGGCATCATTTTGACGAACCAGATCCCTGAACCACTGTTGAAACCGAATCTGTACATCCCATTTTTCATAACAATCTGCAGAGAATTGCTGACGATATAGCTGCTCTATATACTCCAGACATGCACTCCATGGCACATAAGCAAACGTCTTGACCATTGGAATGCTTGCAGTGCTCAATTTGGGACCAGCATCGGGATCAACATTGGCATTAACATTGGGGTCAACAACATCATGTCGTTCCCAAGCATTCTCACCCGGCTCCGGATGTTTACGATGTTTGTCAGCCATGTTTTGCATATCGATCTTGTACATTTTCAATGCTATCTCTGCTCCAGAATCAGCTCTTACAGAGAACTTTACATCTTCTGGCCCCGCTACCATATAGACAGAACCCGGCTCTACGCTTGCTTTATCATCCTTGTATTCCAGAACGCCTCTGCCTTGGATGACAACGATAAAAGAATAAACGTCGTCTGCATTCCAGGCATACTTTGCATACGTATTCGATGAAAATTCAAATTGTTGTATCGCTTGTAGGGAAAAGAGCCAAGGTGTGCTTGTTATGTCTACCAATGGCGAGTGCATGTTTATTCATCTTCCTTATTTGAGAATAGTTATCATTTAGATGAGTGTAATCGAAAAAAGAAAGCTCTTCAAGATAAATTGAAGAACTTCCTTAGCCAGAACGTTTCTTTTATGGCGTCATCTTAGTCAACAAATCATCGATCTTCATCGAGTTTGCAATAACTGCCCCGGACTGCCAATGGGATCTTTCCATGAAATACACCTGTTTGTTTTTGACTGCAGGAAGGGACTGCCACAGTTTTCCGTCCAATATATGAACGGCCTCCTGATTTTCTTTGGAATCCCAGGTTCCATTGGAAGGAAACACAATGATATGATCGGCATCGAGACTCGGGATGGCTTCCTCGGACAGAATCTCCTGATATTCCTGCATATCACGAGCGAGCGGATGAGGTGTCAGTCCAAGATCAGAATAGATGAAACCCGTATATCTGTTTTTGGCCCCGAATAATGCCAATCCTTTATCCGCAACATTGAGCCTTACAACAGCAACCGTTTCATTGCCGATGGAATGATGCAGTGAAGCTTTGGCATCTGCAATTTTTTGTTTAAACTGCTCGCTAAATTCTTTACCTTTCTCTGGCTGTCCAACGACATCGGCAACGGTTGCCAGGACTTGATTGGAGTCCTGAAGGACCTTTTCAGGTATACGATAGGTCGGTGCCACTTTTGTGTATTGTTCGTATTGTGCAGCATCTACCCCGCCATCCACAATGATCAGGTCTGGATTGTATTCCAGCAGTGCTTCAACACTTCCTGTGATATCAAACTGGGGCACATCCAAGTTCAGATAATCCTGCACACCCCATGCGGGATGATACCACTGCACAATCGGAGTGATATCCAGAGCTTTAAGATAGTCCTCTACGTATATACCTGCAATTCGCTGCGGATGGACCGGAATTGTAACTTCCCCGTATTCATCCTGAACCACGCGAGTATCCGCATTCGTCGGTTGCGCTTCCGCACTGCTGTTGCTGCCATCCCCTTGTTGATTAGCAGGTGAAGCTGTATTTGCTCCGCACCCGGATAACACCAATCCTGCGATCAGCAGCAGAAGTAACCACCCTTGAATATTGTAACTGAGCCTTGCCATAATGCCCTTCCCCCTAAATCTAATCTGTTTTTGTGCTTATGAGAAATGTTTAATTTATAATGATAATCATTCTCATATAACATGATAGGTGAATTGTACATGAAGTTGGCATCAGCACACAATACACATTTGAAGCCTCTTTTTTATACAAATAAAGCAGACGGATGAAACAAAACAACCCCTGGTATCAACCGAGGGGCAGTTTTCCTTGACGATAACTTCCTAACAATCGCTTCACAAAATCATTCTGTTCGTGCTTATGCAGCAAATAACAGCCGATCAGCCCAAAGTCATCGCTAACATACCCCGCCAACTCCGGATCACCTGTCAACGTAATCGTGCGTTTAAATGCTGTCTCTCGAATACTCCGCAACACCTCTTGCTCGGCCACAGCCGAATCACCCGCATATCGTTCATATGCCTGCATCCATTCGTCTGCAAAGGAAGGTTCATCACGTTCATCCAGATACGCATCTATATCCAGCCCTTTGAAATTCTGATCATCAAGCAGGTGTCCATCCTTCAATTCCGCGAGCAGGGTGTGCACATCGTCTCTGTCCATACATTTCAATCTCCCTTCTCTTTTGTCAAATACATCTCCGGGATGACAAAACGTTTCATATGTTTTCCTGAATCCGCTGTAAAATGATCCAAACCACGCTGCTCATATTCCTCCAGCACACATTCGAAAATCCGGGCAATGATCCCGCAATCCTCCAGTGCATCATGTCTGTGAATGCCTTCTGTATCGAGATTGTAATAACGAATAAGAAAATCTGTCGATACCACATCCTTTACCTCGGGATGAATATAAGTGAACATTGCTTTCGTATCCAGCACTTTATTTGTGAACATCGTTAGTCCAAACTGCTTGCAATGACGCTCCAGCATGGGCAGATCATATTCATATCCCGCATGAGTCACCAGCACCTGATCCCCGATAAAACTGCAAAATTGCTTATATACCTGGTCAAAATGTGGCGCCTGCAGCATCGCTTCGTTCTTGATGCCTGTAAGCTTCTCTACTGCTTCCGGTATCGGTTTGCACGCCCGAACCAGAGAAGTAAAGCTTGCCTTATCGGCCGCTTCTCCCCTTTTGTAATACATCGCACCGAACTGCGTCACACTCTCCACAGCTGTATCGATCCCCGTTCCTTCCAGATCAAATATACAGTACGTCCTATCTTGAAGCGGTGTTACACTAAAGCCTTCGACCGTATATGTATCCGATTCAAACGTAATTTTCATATGAGCTGCTCCATTCTGTCGTCATTGCCACAATCGAACAATCCGCAGCATGTGGTGATTCCTATCCAGATCAAGCCGGTAAATATCTGGCATCGTTGTGCTTTCCCAGAATTCGAACCCGTAAGCCGGATCAAAATGCTGAAAAATAAGCGTCATCACATCCCCATGTGTACCGATCACAATGCTCTGGCCTGCATGCTTCTGCACAATCCTTTCTATCACACTTATTGCTCTTGTCCGCGCTTGTTGTCCGGATTCTCCACCTGGAAAAGCAAACGTAGCGTCAAGGTACAAACGCCGTTTGGCTTCATGAAAATGCTCATGTTTCACATGAGGGCCAGACAGCGTTCGCTCACGTAAATCCTCCTCCGTGCACACCGTTTTTCCGCAGAACTCAGCCCAAGCCTGGATGGTCTGCACAGCTCTGAGATATGGACTGGAGTAAAAAATGTCTACAGCCTCTTGCTGCATGAGATTGGCAATTTTCCGGGCATCCAGACACCCCTGTTGCGTGAGCCCACGCTCACGCTCCCTGCCCTCGACATATCGGGATTCCGCATGTCTTACAAAATATAGACGTGTGTGAGCTTCCTGGCTCATGCAAGTACCCTTCCCTTTTTTTCAATCACAATCAGACAGGTGCTGTCGGGCAAGGCCACAGGCTCACCGTGCTCATCCATGATCATAATCCGCTCTGCCAACGCCTCGGTATAGCCATCTTGCAGAAAATGACGCAGCATCAAAATATCTGCTTCTTCCCCCAGCGTCTCCCGGATGCACTGCTCATAAGCCTGCGGTGTGAATATGCCGAACTGCTCCTGAATTTCGTGCACATAAGCCTCCTCACCCCAGGTATACGTGTACAGGAACTCCATCGCGTCATTAATCGGGAGTATAACCTCATGATCCGACAGACGTTCATACGTAATCACACGACCTTTGAAATCCGCAGCATAACGTTCCAGCCATTGCATGCCATCCGGCTCCAGAAAGCGAATACGCCGTTTCAATGACTCCGGCTCACTCATAATGCCGTCCCGAATCAGAATTCTTCCTCCCGGAGAAAGCACTTGAAAAGCACTGCGCAGCGCAGCGGCCACCGTATCTGTATTAAATCTGTGTCCGTCCCGCTCAATATAAGAATATAACTCATGCAGAATCGAGGAAAAAATGACCGTATCTACCGTGCCAGCCTCGACATATTGATCCAGTTGCAGGGCGTCCCCTTTCATTACATGCCACCGGTGGGATTCCATCTGCTTCTTACGCTCCAGCGCTTCAATTACATTGGACGAAATATCAATGCCGATCGGCTCCACCTCCGGCTTTTCCTGTTCAATCAGATCCAGCAGAACCCCCCCGCCTGGGCCGATGTCAAGCACACGTTTGCCAACTATATAGTCCAGCAGCACCTTCTTGTAATCCCCCGAGCTGTTCATGTCTGCTAGATAGGTTTCTTCGTTGTGGAAACGGTCATATGCATCCCGGCGCAGCCCGAACAGGTCAAATAACAACAGCACAGCCTGCTCATACAATGGAGATTTCTCAGCCTCAATACAGAACGCAATCAGTTTTTCTGCGGCAGGTGAGAATTCAAACGTCACAAACAGCGTATCCGGCACGTCCGAGTATCGTTCAATGCGATGTCCGAGATGCGGATAAGGCAGCTGCTGCCCCGTAACGAGCTGTTCCCACGAATACTGCTCCAGATATTTTTCAATCATGCGTTTCTTGTAAATATTCAGCTTTTTGACACCCTTGTAGTCGTAATACATCGTGTTCATTAACGGCTCAAAGCTGATATGATGAATCGAAGTCGCAGAAATACGTTCATCATGCTGCTTTATTTGTTTGATCTCCGTGATTCCCGTGTTCTCCGCATTCCCCGTATTTATTGTGTTCTGCATATTTCCCTGGTTCCATTCTTCACTGTGAAGTGCCAGCATGAACACTTTGACCATCTCTTCCAGCGAAAAATCTCGCATGGCTGACTCGACGTACCACAGGGTACGCGAAGCAAGGGGTGCTAACTGCTGCTCTACAGTAATCCGCTTTCCTAGCTCTGCATACGTTTTATCCATAGCTTCACCATGCCGGATCGAACCACTTCTCAGACGGGACAAACGCTCCTTCACAGTCCAATCCCTGTGCTCCGTTCCATCCACAATCCAGCCTATGATTTGCCGCGCCTCGTCCTGAACCTGGCTCCACAGGTCTTCATGCACACCTGCAATGATGCATTCATTCAAGGCCATCAATATTTCACGCAGTTCACCATCGGTAACCCAGCCTTCGGCAGTCAGTGAGCGGAGAGGCAGGTTCTCCACAAATGGAATCTCACCTCGAATATACTGTCCAATAAGACCATGCGTTGCAATCAAGGTGCGAATAATCTCATGCTTTGGTGTCCGGATTGCAGATGCTGCATACAGCTCGTATAACTGGGCTGAGCCAATATTATGTACAAACAGGTTAATGCCCTGCTGCTGCCAAGCTCTGCGCTGTTCCAACGAACCACCCTTCGCTGTCTCCGACCAGGCCAGCACCTCCTCCAGCAGCTCACGGATCCAGAAGGAAAGCCGCAGTCCCTCCAGTACCTGAAGTGTGCGCTCCGTATAATCCATGACAGCATTGGTGTGCTCGAGTTCAGCCATCGAGTGAACACGCTCCAGATTGATGCGCGGCTTCTCTGCCGCTGCCAGCAGCTGCAGCCACTGCGGCTCGGCTGTTATATGCTGCTGTGTATCTTTTGATTTGGATTTGTACATTCGGATTGCTTTTAGCGCGTGCAGCATGAAGCCTCACCTCTTTATCTCATGATGTTGTTTATATTGATTCGGGCAGCATCCGTAATCGGGTTCGCACGAATTCAATCAATTGCGCTGCTTCCGAGGGCGGCAAATTTTCATCCAGCCGTGCCGCTGCTACTGGCAGCATCCAGGCTTCAATTTGTTCACGACTGATCCCTGAAAGAGCGATATACCGCTCTAAATAATGCTGCAGCATGATGCTGCGGGCCCGTTCGAATGCTTCCCGAATTGCTGGTGCTTCATTATCAGGCAGATTGCCGCTCATTAATATTACCCACGTTCGGGCCACATCACCCGCAGGATCACCCGCCATACCTGTCATCCAATCAATGATACAATACTGCTCACCGTCCCTGGCAAGCATGACATTATCGGGATGATAGTCACCATGACAGATATAACTCATTTC
Organism: Paenibacillus sp. JGP012; assembly: GCF_014203995.1. NCBI lineage: Bacteria > Bacillati > Bacillota > Bacilli > Caryophanales > Paenibacillaceae > Paenibacillus > Paenibacillus sp. JGP012. Next base: position 130,935 of record NZ_JACHKG010000013.1, on the reverse strand, counting down.
AGGCAAGCGGGACAAGTGGTTGATCAGGCACTCCTGTTCACGTTCAGAGAACTTGGACACGCGCTGGATGGCATGCTTCAGAACCTTTTTCTGGCCAGGCATTGTACTGCTCTCATCGTGTAATCTGTGGAGTTGGTAATGATAGTCCGCCATGCGGGATGAGAACTGCTCCAACTCTTCGGGCTGCTGCATCATCAAGGATAACAGCGTTGAGCCTTCAAAACGTTCAAACACGACGCCCAGACGTGAATCTTTTTCCAGCAGCTGCACTGCACGAGGTACAGGGAGCCCTTTCTCATAGACCAATTCGCTGATACGAAATTCAGTTTCAACGGCTTCCCTTGAAAAACCTGGACGATATAACTTCAGCAGCAGATTATCCGCATACTGATAAATCTCCGCTGTTCTTCCTTGACCCATGCATTCCATTCATTGTCCTCCTGACGTTCCATTCAATTGATTCCCCTGAGTAAGAACCTATGCCCCTGATCTGTTTATTCTGCATGGTCACAATATCACACCCACTTGGGTTTCCCTCTATACTTCTTCCTTTTTATTTAAACTCACTGCCTCTGACTTTGGCAAAAACCATCATATCCACCCCTTCACCTGTGCGATCCTGCTTGACTTTGCGCAAAATCCCTTCCAGTGTGTACCCTGCCCGTTCAGCCACCTTTGCACTGCGGACATTTCGGGAATCACAGCGAATTTCGAGCCGATTGGCCTGCAGATGCATGATCGCAAATTGTTCGATTCCCCGCACCGCCTCTGTGACTAACCCTTCACCTGAGCGCGAAGTTCGCACCCAGTAGCCAATCTCGAAGCAGCGCACATTCCAGTCAATCCGGTGCAAACCACTGCAGCCAATAAACTCATCCGAAGCTTGATCACGCAAATGGAGCATCAGGTCACTGCGGTCCATAAATTTCAATCTGGCTTTGCGTACAACGATTTCGGACTCTTCTATTGAAGGAATGTTCTCGGCAAAGGGCATCCAGGGCCGCAGCTGCTCGGCACTTTCCCGAATGGCTTCATTCATCTCTTTGCCGTCTCCCCACCGCGGAGCACGAATAGTCAGACGTTCCGTCTGAAAACTCTCGGGAAAGTCCAGCATAATCGAATTAATTGCCCCTTTATCTGTCATCAGAACTTACGCCTCCACATGAAAAATAGAATCAATGATCATCATTCCATTCACAATGACGGCATTGGCATATTTTCCGGCAGGAGCACTGGAGCGCGGAAGTATAATTCCCAATTCCTGTAGTCTGGCATCGATTCTACTCATAAACAGCATTCCATCTCCTTTATGTACAATCAAATAAAATACATCCTGAAATGATTATATAATGCTATGTAAAACATGGAAGTTGTTTGTGCAATGCACCAAAATTGGATATGCCCCTGATTTTGATTTTATTTCTTTGACTCCACCCCGTTCTTGAACTCCTGCCTGTATGCTCTGGGCGACAACTGCACGATACGCTTGAACACCTTGCCGAAATGTGAAAAATTCCCGAATCCCGCAAGCAGGGCGATGTCTGTGACAGACTGCTCCGTTTCACGAAGCAGACGCTGAGCTTCCTTCACACGCAGCAAATTCAAATAATCACTGAAGGTGAAACCCGTCGTTTGTTTGAACAGCCGGCTGAGATAATGTGGACTGATTCGAAACCGGGCAGCGGTCTCCGGCAATGTCAATGCTGCAGCATAATGGTCATTCAGATAGCGGACTACGGTCTGAATCTTCGGGTGAAGAACAGGTTCCTGCTCACTCATATGTATACGGCCCAAGTGACGGCAACGATACGTATGAAGCAGCAGCTCCAGCGCCCGGTGACGAAGCATCATGCCCGTGCCCTCATCAGGATGACGCATCTCCTTCAGTATTTCGGTCACAATCCCCTCAGTCACCTTCCCGCTCTGAGCGGGCAGCCTGACAATCGGCACATCCCAGCGAAACGGCTCTGTCAGCGCATCTGTCAATGCTGATGCAACGGCCATAGCGGCAAACAGCTCAGGCTTCACATACAAAACAATTCGTTCATGGTCGGGCATGCCGCTTTCAAGTGTTTTATGCACCGTGTTGCGATCGACAAACACAAGATCCCCTGCCTTCACCCGATACGAGCGATCCTTGATAAAATAAATGCGTTCACCAGACAGCAGGTAATAAAGCTCATAATGGTCATGAAAATGATCGTCCGCCATGGAAAAATATCCGATACGACGATCGTATTCCATATGTAAATAACCCGTCTCATCCCGGTATTCCGCACGAATGGCTTCTGTCATATTCGGTCTCTCCTTTGCCACAATTATAGCAAAATATGCGGTGTTTGAAAGCGATTACGCAAAAAATGCGGCGAAAGAAGTGTTCCTTTGTTATAGGCTAGACCTATATTCAAGGAGGCGATATGCGTGGGTAACAAGAAACGATATGTATTGGTCGGTACTGGCGGCCGGGCTGAATTTTTCTATGGAGCCTTGACCCGGGATTTCAACGAAACTTCCGAGCTCGTCGGCTTTTGCGATATGAATCAGATTCGTATGAATTATGCCAATCAGCTGCTGCGAGAAAAGTATAACTACCCTGAAGTGCCAACATACACGGCAGATCAGTTCGATCAGATGATTGAACAAGAGAAGCCCGACTACGTCATTGTTACCAGCGTAGACCGGACGCATCACAAATACATTATTCGTGCGATGGAACTGGGATGTGACGTTGTTACCGAGAAACCGATGACCATTGACGAAGAGAAATGCCAGGAGATTCTGGATGCCGTTAAACGTACAGGACAGCATGTACGCGTAACCTTTAACTATCGTTATGCACCACATCACACCAAAATCCGGGAACTTATTCTGAACGATACGATTGGAAAAGTAACCTCCGTGCACTTTGAGTGGCTGCTGAATACCCGCCACGGCGCAGATTATTTCCGGCGCTGGCATCGGGACAAGCGCAATAGCGGCGGTCTGCTGGTGCACAAATCCACTCACCACTTTGACCTGGTGAACTTCTGGATCGGATCGCAGCCGGAGACGGTATTTGCCTTCGGAGATCTGATGTTCTACGGCAGAGAAAATGCCGAAGATCGTGGCGTGACTCAATTTTATAATCGTGCAACAGGCAACCCGCTTGCAAAGGAAGACCCGTTCGCCCTGCATCTGGATTCGGATGCTCATCTGAAATCCATGTATCTGGATGCCGAAACCGAGGACGGATATCAGCGGGATCAAAGTGTATTCGGGGATGGCATCAACATTGAAGATACGATGGGTGTTCTCGTCAAATATCGCAACAAAGCCATTCTGACTTACTCCCTTGTCGCTTACCAGCCATGGGAAGGTTATCGCATCGCCATCAACGGCACAAAAGGCCGGATGGAGATGAACATTGTAGAACAGTCCTACGTTAACTCGCTGGGTGACAAGAGTAAGGAAGGCGCATTAATCGGCAAAACACTGCGTGTGCTGCCCATGTTCGGTGCCCCTTATGAAGTTGAAGTGGAGGAAAAGGAAGGCGGTCACGGCGGCGGTGATCCTGTGCTGCTGAACGACCTGTTTGGTGAGCCGGCAGAAGATCCATTCCATCGCGCGGCGGATCATGTGGACGGCGCCCGTTCGATTCTGACGGGTATTGCAGCCAATCGTGCGATTGCAACCGGCCTTCCGGTCAAGGTAGATACGCTCGTTCAATTTTAGTGTCGTTACGTGTCTTCGAGACTGGATCATCTCAACCTAAACAAGGGTGCAAGCTTTAGAGACGTTTCATCTCTAGCCTGCACCTTTTCTTATTCACTTTTCCCATGTTCTATATAAACAGAGCATTACGAACATGGGCTGTCAATTGCTCACCTTCCTCCCCTGTTCATTCATATACTAGCTATAAATGATGAACGGAGGATGACTTATGAGCTGGCATCATCTTCGTACAGGCAAAACCCTTCAACAGCGCTTGGCCCAATTCCAGGGGCATATCGCTGAACTGAACACCCCGCGATCCGGTCTGGAACCTGGACGCATTCGGCAGGTATTCCCGCGTAATTTTATCAAAGTAAATCATCAATTATTTATTCCGCTGAGCCTGAATTCCATTCGTGTATTCGATATACCGCGCACACGGAGGGGTGCAAGAGTAGGGATTCGCACGACCTTCCCTTCCCGCAATGCGTTCCGAAATATGAGACTGGTGGGTGTAGGGATTGACTATATCGAGCTGCAGGGCAAAGGCAGAGTTCCGTCCCGCATTCTGTTTCCACTCTCCAGTGTGGAGTCAATCTATCGTCCCAACCGACGAAGCTATAAGCTGAAACGCACTTGTATCCGCCGACATTAGCTCAATTGAAACGGCTCCAGCAAAAAGCGGTGAGAACCGGTTCATTCCAGTTCCCACCGCGTGGCATGTCACCTGTCGTTAAAATGCAACAGTCATGGATTCATTTTATCGTTAAAACAAACCACCTAACCTCCGTCAGTTACTTCCCAACACACCCTTATCTCCGCTCAGTTGCCTGCCCACACATCCTTGGCATAACGGCCCTGCTCCTCCAGCTGCTCAAACCAGACCTGCGCCTCTTCAGAAGTTTTGCCTCGAACAGCGGCATAAGCCTGCTTGAGTGCTTCTTCTACATCCGGAGCCATATGGCTGCCATCTCCACAGATATAGAGGTGTGCACCGCTCTCCAGCAAAGGAATCAACAGTTGAGCATCATGCTTCATTCGATGCTGTACATAACACTTCTCTTGCCCGTCAACGCGGGAGAATGCCGTATGAAGCTGGACAAGTCCCTCTTGCTCTGCAGCTTCAAGCTCGTTTTTGTACAGATAATCATGCTCGGGATTGCGGCAGCCAAAGTAGAGATGAGCCTCGCCAATCTGCTGCCCCTGCTGCTTCATTACATATCGGGTCTGCAGGAAACCACGGAATGGCGCCACACCGGTTCCAGGGCCTACCATAATGATCGGTACCTCTGAGTGCTCTGGCAGCTGGAAGCCGGATTCAGGGCTGCGGACAAACATCACAACCTCATCACCAGCCTTCAAACCCGCCAGATAATTGGATGCTACGCCTTTATAAATGCCTTTACCGTTCCATGCAGGTGCCTGCACTACACTTACCGTAATACTCGCCTGCGTCGCCTGTACCCGTGGTGAACTGGAGATGGAATAATATCTGGCCTTCAAGGAAGGCAGCAATTCAAGGAAACGTTCAAACGGCAATTCACAGGCTTCATACTTTTCCAGAAAATCAAGCATGGATATACGTTTGTTACGTACTTCCTCCATATACAACGATTCATCCAGCAGCGCCTCAAGCTCCTTCTTGTGCGGAGGACAAACGGTGTAGGCGGCAAGCTCTCGCAGTTGTGCGCGCGTTGCAGTCTCCTGCAGCTCCACGCTATGACTGAGCAGATCGTACAGATTCACTGGCTGCTGTATCGGAAGATGTGCTGCACTTCGACCTGATGCATCCAGCACCAGATGTTCCGCGCCCGTAAATCCGTAGCGGCGAAGCACACGTTCCACAAGCTCAGGTGAATTTTTCGGCAGTATGCCCAGGTGATCCCCTTCCTTGTATGTGATGCCCTCCGGCAGCTGAATCTCAAGATGTCTTGTACTGCGTTCGCTGCCCTCGTCATGAAGCTCTCTGTTCTCCACGATGGAAGCTGTGTGAGCATTATACGTATCCACCAGTGGCGTAACAGCCATCCCGGTAACAAATTGCACGGACAGAGAGCTGCGTTCATTATTGGACCGGGTATTCAGCTTCAGCTCCAGCGTACGCGCAAGGTCTGGCCATAATTGTTCTGTCCAATCCTCCACCTGTTTCTCAAAATCACCACTGGCATCCGATTCACCAAGGGAGGAAAGCCGCTTCGCCCCGCGTGAGGACAGCTGCTCATCAATCAGACGTGGAATGCGCTGATACGTGCTGGCCCAGTTATGGTCACCACAACCCAGCACTGTATACTTCACACCCTTAAAGGCGTCGCCATCTGCCTGTTCGATCCATTCTACGAACTTTTTCGCATTGCTTGGCGGCTGACCATTATACGATGCACTGACAATAAGGACAGCCCCTTCTTTTGGAAGTGTGCCTACCCGTTCATCCAGGGCAGCCACTTCGCTGCGGAAGCCCTGATATGTGGCAGTATCAGCGATCTCACGAGCAATGCCTTCCGCCGTACCCAGATTGGACCCGTACAATACAAGCAAGGGTGTATCGTGTGAGTCCACAGCCTGCATTTCACTCTTTTTGGCTGCTGAAGCCGATTCTTGCACCGCACCACCACCACCAGCAGGCACAGCCATCACTGGCTGCCCCCCACGAGCGCGCACACGAATGATGAAATGATCCGGTTTAAGCGTCAAAGATTCCTTGACATCGAGCTGATAATTCATGTGGTCAATGAAATCAAAATGCTTCAGCACCATGCCCAGCACAAGCGCTGCTTCCTGAAGGGCAAACTGCTGTCCGATACATGCACGCTGTCCATTGCCGAACGGCTTGTAGGCGTTATGCGGTACTTTGCTCGGGTCTTCGAAGCGCTCAGGCCGGAATTCCTCCACATCGTCCCCCCAGGCTTCCTTGTCCCGGTGCAATCTGGGGATCAGTACGTTAACGCTGTCGCCCTTTTGCAGCGGATATTGACCTCCGAGCACCGTATCTTCCTTCGCGTACAGAGAAAATGCCGGGGCTGTTGGCCACAGACGCAGCGCTTCATTCAGCACCATACGTACATACTTTAATTGCCGAACCTGATTATAGGTAGGAACCGGATCTTTCAGAATCCGATCTGCTTCGGCCTGAGCCTTTGCCAGCTTATCGGGATTTTTCATCAAATAATATACCGCAAAGGATAGCAAACCGCTTGTCGTCTCATGTCCGGCAATCAGGAACGTAATGATCTGATAACGGATGTTCTCATCATCCAGCGTTTCCCCGGTTTCCGGGTCTTTACCACTGAGCATGTGGGATAACAGATCGTCTGCATCTTCCTGCGGATGCGCCTTGCGCTCTGCAATGATGTGATCCACCAGCTCGAACATAGAGCGAATGTCCTGTTCAAATTGCTTCTTTTTGGCGAACATCAGCTTATCCTGCAAAGGCAAACGCTGCAGCGAGCTCATCGATTCATCAAGCGCACGGACCATGCTTCCAATAAAGGGATGTGGCTCTTCCCGATAAAAGCTGTTAAAACGATAATTAAATCCGCACAAACCGATTGTATCCAGCGTAAGCCGAGTCATGTCCTCAGGCACATTGACCGTTTCATCCGGATTCAGTCTTGCCCACTTCTGGACGAGCTGCACGGCAAGGTCCACCATTTTCGTATGATAACCCTGCATTGCCCGCTGGCTAAAGCTGGGGAGCAGCACATTATGCGCTTTTTTCCAGTTAGGTTCATCTGTACGGCTCGTGAACAGCCCATCTCCTGCAAAAGCACGTACCTTGGCAAGCGGTGCCCATACTCTTTTATCAAATCTGGATTCATCCGAGGCTTCGGCTACATACTTCTCGCTTGAAATGTACAGCTCACTTCGCGCTGCATACTCCATTCGAAAAATAGGACCGTATTCTTCTGCTAATTTGACCAGAGATTGCGTTGGCTTTTCCAGATCCAGATGGGGCAGATTACCCAGTGGACCGTACTTTTTGGGTTGAGGCACAGAAACAGATGGCATAACTCTCACTCCTTCTTTTTCTCAAAAAATGTAAATGATGAGTGCTGCGACATAGCAACCTTGCTTGCATTTCCCCTTCAGCTTATAGCATGGTGACTCCCATTTCACTTGATTCATGATCAATCGTATTTCTAAAATATTACAGACAGTACCGATTGACCAGAATCGTAATCCAGTCATTTTCGAGTAAAAAAAATGGGCGTTTCTCTTTATGTATCTTTACAATAGCATCTACCGTCTCAGTCTTCAACTCCACCAAAGTAGTAGGTCCTGAGGCTCGTTTTGATATATGTAAAAAAATGCAAAAACTGTCCCTGGCGTTAAAACGCCATCAGGACAGTCATGAAATTCGATATCTATATGCTGCACAGCCCTGCTAGCCTACAATTAGACCGTATACAATTCCGGGGCCGTGAACTCCGATGGTCAGATCATTTTCGATATCGGAGGAACGGCTGGGACCGGATATAAAGTGAATACCCGCAGGCAGCTGTTCTCTTCCTGCTTCGTCGAAGCGATCCAGTGTCTCACCCAATCTGGTGTGCAGCCTCTCGACCGGAATGATCAGAATCAGCACCGTTGGCAGCAAGCTGACGGAGCGGCCTTTCTCCGGGGAAGAAAGCACGGTAACCGAGCCTGTATAGGCTGTAGCATAATCAGCCATCACTACACCAATATCCGCTTCTGCCGCCCGTGCTCTCCAGTTCACACCAGGCTCACTGTTCCAGACGGAGACCTGTACATGCGAAAGCTTTTCCTCCAGTCCCAGAGCGGTCAGTGCCTGCTCATTCTGACGAATCAGATATCTGGCACTTAGTTCATGTGCTTTGTTGGTGATAAACTGTGCAACCTCGTCCATGCTCTGAACCCTCGCGATATGAGCACCCACACTGACAAAGTTATCTGTAAACGCCTGAATTCGCTTCTCCACATCCCATTCCAGCTCGTTCCAGAAGTCCGGGGCCCCTCGAAAAGCATGAGCTGGTGCGCTGTGCTGTCTGGGTCTTCTCAACTTGGCAGCGATGTCGTCCATGAACTGCTCCTGCCTGTGCCTTGATTTTACATCCATGGCTTCCAGCCATTGCTGATGTTCACTTTCCATGCTTCCCGCCCCCTTCCCCGCGCTCGTGGATGATCTGCTGCATTCGCTCATGTACAGCGGTATCCATAACCTTGGGCTGCTGACTCAGTTCCTGCTCCAGCTTGCTCCACTGCTGCCGGAAGGACTTTTTCGCCAGACTTGGAGCCACTCTGTAGGTGTTCCAGCCTTTCAGCGGCCCAAGCTTTAACGTAATGCCCTCGTTCCGCACCACAGCCTTCTGTCCCAGCTGTCCCAGCCGAATCGCAGCTGCGAAACGTTTGGAGTTCGCCGCTACAGCAGCGAAGCCCTTCATGCCCATCGTTTCCAGCTTGTTTCCATGGCCCTCCTCCACCTTGCGCCGGCGCAAATAGACGAGCATGTCATGCAGTGGAATTTTGACCGGACATGCTTCGTAACAGGCACCGCACAGACTGGATGCACTCGCGATATCATTCCATTCATCAATGTTGCCGTTTAATGCGGGGGTCAGCACTGCCCCAATAGGTCCGCTGTAGGTCCCGCCGTAAGCATGACCGCCAATATGGCGATACACTGGACAGGCATTAAGACAGGCTCCGCAGCGAATACAATTCAGCAGCTCCTGGAACTCGGGATCACCAAGCTGCAGCGAGCGGCCGTTGTCCACGATAATGATGTGCATCTCGTCAGGTCCATCTGCATCTGCCGTGCGGCGAGGACCTGTAATGCCGGACATGTACATCGTAAGCTTTTGTCCAGTAGCCGACCGTGGCAGCAGGGTAGCCATCACCTCCAGGTCTGCCCAGGACGGGATGATTCGCTCCATGCCCATAAGTGTAATCTGTGTCCGGGGAACGGTAGATACCATGCGGGCATTGCCTTCATTTTCAAATAAAACCATCGAGCCCGTCTCCGCTATCGCAAAATTGCAGCCCGTCAAGCCGATGTCGGCCTCCAGAAATTTCTCGCGCAGCTTCTTGCGTACAAACCCGGCCAGCACAGTTGTATCCGGCTCCAGCACTTCTCCGGCTTCTTTGGACAGCAGCTCCGCGATCTGATACCGGTTTTTGTGAATGGCCGGAATAACGATATGAGACGGGGCTTCACCCGCAAGCTGGATGATATATTCGCCAAGATCGGTTTCGATCGCTTCAATGCCCGCCTCCTCCAGCACATGGTTAAGATGCACTTCCTCGGAGACCATGGATTTGGATTTGACCACGCTTGAAGCCTGCTTGTGCTCCGCAATATCCAGCGCAATGGCTGCCGCTTCTACAGAGGTGTCTGCAAAATGAATATGCACACCGTTCGCACGTGCGTTGTTCACAAATTCATTCAAATAATAATCGAGATGTGCGATCGTATGCAGCCGAATCTGGCGTCCTCGCTCCCGCCACTCTTCCCAGTTGCCATGCTCTTCCGAAGCGGCTTTCTTGCCGTTACGCAAACGTTCTGTTGTAAACTTCACGGCTTTGCGAAGAAAATCATCATTCAGCGCCAATTCCGCTCGGGATTTGACCGTTTCAGCCATAACGCCAGGTTGGCTCATCTTGTCTGCACCCCTTCATATAACAACTCAGCCAGATGCATCACGCGCACAGGCTCATTTCTATGCCTGAGATTGCCCGCAATATTCATCAGACAGGCCATATCCAGTCCGACGAGCACCTCCGCTTGTGTTTCTTTGACATGATCCACCTTCTCGGTCACCATCGCCCCGGAGATATCAGACATTTTGATAGCAAACGTACCTCCGAATCCGCAGCAATCTTCAGCGTGAGGCAGTGGAACCAGTTCCAGTCCTTTAACATTGGCAAGCAAGGCGAGCGGCTCATCCTTCACGCCGAGCAGACGACTGCCATGACAGGAAGGATGGTATGTTACTTTATGGGGAAAGGAAGCTCCGATATCGGTTATGCCCAGCACCTTCACAAGAAACTGCGTAAATTCATACGCCTTGTCCTGAAGCCGTTTCGCTTTTTCCAGCCAGATCGGCTCCTCTGCAAACAGCTCGGGATAATGGTGAATCATATAGGTGCATGAGCCTGACGGACAGACAACAAAATCACTGTCATCAAACGCTTCCAGTATGGTCTTGGCCGCTGTTCTTGTCTCGTCCCAGTATCCACTGTTATAGGAGGGCTGCCCGCAGCAGGTCTGCACCTGCGGAAATTCCAATTGAACACCGTAAGCCGCCAGCAAACGAACCATTGCCTCTCCCACTCGGGGATAGATGGCATCGCTGAGACAGGTTATAAACAAGGAAACCTTCATCGTCCCATTCCCTGAAACCTTCATCATCCTATTCCCTGAAACCTTCATCATCCCACCTCCAACTTAACCAATATATTGTTCATGCCGTTTATACTAAAAAGAAACGGCTCATTGCTGTATTGACGTCAATGCTCTGCATAATCAAGCCAGCCGCATCCTGTTTCCGTTATACCGTATGGACCTCCAGATGATAGGTACTGCACAAGGACTTCTGCTCTTCACTCAAAGGCTGATCCGTAATAACGGTGTGCACCGCCTCCAGTCCCGTCACACGTGCGAACGCCCGAATGCCAAACTTGCTTGCATCCGCCAGCAGAATCACCTGATCCGCGATTCCCACCATCTTCTGTTTCAATCTGGCCTGTAGTTCACTTGATTCACTGATGCCGCCGCTCTCAACATGAACTCCCTTGCAGGACAAAAACAGTTTGTCAACATGGTAGGTTTCCAGTGAACGCTCTGCCAGCGGGCCAACAAAGGATAAAGAGCGAGCCGCCAATTGTCCTCCAGTGGAGATGACCTCGATGTTGTCCCGGCTGCTCAGCTCCGTAGCGACTTGAATGGAATTGGTCAGCACCGTCAGCGGTATATCCGGCATATTGGCTGCCATGTACCCTGCCGTCGTGCTGGCATCCAGCAAAATACGATCTCCCGCTGCAATGAAGGCCAAGGCTGCATCAGCAATCCGTTTCTTCTCAAGCGCATGTGTCGTTTCCCGAATTCGATAAGGAATCTCCGGCTGATCCTCCTTCACACTGACGGCCCCGCCGTGTGACCTGCGCAGTCGCCCGGCCCGCTCGAGCCGATCCAGATCTCGGCGAATGGTTTCTTCCGTTACACGGCAGCGCTCGCTGAGCTCTGATACACGCATGCTGCCCTTGATATTCACAAGTTCCACAATTCGGTCATATCGCTCTGCCGCCAGCATTCCTACACCTCATTCCCGCTGTCTGAACCCGGCAATGCAGCGGATGCGGCAGCCGTGATTCGCATAAATCGCTCATAAGCTTCCGCCCATACCGATCTGTCCTGTGGCTCATATTCCGCTACAGGAAATGAATCGCGAATGACGCGGCGTGCTTCCCATATATCCTTGAATGCTCCACTCGCCATCCATTGCACAGCCATATTGCCGATGGCACTCCCCTCCGCTGGCCCGGCCCATACCGGCTTGCCGATCGAGTTTGCCGTCCACTGGCACAACAGCTGGTTCTGAATGCCGCCGCCCACCATGTGCAAACCATTGAAGGACTGGACTGACAGCTGTTCTGTCCATTCCAGTACTCTGCGGTATTTGAGCGCAAGACTCTCCAGTATGGCACGAGCTATGCTGCCTTGATCCTCGGGTACTACCTGCCCCGTGTTGCGACAATACTGACGAATTCGCTCCGTCATATCTCCCGCAGGCAGAAACAGATCATCATCCGGGTCAAACAAGCTCGCAAACGGAGGCGCAGCCTCTGCCTTCGCCAGCAAAGCTGCATAACTGATGCCTTTTCCTTCGCGCTCCCACTGACGCATGCTTTCCTGCAAAATCCAGAGCCCCATAATATTTTTGAGCAGGCGATACGTGCCTCCCGCTCCACCCTCATTTGTAAAGTTCAGCGCAAGACTCTCGGCACTTATCGTCGGCTGATCCAGTTCGGTGCCCATCAGTGACCATGTTCCGCAGCTAAGGTACGCAAACGCTCGTTCCGTCGCCGGAACCGCCACGACAGCGGAGCCGGTATCATGCTCTGCTACTGCAATGACAGGAATAGATGCAAGACCCAGTTCATGGCGTATGCTGCTGCGCAGCTGTCCAACCGAAGTACCCGGCATTACAACTTCACCGAAGCATTGCCTGGAGACACCAATATGGTCAAGCAATTCCCCATCCCACTCGGCAAGCATCGGATTGTAAAGCTGGGTAGTGGTGGCATTGGTGAACTCATTCACCGCTTCGCCAGTAAGGAAATAACGCAGCAGATCAGGAATCATCAGAAAGCGCTCAGCCTCACGCAGCAGCGGAGACGCACTCCGTTTCAGCACGGCCAGCTGATATAAGGTGTTAAACGGAAGAAACTGTATGCCTGTACGTTCAAAAATACGTTTTGCCGATAATTCCTGACAAATCTGATCCATCATGCCATTAAACTGTATGTCACGATAATGATAGGGGTTGCCAAGCAGTTCGCCGTTTCTGCCCAGCAAACCAAAATCCACACCCCAGGAGTCGATTCCCAGACTCTCAGGCACTTCACCATGCTGTTTTACAAGCGTTAATCCCTGAAGCACTTCATGGTGCAGCCGCAAAATATCCCAATGCATGCGCTCTCCAACCTTCACCGGTTCATTTTTGAAACGATGAATTTCGCGGGTTTCCATGCCTCGATCGTTCAGATGCCCGAGTATGGCTCGGCCGCTGCCTGCACCCAAATCATAAGCAAGTACACTCACTGCTTTTCCCACCTTTTCGGCACGTTATAGTTTAAAGCATCAACGCCCGTAACTCTTTACTTCAACTCCAAACATTGTTTGTTTATGTTTGTTTAATATTGTTTTGTTTTATTTTATGAGTATATCATCAATGTAAACGTTTGAATACCCATGAATTCGCTTTTTCGCTCCCACAACAAAACGGCCCGCTCCCTGTTCGGGAGGAGCCGCTGCACTTTTACATATAAAATTGTCCACTTCTGGTTTCGGTTTGCCCGGACTGCGGCTGAATATCTCGCTCAAAATGTTTGAAGCGGGTGCCCTGATACGTCAGCATGCCTCGATCCTGCTCCACCAGCATACCGTACATTTGCCCGCCAACATTCAGCTCCACCCGTTCCCCGTTATCAAACTCAAAGGTTGCATAGTACCTCGTTGTAGCGCTGCTGTCTCCGCTTCCCCCACTAACCTCGGTTCGTTTGGTCACCACTCTGGAATGCAGCGTCAGCACCGCAGTCGCATTGTTGGAGGACCAGGTTCGCACACCGGAAAAAATAGCATAAACGATGCCGCCCGCTACCACCAGAAACACAATGGCGATAACAATTTGAACAAATGCACCCATGGCTCCAAATTCATTAAAGCCCGAAAAAAAACCGCTCTGATTGCCCTCAAATCCCGGTACACCACTCATATCATCAAAACCTCCGAAGCCATCTACACTCAATCGGCCCAAGGATGAGAATAAGTCCGTTACCGCCATAACACATCGTTCCTTTCCATCTGCAAAATTACAGTTCACCAATCCCCGCTCAGAGAACGGTGCATGCAGACAACCCGCTCTGCCTTGTCCTTATACTATATGAGCCGGATTACGAATACAGACGTTCAAGTTCGTCAACAAGTGTGCCAACATAAGCAACAGCTGTGCGAATCGGCTCAGGCTGTGACATGTCCACCCCTGCCAGCTTCATCAGCTCCAGCGGCTCCAGGCTGCCGCCAGCTTTCAGCGCTTCAAGCCAGCGCTCTACCGCAGGCTGACCTTCCTCCCTGATCTTCTGTGCAGCTGCTGTTGACGCGGTTAAACCGGCTGCATACGTATATGGATACAGACCCATATAATAATGCGGCTGTCTCATCCAGGTCAGCTTGGCTCCTTCGTCAACAATGAGTTCAGAACCCCAGAACTCAGAGAGGACTGCACCTTTCAGCTCACTTAACGTCTTCGCCGTGATGGGTGTATCCTCGGTGGCAAGTGCGTACACCCTGCGCTGCAGCTCACCTTCGAGCAGATGGGTAACGAAATTGTGATAATACGTATTGAGCAATTGTAAAATGACCCAACGCCGCATTCTCGGGTTGTCGGAACGCTTGAGCAAGTGATCTGCAAGCAGCATCTCGTTCATCGTCGAAGGCGCTTCTATAAAATAAAGAGAAGGACGTGTATTTATCAGTCGTTGATACTTGCCAGCCAGCATGAAATGACCTGCATGTCCCACCTCATGGGCAAGTGTGAACGCCCCACGCATGTTGTCAGCCCACGAGATCAAAATGTAAGAGTGCGCACCATAGATAGAGGAACAGAATGCTCCCGTAGATTTGCCTGCATTGTCCGCGTAATCCACCCAACGTTCACTAAAGGCCCGTTCAACAATCTCTCCATACTCGGGACCGAGCACTTCCAGAGCTTCACGAATCAGCGTGCAGGCCTCATCATATGTAATCGCCGGACTGAATTCGGGATCAAGCGGAGCCTTGAGATCACAGAACATCAGCTTGTCGAGTCCAAGCTCACGCTTTTTCAGCGCAGCCAGTCTGCGCATATGCGGAGCGAGCTCCTTTTGAATAATATCAAGCACGTTATTGTACATCTCCCTGCTCACTTGCTGCGGAGCAAGCAGCATATCGGTTACGTCGTCATATCCGCGCAGACGTGATAACACCACTTGTTTCTTCACTTCGGCGGCGTATCCTTCGGCAAACGTGTTTTTATAGCTATTCAAGGATGCGCTGAATGCAGCATAAGCCGAGCGGCGCAGCTCCGTATCTGCTGACATCTCATAATTATTTTCGTATAAAGACCAGGATAACGGACGGGACTCATG
Organism: Paenibacillus sp. JGP012; assembly: GCF_014203995.1. NCBI lineage: Bacteria > Bacillati > Bacillota > Bacilli > Caryophanales > Paenibacillaceae > Paenibacillus > Paenibacillus sp. JGP012. The sequence goes on along the minus strand of NZ_JACHKG010000013.1, from coordinate 115,383 downwards.
CTCACCATCCAGCGCTTCATCAAACGTCATATCCGCCAGCTTGCCTCGCTGATAGATTCGATACGGTGAATCCAAGACCTCGCTGAGTGAAGCAAGCACCTTCTCCGTTTCCGGTGAAAGGCGATGTGCTTTTTCCGCAATCAACCGCTCCAGGCTGCGCTTGTACGGCTCCAGAGCCGGCAGCTCCTCTACATACCGCTCGATCGTACCGTCTGGCAGCGAGACAATCTCGGAAGAGATAAAAGATAGACTCGAAGACAGACTGGACACAATATCTCCTGCTTTGGCAGCATTCACAATGTTTGCCGGGTTGATGCTGTCCTCCGATTGCTTCAAACGGGCATAGGCAGCAGCTTTGCCAATCCGCTCCTGCAGAACTTCACGAGCTTCCAGACAAGCGAGCAGTTGCTGTGCACTTTGACCCAATGAACCCTGAAATGCCTCGATATGAGCAGCAGCCTCAGGCAGGGACATGAGCTCCTGCTCCCATTCCGCATCTGTTGCAAACAAGTCGCGCAGATCCCAGGTAGCTTCCTCCATAACCTCGGCACGTGTACGTATTTTTACCATTTTCACTGTCCCCTTCCCCGAATTCATCATCAGCTTGCTCCTCCGTTCCTCAGCTCATCATCGTTTTCTCATGGACAATCTTTAACATACTTTTTCTCAAGCTTCCATCATACTTTTCTCAACATTCCTTCATACTTTTTCTCGGGCTTCATTCATATTTCTTCTTAACATTTCAACATACTTTCTTCTTAAATTTCCATCATACTTTCTTCTTAAATTTCCATCATACTTTCTTCGTAACACTACTTCTTCTCATCGTGCCTAAAATCATAAGCTTCTTCTTTCAAACTTTTCCAATATCTCTCATCGTATCACACTCTGCTTATCTATACATGACATTACCTGAGAATGAGTCTTTTGGTTTACAAGTACAGAAATCAAGCCCGGCTATAAAAGTTAAACTAAAGAGTTTACACAATCCACTCTGAGATCTTACACGATCACTCCGATGACAGAACAACTTGGAGAGTAGCGGCAGCGGTTATCCCCGGATTTTTCTCTTCCTTATTCTCACAGGGGAAAAACTGTTGAGAAGCCTGTGCTTCCGAAGTTGCTTTCTTGCAGAAAGCTTTCAGGCGAGCACATCGCTTTTTCGGTTTTTTCTGTCCTCTCTGCTCCGTTCATGTGTAAAATGAATCGTTCAACTTATCATAGAAGGTCGAGCCGGGTTCGTTTATAAAAGATCAAGCTGGATTAGTTGGCTTGCTTCCGCTGCGTTCAATCACGAACTAACTGACAGCATTTGGTGTTCGTTGGTTGTCAGCCAGTTTGGCAGGAAAGAGCAGTCAGTTTGGCAAAAAGCATGTAGGCTTGGCCGCACGGCTGAGCATCAGAGCAGCCAGGTGGATGTTAGCCATCCAAAGCCCGCCGATATCAGGTGGTGTGATTCGCTCAGACCGCTAACGATTCCCAGAAGCCTTATTCCGTGCAAATTGGGTCGTTTGAAAATGTAACGATTCGTAGGAACGCTATTTCGCTGGAAATCATGCAAAAGTGGCGGGAATGGCGTCATTTTGGCAAAATAGTGTCTCGTGAAATCGTTAGAATTTCAGGAGGGTCTAAATCGCGTAAATAACGTTTCCTGGAATCGTTAGCGAGGTCAGCAACGTTGCAATAACGTGCGGCAATTCATGGACGAGATTATGAAAGGACCTTTGACGATTAGTAACCGGCTATGTGTCAGGTTCTAATCAATTGTTTCTTTTCAATCGATCTAAAAGATAAAAAAACGCCAAGCGCTGGACGTGTCCAGTTCCTTGACGTTGGGTTAAATCCTTCTCTTAAAGGTCTTTCCAGATAACATTCTCTCCATAGTTTTTGCCCCAGTTGTACATGGCGTGCAGCACGGGCATCAGACTCTCCCCATGATCTGTCAGGGAATATTCCACTCGTGGTGGGACCTCGGCATACACCTTGCGCTCTACCAGCTTGTCCTCCTCCAGCTCACGCAGCTGGTTGGTCAGCATCTTCTGTGTAATATGGGGAATCAGACGTTTCAGCTCACTGAATCGCTTCGTGCCCTCAAGACCCAGATGCCACAAAATAATGAGCTTCCACTTGCCGCCAATCACCGCCAGCGTCAGTTCCTTCTCACAGTTGATTTCTTTCAGATTAATACGTTCTTTGACCTCAGATGCCATCATCCAAGCCCCCTTTATTCTCTTAAATGGATACCTCTATAGCAATTGTCGATATTCCAGATTCTAAACGATACTGAATGCTAAGCCTGCTTTCCCGCACGCCCGCTGTACAGCATCTTTATTACATCATGTCTAATCATTTATTGTACTATAGCAGCTTCGCAATGAAAAGCCAGATAAAAACCCCCTACTCGCCAGAAAAGGCCGCAATCTTTGCATCAGCAAAGATCACGACCTGCTTCTTATTTTACAGCCCCATCTCAGTCAGGGGTTTCTTTCCAAAATCTATTCCAGATTGGCATGTTTGCTGAACATGTCGGCACCTGTCATGCCTTTCATTTCCATGATGGTGAGAATCAAGGCGTCCATACTGATAAGCAGACTTTGTTCAAACAAAGAGCCCATCGGCTGTATCGTCACTTCTCCTCCGGCTGCTGCTGTGTCCTCTTTGGCCGAAGCTGGAAGAACAACAACCGTCTGCGCCAGCCGGGCAATTGTAGATTCGGGCTTAATTGTGATTAAACCTACGGATGCACCCGCTCCGCTTGCTTTACGAGCCATAGCGGCCAGACTGCCCGTCTCCCCGGAACCGGAGCATAACAGCAGGAAATCCTCTGAGCTGATGCCTGGCGTCACCGTCTCACCCACCACGTACACCTCTAGTCCCATCTGCATCAATCGCATTGCAAATGCCTTGCCCATCAGACCGGAACGACCAGCCCCGGCTACAAAAATCCGCTTCGCCGCCAGCAGCTGCCCCGCCAACGTCCGCATTTCCGTATCATCAAGCTGGCTTAACGTGCGTCCCAATTCCTTGAGGATCACTTCGCCGTATTGTCTGCTGCTCATGAGCTTACCCTTGTTTTACAAGACGCTGCATTTCCGCTGCAACTGCCGCTTTGTCTGCTTGTCCTGTAATGCCGCCGCCTACAATAACCAGATCCGGTTGTGCTTTGATTACTTCTGGCAATGTGTCCAGCTTGATGCCGCCAGCAACTGCGGTTTTCGCGTTTTTCACCGCACCTTTGATTGTTTGCAGATCTTCGAAAGGGCTTTGTCCTTCAGCTTGCAAGTCATACCCTGTGTGTACACAGATGTAATCTACGCCAAGCGAATCAACTTCACGAGCACGTTGTTCAAGGTTAGGCACGTTGATCATGTCTACAAGAACTTGTTTGTTTTGTTTCTTCGCTTCTGCTACTGCACCTTTGATGGTACTGTCATTGGTTGCCCCAAGCACAGTGATCAGATCTGCACCAGCCTCAGCAGCTTTCATGATTTCATAACCACCAGCGTCCATGATTTTAAGGTCTGCAAGAACTTGCAGATTAGGGAATGCTTCTTTCATCGCTTTTACCGCGTGCAAACCTTCATTAATAACAATTGGTGTACCAATCTCAACGATATCAATATATTGTTCAACCTCTTTAACCAATGCAATCCCATCAGGAATGTTAACCAAGTCAAGTGCGAGCTGTAATTTCATTATCTTTGTTCTCCTTTGTTGTTCGAGTATGACTAAATTGTAGACCCTAGCGTTCATTTCAGGAAGTACGCACTTTGAAGTGAGGTAGTTACGTGGGAGAAACTAATGAAATTAACACCTTGTTATCCGAACAAAAAATCGAGCAACTATTCAGATTACATCCAATGATTCAACTCCCATCCAATCCGTTTGCCAGCGTTTTATCATGAAGCAAAAAGATTCATTTACCAATCCATGCAGACTGTTTTTAAAAAATCTCATTTTGCTACCTCTCAACCTCTGCCTAAGTCTGCCTGACTGTTTCTGCATTCCTTTGATGATGCTCGGGAGGCTGCAGCCGGTACAGCTATGGTTCATCCAGTTCCTGTTCTATAGGAGCCAGACGTCCGGATAATTCCCACGGATTCAGCTGCCGCACGCCGAGTTTTCATAATTCACTGAATTCTTAAAGACAAACATAACAAAAAGCATAACCCTCGAACATTTCCGTTCGAAAATTATGCTTCTTTTCATATGGCTAATCATCATTTTAATATAAACAATCCACGATAAATTTGCAGTCAGGTCGTTTCCATAGCTTAATATACAACCTCAATATGTTAATAAAGTAAACGTCTAATTATCATCCGTTAAACTCCAATTAACTGAAACGAATAGCACTCATGTTTCTTACTTCTGCCGTTGCGCTCGTAACGTTTGTAGTTGTTGTAAATTGCAAAATTAAAAAATATGTTATTGCCGTTGTAGTAGAAGGGAAAGTACTAACAGTGCCGCCAATGGGATGAATCCTTATTGTACCTGCGGCATCCCCCCTTTGGGTGTAGTTCAACTGGATCCCCCCCCCGCTCCTGCAAAATTGGTCAGGGTAATGTTACAATCGAAGCTCCAGTTATCTTCCACAACCACTGCGATCTGCGAAGTAAAGTCCAATTTTACAAGATCATCTGCCGGAATAGAGCCTGGGTTTACAGTTATGGAGCCAAGCGTAATTGTTCCTGCCAACGGAAGATCAAGCAACGCTGGCTGACTGGCAAAAAACAGCGAAGAAACTGCCGGGGCTCCCGTTGCTCCTGTGGCTCCTGACACTCCTGTCTCGCCTGTGGCACCTGTAGCTCCGGTTTCGCCTGTAGTATTATTTCCAGCTCCTATAAGTTCACTCGACACCAGACGATGCGCAGTCACCAGCTCTCCATTCTGGTCTCTTCCCCATACCGAAATTTTGGCGTCTGCTACAGCAGCATCACCCATTGTAAAATTAAACTCAACTGCATCAAAATTCGCATCAAAGTCTTTCGTTATCACTTGATTAGGCAAAACAATAAATAATTCTTCAACATATAATGTGCGGACGTCCGATAAATGATATCCTTGAACCCAAATATGATATACATCGGTTAAATTCTGATTGACCATTCTTACCTTAATTCTCTGGGTAGACCGTACACCCCTTCCTGCAACAATAGAATTTTGATTGGCCCCGTTGATAAAACTGCCATACTAGATGCCTCCTTTTCTCAGCCCCTGTCGGTGAATTGAGATCATCTAATATGATTATGTATAATACCAGGCAATCGTGAAGTACAAGTTGCCCATTTACAACTTCATGCATGGTTGAATGACCGTGTCCTGACTCCTCCTGCACAAAACCATGCTGATGAAGCAACTGAAGTCAAGAGCCAAGATCGTGGATCTTCTCTGTTATCAGACGATTTCCCTGCATGATATGCCTGCCCCTCTATCTATTCCAGCATTTTGCAAACCATCTCGAATCCTTCAAGAAGCGAATTAAAAAAAGAATACCCCCGCCTGATCGGGCAGGGTTATTCTCCATCTTCATACCAGCAGAAGCTGCTGTAAAGAGATATGTTTTTTCAAATAAAGCAATTACAGATAAACGGGCTTAACACACACCGGTTTGGATACACCTGTGCTGTGACCTGTGTATTTCAGACGACCGCTCTCTTGATCCACGGTGAACGTAACCATGTTGTTCGTATCACGGTTAGCTGCAATCAGCATTTTACCATTTGGTGTCAAAGCGAAATGACGCGGGTGCTGTCCTTCTGCGGAAACATGCTCCACCAGGGTCAGATGTCCTTTGTCTGCATCTACAGCAAACACCACGATGCTGTCATGTCCACGGTTGGAACCATACACAAAGCGACCATCATTGGAAACAGTGATCTCGGCTGTTGTGTTCTCGGCACCATCATAACCGTCAGGCAGGGTTGAAATGTTCGAAATCTCTGTCAGCGTACCCGCAGCCGCATCATACTTGTAGGATGTGATGGACGAGTCCACTTCATTGATCACATACGCAAACTGTCCGTTCGGGTGGAACGCCAAGTGACGTGGTCCTGCACCTGGATGTGTCTTCGTTTCACTGTGCAGCACCAGTTCGTTATTTTCTGCATTGATGGAATAGATCGCAATTTTATCTGCGCCCAAATCCTGTACCATCATATATTTGCCGTCCGGGCTGAAAAATGCGGAGTGCACATGCGGCTTGTCCTGACGTTCAGGATGTGCCCCGTGGCCTTCATGTTTTTTCTCGTCCAGAAGCGCACCAACCTCGCCGTTGTCCGTCAGCGCCTGAAGACCTACCAGTCCGCCATGATAACTGGACAGAATCAAATATTTACCGGAAGGATCACGTTGGATATGGCAAGGAGGAGCAGAGATGGAATCGTTGCGATTCAGCAGCGTCAGCTTGCCTGTCGAAGGATCAACGCTCAGCGCCACCGCTTCTGACATTTTATTGCCTTCGGCAGATGCCGTTTCACCAATCGCATACAGCTTGTTCGCTTCTGCGTTCACGTTAACAAACGTCGGATTCTTCACACCTGCAATGCCGTCCAGCTTCGCCAGACTGCCTGTGTCCTCATTTAATTCATATGCGTAAATGCCCTCATTTTCCGCTTCGGCATAAGAGCCCACTAATACAAGCAAACGTTTTGATTCACTCATTACAGTTTCCTCCTCTATGTGTATGTAGTCTTGCTGCACCTCTTCTATAATAAATCTGTCATATCAAAATAGCAATCCGGGCCGTACTGCTCACTGCTCTCAGCCCGTCCATTTCCAGCTCCGAACAAGGGTATTCTCCGTACGTGTCAACAGTCAAGCATTCAACTGCAATGCAATTCCTGATATGATAAGATAGGTTTTTCATCCGGAAAGGACTGAACAGATTGTTTACCTCATTTATAGTGACGCTCTACCATGTATTTCTCCCCATATCCCTGCCTGTCATTGGCGGAATGCTGTTAAAACATTTCAAAGGCTGGGATACGCGGCCCCTATCGACATTTTCACTCTATATTTTGAGTCCTGCGCTCATCTTCCATACCTTGCTGCATGCAGAGATCACATGGACGGATGTCACCAGCACCTTTTGGTTCTCGATTCTGAATCTGATTGCCCTCTGGGCCCTTGCCGAGCTGCTGAGCCGGATTTTCGGTCTGGGTGCACCGGAAAAAGCAGGCCTTACCCTCGTATCCACATTTACGAACTGTGTCAATTACGGGCTCCCGCTCGTGCTGCTTGCCTTCGGTCAGCTTGGACTGGACAAGGCTTCTGTATATGTCATTGGACAGATGATCATCGTAAATACCGTAGGTATTTTCTTTGCCGCAAGATCAGAATTCACCGTCAAAAAGGCCATCGGGTCCGTGTTCCGCATGCCTACCATATATGCAGCTGTGGTTGCTATCCTGCTGAGAACCTTCAGCATCAGCTTACCTGAGGCACTGGATGGCGGCGTGTCCATGGTTGCCACAGGTTATGCACCGATCGTGCTTGCCATTCTTGGCGCGCAGATGCTGCGTTCCAAAGGAGACCGCGAGCCGTGGCAGAACAACGTTCGCCGGGCGTTCTGGGCCGGACTCGTCGTGCGGCTGGCGGCAGCACCGCTCCTGTCCTGGCTTATTCTGAAAGCACTGCACGTCGAGGGAACCTTGTTTCCGGTGCTGCTTATTCTGGCGTCTATGCCAACGGCAGTGAACGCGGTTATTTTGGCTGAACAGTTCGGGGCATCCCCGCAGTTTGTCTCTCGCTGCATTCTGTGGACAACCGCTGCATCCATGCTCATCCTGCCAATTATGATTGTGATGTTTTCCTGATCAACACAGGCGCTGTGGCAGCACCAGAAGCGTTCGCTGCTTGGCGGCGCTTCTCCACCCGGCGTTCATGCCGCCGATGCAGCGCTCTTACATAGAAAAATTTAACGATAAAGTACGAAATGAAGCCCAAAATCAGGCCAAACACACTCATGCCCGTCAAAATATCCAGCCCGCCCAGCAGCAGTTCACTTACTGCTGACCAGTTCCCACGAAACAATTCCATCCATGCACTCTCATGCACAGGACCCTGCCCCATACTGTGAGCTGGCAAAATCCATGAACCAATCTGCTTCGCAAGCGGCATCAGAATAATAGGCAGAAACGTCAGCTTGCCCACGACATTGCCTACAATGGCCGCTGGCATGGAACCTCCAGACAAACGCACAATCGGATAAAACACAAGATAAATCAGGGATGCGGTCGAAATCACAATCAGTTCAAGGCCGAAACCTATGGCAAATCCGGTAGACACCTTGTGAGCACCACCCGGAGCACGTAAAAGTTTGAGAAAATTCAGTTTTATCGCACGAGTCAAACGTGCCAGTCGATTAGGTTTGCGCTTCCGGTTTTTCATCCTGAATTTCTCCTTATTTTGCACAAATGACGAATATTGTCGCCTATCCCCCATTATATCACACTGCGTCAGCACCAGTGGTTACAATCACAGGCCGCGTTTCCATCGCCACATTACCTGCCACAGCGCGAGATATCATACAGGAGGCTTCCGCTTTGTGCGCCAGACGCTCTGCCTTGCTCTGATCGGACTCGGATGCTTCCAGCGGCAGCACAATCCGCGGCCGATGAACAATTCGTTCATACGTAAATACGTTATCTGTTACATCCACCGTCGCCTCCGACTCCAGCGTCAGCTCATCCGGGGTGATTCCTGAACGCTCCAGCATTGCAGCCAAAGTAATCAGATAACAGGTTGACGCTGCGCCCAGCAGCATTTCGTCGGGATTGGTTCCAGTGCCCGGCCCGCCCATCTCCTGCGGGATGGAAATGACCGTTTTCAACCCCCCTGCATCAATCGTACCCTCACTGTTACGCCCCCCATTCCATACGGCTTTCAAGTGAAACGGATGTTTCATTCTAATCGGTCCCTTCTATATTTAGCTTTCGCATATTCGTTGTCATTCTTCAAAAGCATTCAGGCTACACACGTATACACGTAATATGAAGCTCGTTCAGTGCATCAACATGCTCTTCCAGCACGCCTTGATCCGTAATCACCTTATGCACACTTTCCATCGCCGCCACTCGGGTGAACGCCTGAATGTTAAACTTGCTCGAGTCTGCCAGCAGGATCACTTCATCTGCAATATGAATCATCTTCTGCTTCACCAGAGCCTGTAGTTCATTTGACTCGCTGATGCCTTTGCTCAGATGCACACCTTTGCAGGACAAAAACACTTTATCTACGTGATATGCATCCAATGAACGTTCGGCGAGCGGCCCGACAAAAGACAGCGATTTTGAAGCAAGCTGCCCGCCTGTCGCAATGACACGAATCTGCTCCTTTGTGCTCAGCTCGGCCGCGACCTTGATCGAGTTGGTCAGTACTGTTAGCGGAATGTTCGGAAGTCCCGCCGCCATATACCACGCCGTTGTGCTAGCATCCAGTGCTATTCGGTCTCCTGGCTCCACCAGTTTCACCGCTTCCTCTGCGATCCGGCGTTTCTCCTCTGCATGCGCAACAGCACGCTCTGGATATGGAATCTCGGACTGAAGCTCGTCCTTGTACTTCACACTTACCGCCCCGCCATGTGAGCGCCTGAGCCTTCCCGCCTGCTCCAGCTTGTCCAGATCACGGCGAATCGTCTCTTCCGTCACGCCGCAGCGTTCACTAAGCTCGGTTACACGCATGCTTCCCTGCGCATCTACCCATTCCACAATTTTCTCATATCGTTCTGCAACGAGCATATTTCTTCACTCCAAACCGTTAATGTTCCACTGCATCCTGTCCTCCATCATAACACAGAGACGTTATAAGGAGAATTTCACGCATATATAGAACTGGGTTGACCTGTAGTCACATATGTGACTTACAGGTCAACCCAAAAGAGAATAATAATTGTTATGATGATATACTTGAAAATTCTCGACTAAGCTCGATGAGATATTCCCTGAACCTTCCTTGCAAATCTTTATTTTTTAACGCAAAGTCCACAGTTGCTTGAAGAAAACCAAATTTGTCACCCACATCGTATCTGCTGCCTTGGAACTGCAGAGCAATTAACCCTTTGTTATGAGCGATTCCGCGCAAAGCATCGGTCAATTGGATTTCGCCATTAGCTCCAGGTAAAATATGTTCCAAATAAGTGAATACTTGTGGATCTAGTATATAACGTCCCATTATTGCAATATTAGAAGGCGCTTGGAGCTTAGGTTTTTCAATTAAATCCAGCACCTCACTCTGATTTGATTTTTGAGCCCCCGGCTCGATAATTCCATATTTATGGGTTTCATTCCAGTCCACTTGTTGTACACCTACCACAGATTTGTGTTCCTGTTCATATACTCGAATCAATTGCTTCAAACATGGAACTTCACTATCAATAATATCGTCCCCTAACAGTACAGCAAAAGGCTCGTTTCCAACGAACTTCCTGGCACACAAAACGGCATGTCCTAATCCGAGAGGCTCCTTCTGACGTATATAATGAATATCTGCCATTTTGGAAATTTCCTGAACGATTTCAAGCAGCTCTGCTTTTTTTTGAAGAGCTAGCTCCAGTTCAACAGAGCGATCAAAGTGATCCTCTATAGCCCGTTTGTTTCTACCGGTTACAATCATGATGTCCTCGATCCCTGAGGCGATTGCTTCCTCCACGATATATTGAATTGTCGGTTTATCTACAATGGGAAGCATCTCCTTCGGTTGGGCCTTTGTGGCTGGAAGAAAACGTGTACCTAGACCTGCTGCGGGAATAATAGCTTTTTTTATCATAAGTGGAACCACCTTTGTCTAGTGTATTTTGTTCATTAGAGGGTTAGCTATTTTTTGCCTACAACTCTTCCCTACCGGAAGCAAACCCTTTCGCATACAGATTTGTCAGCTCTTCCGCAACAGATTCATTATGATTGGCTAGTTGGAGTATATGGTTAGCAGTCTTTAATTCGATTTCCTCATGTGTCCAGCGGTAAAACAAATACGCCTCCAAGCTCTTATGCTTATTACAAAAATAAAAAGAATTCCTTCTGAAATCCTTCTCTGCCTGAAATACGTTCCCTCTCGGATGAAACTGATGCAAATTGACCAGGTTTGAACAGAAGCGAAAGATGCCTCCAGCTTTATACAGGCGATAAGATAGATCTGTGTCTTCCATTCCCCAGCCTTTGTATTGCTCATCAAAACTGCCAATCTCTTGAAGAAAAGAACGATGCAGCGACATGTTGGCGGTTGTACCCAAAACCCATTTAAGCTGAAAATCTTTCAAATCTTCTCCATATTCGGCGAAAATCTCAGGAAAACTATCATAACCGTCCACGGTTGTATATCGTTCAACCCGCTCACTGTGATATGGATTCAAATGTTCTTCTGTAACTAAAGGAACAGATACTCCCGCTCCCACATCCGTTGCCATAGCTGCAAACTCAGGATTCTGGCGAACAAGCACCAGCATATCCTCTGCACTAAAGGGCAAGCGATGCTTGAGAATAGATAGCATATTCTTTTTCCAGCCTATGACGACTGTTCTTTCGTCCTGTTCCGTAAGCTGGTCGATGTGGCTGGCGATATAATCCGGTGGTACAATGCGATCATCATCATTAAAAATAATAAAATCCCCTTCAGCTAACTGCAGACCTGTGTTTCTTGCTCTGGATCTTCCCTTATTTTGTTGAAAAACATATTGAATATTTAACAGGTTTTTATAGTTATCAACAACCTGTTTTGTATCATCCGTGCTGCCGTCATCAATAATGATGATTTCAAAATCTTGAACCGATTGACTTGCAAAAGAAGCCAGCGTTAACTTTAAATACTCTGCTTTATTATATGTTGGCATAATGACACTCGCTTGACTCACAATGCTCACCCTTTTTCACATTTATGTCAGCCTTGGACTACAGTTATTTTTTGAAGCATTTCCTCTTGCTCATGATCCTTCGCAGCATGGAGCAAACCGGCTCCAAGTTTATAAATATGACCGTCAACAAAGGAAGAAAATGCATTCCGCGTATCAAAAATAGGCACATGCAAATCTTTCAACTCTTCATAACGGAAAGCCTTGTGCGCCGTCATTAAAATGCAGCATTCATACTGTTTAAATGCGTTAACATCGTAATCGACTGAAAACAAGGTATGACCATTTTCAAGCTTGATATGCCCTACATAAGGATCGTAATAATCAACATGAGCACCCTCGTCTATTAATAACTTAATCAGTTCCAAAGCAGGAGACTCCCTGTCGTCATTGACTTCCGGTTTGTATGCGACACCCAGAACCAAAATTTTGCTCTTGTTGATATGAAGTGACTTCTGATTAAGCAGTTGATGTAGTTTGCTCACAACGTAATCAGGCATACCACTATTAATGCTGTTTGATAACTCAATAAACCTGCTGAAAAATTTATAGTACTTCGCTTTCCATGACAAATACATGGGATCGAGCGGTATGCAGTGCCCTCCGATCCCGGGTCCAGGATAAAATGGCATAAAACCAAACGGTTTGGTGGAAGCGGCTTGGATGACCTCCCACACATCGATTCCCATTTTTTCACTCATCATTGCGATTTCGTTGATAAAAGCAATATTTACACTCCGAAACGTATTTTCCAGCAATTTTGTGAATTCAGCTACTTTGGGTGAAGAGACCGTAATGACATCTTTACATATTTTCTTATATAATTCAGAAGCCATATTAGAGCACTCCAGAGTAACTCCGCCAACAATTTTAGGTGTATTATTCAACGTAAAATCCCGATTGCTTGGGTCAATCCGTTCAGGGGAAAAGCATAAGTAGAAATCTTTGCCGACTTGTAATCCTGTTGCTTCAAGACGTGCCTGGATAATCTCTTCTGTGCAGCCTGGATATGTTGTGCTCTCCAAAATGACTAAACTGCCTTTTTTCATATAGGTTTGTAAATAGTCAACTACAGCATAAATAGAAGATAAATCTGGGTCCGTATAATCATTCAAGGGAGTTGGAACACAAGCAATGATAACGTCAGCATATTGGATCAAAGAAAATTCACTGCTAGCCATGAATCTTCCGGTATGATTGACCTTCCTCAGAGCTTCATTGGAAATATCACTAATGTAAGATTCTCCTCTGTTAAGCAGATTTACTTTGGACACCGACAAATCAATACCTGTTACCGTATAACCTGCCTCGGCCAGATTCAGCGCCAAAGGCAGTCCGACATACCCCAGTCCAATTACCGAAACATTTGCTTTAAGATTCAATATTTTATTCTCAACACTCATGTCATCCCACCTCTCATAAGATCATCCATTCACTTGTACAACCATGCTTTCACAGGTTATGTGTTAGCCACCGAGTTAGAGTCGGCTACTTTTCGCAAATCGATCTCCTTAGCGCGCTGAATCAATCTATCCCAATTCTCAATGAGCTTGACATGAAATTCGTATTCTTGATTCGCTTCTCTTACAAGTTGCTCCGAGTGTTCTATGATATAATCACCGACCTGTGAATAATTCTCGTCAAAAGGAATCAACACTTCATTCGCAATGCGATCTATACGTTCAACACGCTCATGCACGCCAAGCTTGGAAAATTCGGAAACATAAGACTTGATTGCTTGTACGATGTCATCGGTAATGACTTCCTTACGGTCAGGTCCAAACGTCTTATTCAAATCACTGTCATAAATACTCATGTAGGCGTTAAAATAATCAGCAAATTTGGAAACACCCTCCCAGTATTTTATTTTGTTTGCCAACTGGAACTCATCCTTTTTGTATTCGTGAAATACTTCTCTGGTGTGATGAATAGACGGAATGCCCAGCGCCGTTGCTGTGTCAAAAGCAAAATAATCTGCGGCAGCAGTATTACGCCCAGGCAAGTTAGGCAGCTTCTCATGAAGCTTGTACACAGCCACATTACCGCAATCTGGATTCAATCCATCATTCACTGAAGTAACAAGTGTCTGCTTCTCTTCCTGTGTAAATTGCTGATCCAGCTGAAAAGCCGTATTGCAAATGTCCACGACGCTCTCCTTGGGGAAACCGAGCAGTTCGTACAATCTATAGATCGGATCGAAAGAAACCTGAGCAAAATCTCTTACATCCAGATTCCACTCGCCATAATAGTTGCCGCCTACCACCCAGATTTCCCGGTTTAAAATAGACTTGTCCGCCGTATTAATGGTTATATTGCTGCAATCAGAAATTCTTTTACCCAGATAATTCAATTCAAGCTCAATCGGATATAGTTCCTCAGCTTTCAATTCGTCAAAGATTAGCCTCGTATCCGAATCTCTGCGATGCAGCGCATCTGCACCAAGTGAGCAGGTCATCAAAAACAGCTTGTTCATGCAATTACCATAGTCTGTTTGCTGTGCCAGGAACACTTTTTTGAACTCGGGATCTTCCCCAGCCAACAAAATATCAAAATAAGCTTCCTGCATTTTGGTAGTTAAATGTAAAATTTCGATTTTCGGATACTTCTCTTGCAATAGATTGATGGTTCGTGCATTTTGAGCTACAAATTCCTTATCATTTGTTTCCGGAATAACGATCGGAATATGAATACCATATTTCTTCTGGGCAAAATCAATCTCTTTCATATAGCTGGTCAAACATTTTTCAATATTGCGATTTGAGGGAATAAAATAGACTGATTTCATCGGGCATGCTCCTTTGTCAATCGTATATATTTTTGAATATGACAACCCCAGCCAAGCTTCGACTTAGCAATGTTAGGGTTGTGAGAATAACCGAAGTTCAAATAAGACTTTGTGGCGTATGCGTCATCAATGGCCTGTTTAAGAATCAGATAATTGCCTCGTAAGTTTCTGAATTCCGAATGTGAAGCATTGATCCAATAAAACAGATTATCTTCGTTTTGAAGAAATATACTCCCCGCAATGACGCGATTCTGTTCCGTTAACGCGATATAAAGCCGGGCCTCATGCGAGTAGTGAAGTAATTCCTTTAGAAGTTCATAAGGTGTTAAATAACTTGCTTGCACACGTTCCATCGTAGACTTGTAAATCTCGTAAAATTGTTGAAGCTCTTGTTCAGAATCATATAATCTAACATATACGCCGGCCTTCTCAGCAAACCGGATATCAGTCCGAACGCTGCCTTTGAAAAGCATATCCTTTTGTTCTCGATATTCAGCAAAATCTAAAATATAAGTGTCCATAACTTGCCGATCAAAGCCGGATCTGGTCAACTCCCAACTCAAAATATGCTCTCCCATCGGCGGCAGTGTAATTTGAGAGATCATTCCGTATGATTCTGAGATTATATCTATAATGTCCAGGAAATCTGGAAGACTTTGTGGAAAAGGAATAATCCCGCCATATCCTACGGCTCCAATCTGGTATGATTGGGTTTTGATATTTTTATATAGAGATATGGCATAGACTTGACCCTTGCAGCACACTTCCACGGGCATATACTCAAAATCCAGGTATTGTCCGACAAGTGCTGCAAAACCTGGTTCAATGAAAGGGGTCCGTGGACTAAGTATCTGTTGAGTATTCATCATATTGGCGAATGAACCTTTCCAGTTTTTTTATATGACGCGGAGGTGTATCCGTGTGGATCGGCAGCAGCAATATTTCACTAAAAATACGATCAGCATTGAAGCAATCGTGAAGCTGAAAACGCTCCTTGTATCGCTCTATGTTATGCAGTGGATAATAATAGAAAGTCGTTTGTACCCCCTTTTGTGCGAGGTACGCTCCAATTTTTTTCCTTTTGTGATTGGGGATACGAATCGGAAGCAGACATTGCTGATCACGGGCAAGAACAAATCGCAATGTTTGTTTGCCGAATGTACTCTCCAGAGCATCTAATAGTCCTGGTACATGAACCTTCTGTCGCTCCATCTGTTTTAAAAAAAACTGCAAGCGCCGGAGCGCCATTTGCGCTTGCAGAAGTGTGATGCCTCGCGGCTTGCGCTGGCGGATTTGCTGTGCACGGTGCAGAGCTGCCAAATCAGCATACCTATATTGGAGCCCGTTTACTTTGCGCCACCAGCTGTACTTGCTTAATTGACGGCGGGTGACAGCTCGAAGATAGGGGAACCAGGGTTCTTGATGCTGTAATGCATCCTCTGAATACGTTGTAAACATTGTATTCATCTCAGGCTGATGAACGATGAGTGCACCGCCCCCGATAGAGGATAGAGGCTTTGATTTTCCAAATGAGATGACTGAAAAAAAAGCTCCAGGTGTGGTCCCACGAAATTGCGGAGCCATTGGAAATGACTGTGCCTCGTCAAAAATAACGGGCATCTTCAATTGATGCAGCACATCCATAAGTTCCGATGGTATTGAGCGTGAACCGAACAACGCCGGGATCAGGAATGCGGCCTGCTGCACACCAATCAAAGAACGCACGAATTCAAGCTCTGGCCTGAAATCGTCTGTGATGTCATAGACATTAAGCGTAAGCCCAGCGGAGATTACTGAATCAGCCAATTCTGTACACGAGTATGAGGGCATGTATACACACTCAATGTTGTGTTGATTTTTCAAAATCGTTAACAAGGCAGTAATAGCGGAAGAAGCACTGTCAAATAGGTAAACTTGTGATGGGTTTCTAATATCAAATACGGTGGCGATTCGATCTCGTAAACGAGAGAAAACTTCGTTTCTGTTTCCCTTCAAGTTGGACATACCGCTATAACACAATGAATCGTATTGATATTCCGAAGGGTATAACACATATTTGATGTTGTTCGGAGGTGTGAAGTCGGTATTCATTGCAGTGCCTCCCAATTTATCTGAAAAATTCGATCAAATACGCTTTTAGCTGTTGTGCATAATGTTCAACTTCGCTTATCTCAATATATTCGTCCTCGGTATGAGCTTGAGCCAACCGGCCCGGTCCAAAAATAACGGTCGGATATCCAAAATGATGGAATACGGAAGCATCACACGCGCTAGGAAATTCATGCTGTTCCGCCCCGCGGCCAAACTTCAAACCATCGTTTTTCATAGGTTCAATCATCAAATTGGGATAGTGCACAGTGTAAGGTGATAATGCCTGCCTGAGATTGTTCTGTAACGTTTGGATCGTATACCTGCTGTCACTGGCCATCACGCCTTCAAGGATCAACTCCTGAATTGGCAGGCTGGGATCAGACCCGCCCGATATCGTACCAACATTCAAATACAGTCCCTCGTGCTCTTCTTTGAAGGAATAAAGTGAATTGAATAGTGCATTTAAATCTGCAAGCTGGTTGTGCTCTTGTGCATTCATGTGTATGTTTTTAGAGCAAATTTGAATTTTGAAGGGAAGAAAACCAAGAGAAGAAGTACATATGGTTGTATTTGTAGGTTCAGCAATAACGACTTCCACCGGTTCGCGCCCGTCAGGGAAATAGCCATTTTTGTTAAGCCACTCGCAGGCTCGAATAGAGCCGTTGCCTCCAATTTCCTCATCTATGACGGAAGTGAAGATCAATTTTCCTTTATTAAATCGTTCTCTAATCAAGCTCAAAGCATAAACGAGAGTGCTAAGCCCGAGCAGCATATCCGTAGCTCCTCTGCCTAGCATCCTCCCTTCTACAATGTTTCCACTCACATTCCAGGGTAATTCCGTTTCTTGGTTACCGTTCAGAATATCTACATCAATATGACCATTTAAGATTAATGTCGGGCCTGGGTGTCCCGAATCAGCAACAGCATATAAATTATGCTTTGTCATTTCGAATCCATCTTTGTAGAAACGGTTATACTCCCAAGGATGCCGTATGAAGTCTCTACTGACCAATTGAGATACGGTGAACACATCCAAATAAGTTGTCCATCCCTCTTGCTCCAGCTGTTTCTGTATCAAAAGCTGAGCTTGTTTCTGAGAATCAGGTCTGGTGTAGGTTGGATGCAAACGAATGAGTCTGGAACCCAGATCAAGAATACGTTCATGGATTGGATCAGAAGCTGTAGTTATCATAAAAAAGAATGCTCCTTTACTACCTTTTGTGCCCATTCCAGCATTTGAAGAACATAATAGCGATGTGTATAGTCTTTTTCTGCAATTTCAAAAATGATCGCTTTATCGTTTTTTACAGCATCCTCGTAGATTAACCGCAGAGCCTTCTGGTACATGCTCTCTTCTACACAGCTTTCCACAGGAAGAACACCTTCTCTGCAAATGGTCTCGGTCAATGGATTAGCCATTTGATCAAATGCTGAAAAGTGCCAGTGTTTAATTTTGTTTATAATCCTTGTAAAATCCATGTAGTCGCACGGCTGATAACTAGGAAGCATATCTCGAAATACTGGATCATTGCTGGCATAATGCATGGTGTATACTGTATTGAAATAATGGCAAATATCCCATGTGATACCTACGTTCCGGATATCAATCTCTTGGAAATCCTCAGTAAATATAAACACAGGATCAGCATCATCATACAAATTACCGATAGGTGGTAAATTTTCCAAGCAGACTAATACATTACTTCCAGCCTGATAGATGACCTCCTGCAAGCAATCGAGAAATCCGGACCTGAGCTCTGTCAAATTTTGATGTTTACATTCTTCCAACAGATACAACTGATTGGCATGAATCACCACATGAGGAATACCAAGCTCCTCTGAGCGCTTCAAGGTTTCGATCAAACGCGATCTTACGAAAGGGTCCGTCACAATATTGCTATTGTTCACAGGAAAATGAAAGCTTGTATTGTTGCCGCCAAATAACTCAACAGCATGACGGGTATTTGTCCAGACTGAATCCCAAGCAGCCCCCATCAAATCTTCGCGATTAAAAATCGTAGCCTCTACTTTTCCAAATATATCTTTATAACGGGATTGAAGCTGATTGTCATATATAGCATAGAATGAGAACCCAAAGACATTATTTGCGGTCATTGTGATATCCCCATTTTTTCGTTGCTCTCCATCTTTTTCGCCCAAGTAATATACTTTTTCAAACCTTCGCGTAAAGATACAGATGGCTCATATGCAAGATAACTTCGAGCTTTGGAAATATCGACTGTTCTCTGCCTCACATCAGGTTCATTCGAGTGCGAAATAACAACTCTTGACTTCGATTCCGTCAGCTCCACAATGAGATGCGCCAAATCTTTGATGCTGCATTGTTCGTTCGGATTACCCAGGTTGAAAGACTCTCCCTCATATTCGGAATGTAAAGCATGGATAACCCCGGAAACAAAGTCGTTAATATAACACCATACTCTTGTCTGCTCGCCTGTGCCGCTGATCAATAAATCCTCGTTTTTAAGCGCTTTGCGAACAAAACTGGATATTGCATTATTTCCAAATCGATACTCTCCATAAACGTTAAACGGTCGAATAACAATCGTTGGGATAGACTCCTCCCTGTGATAGGCATATGTTAAATGTTCGCTTAATACTTTGCTTGCAGCATAGCACCACCGTGGGGTCTCCGGAATTCCAATGGTAAACTCGTCGGTCTCCTTGGCGGATACAGTGTATTGTCCATATACTTCACTTGTACTGAAGGTCAGAAATTTTTGAAGATGCTTCTGTCTGCTCGCGAGTTCAAGCGAATACAAGCAGCTAAGATAATTCGTATTGATGGTAAGAATGGATTCCTGTGCCACCTTGTTGATGCCTAGAATAGCTACCGCATGCACAATATAATCGTAATCTGTACCCAAATCCAATACACCGGAACGATCCGCAGCATTGACTTGTACATAATCAACATGGGTTATCCCTCTTAGATAAGCAACGGTTTGCTTAAATGGGACCGCATCAGCAATAGTGACCTCATGATAGGGTGCGAGTTCCTCTGCAATAGCTGAACCTATGAATCCGCCTCCACCCAAGAGCAAGTATTTCCTTCTTCTCATATACTCATCTCCTTTTCATTGGACGATCGTATTTCGGCTTTAACCAGTCCTTTTGTAACCCAACCCATTCTCTTCCATCTGAAATAAAAAATTAAACCTCTTAACCACTCATCGAGAATAAAAGCAAGCCATACTCCCGCTAATCCGTATCCAAGTACGTTTCCCAAAATAAATGCAGCGGGTACACATAATCCCCACATGCTGATTAAACCCAGTAGCGTTGGAAATCGGATATCGCCGGATGCCTTCAACGAGCTACTGAGAACAAGATTAAACGCTCTGCCAGGCTCCAATAAGATAGACAGCGCAAGAAGTGTTTTGCCGGTTTCAATAATATCTCTGTCCGATGTAAACAGCCCCAGGACAGTTTCAGAGAAGAAGTAACACACAAGCGCAATGCCCAATGAGACCAAAGATGAAATTTTCAGGCTAAAAATAGCTTGGTCATGCGCTTTTTGATGTTCTCTTGCCCCAACGAGATGACCTATCAAAATTTGTGTTGCTTGTCCCATAGAATAGGAGAATATCATGATCAGCAGCATAATATTGTAAGTAATGACCTTGGTTGTAATCGCGATTACTCCGAAAAAAGTGACAAAATACGTAATCAGGATTTGGGAGGACTGGTAGGAAAAGCTCTCCCCTGCTGTCGGGATGCCTACCTTAACAATAGATTTCCAATCCTGAATAAAATGACGGCCTTGCAATCTCAGTTTTAATTTGAGCTTGCGCTTGTATAGATAGACCATACAAATCATTGCCAGCAAACGACTGACGCACGAGCTGACTGCCACACCTGTAAGACCCGTCTCAGGAAAACCCAGAAATCCGAACAAAGCAATGCAGTTCCCTAGTACATTAACAACATTCATTCCCACAACAACAAACATCGGTTCTTTGGCAAAACCATAATTTCTCATTGTGGTACTCATACAAATCAGAATAGCCTCAAAAAGAAGAGAAACGCTAACAATTTGCGTGTAAAGCACTCCAAAATCGTAAGCTTCAGCTGAAAGATTGAAGAGGCCAAACAAAAAAGGTGCAGAGAAAAAAAGCACAAAAATAAGAACTAAACCTATAAGCCCGTTTAAATAGATGGAGGATTGTGCAATATTAGCGGCTCGATTACGCTGACTTGCTCCAAGCATTTGCGCAATCAGTATGCCAGACCCCATGGCCATAAATTCCAGGATAATAATAAACATGCCAAATATTTGTGATGATATGCCCACAGCAGCGACAGCTTGTCCTGAATAATGTGAGAGCATTACTGTGTCAACATTACCTAACACGATATGAAAGAAGGCATCCATGAAAATAGGCCAGGTTAAACGAAATAAGTTGAGCTGCTTTGGCTGCAATACAACATCCTCCTTTGAGTTAAGCCCAAGCATGTATGCATTACTTCAAAAAGTAGTTATATACCTTGACAACGGCATCCACGACATCCTGCAGATCGCGATCCGTCATCAGCGGAAACAAAGGAATGGTAATTAACTCTTCATATACGGCTTCCGCATTTGGACAAATGCCTCGTTGATAGCCCAATGCCTGATAATAAGGATGTAAATAAACCGGAATATAGTGAAGATTGACCCCGATATTCTCTGCGAGCAAAGCTTGAAAAATGGTGTCGCGGCTTACGGAG
Source organism: Paenibacillus sp. JGP012 (assembly GCF_014203995.1). Lineage (NCBI taxonomy): Bacteria > Bacillati > Bacillota > Bacilli > Caryophanales > Paenibacillaceae > Paenibacillus > Paenibacillus sp. JGP012. The sequence goes on along the minus strand of NZ_JACHKG010000013.1, from coordinate 93,931 downwards.
AAAAAGTCTTTTTTCCATCGCAAAGGATATAAATGCCAGCTTGATAATACTTCTTCAGCTTGTTGCTGGAATGCTAATCCTGGCATCTGCTCAAAGGCCTTATTGTATAGAACCGCTAACTCTCGCCGTCTCTTCACAAATTGCTCCAGCCTATTTAACTGGCTAATGCCTAATGCAGCTTGTATATCAGTAATCCGATAGTTATAACCAAGGAACTGCATTTCGTAATACCATTTTGGAGAATTTTGCTGTTCCAGCATCCTTTCATCACGTGTAATTCCATGATTTCTGAACATTAGCAATTTATGATATAAGTCTTCCCGATCTGTCACAACAGCCCCGCCTTCTCCTGTAGTAATATGCTTAACAGGATGAAAACTGAATATGGCCATATCGGTTGACATCCCTACTCGCCGATCTTTATAGATGGAACCGATCGAATGGGCAGCATCACGAATGGTGACAAGCCCGTGATTGGAAGCTATGTCATAAAGCTCGTTATATTGAGCAGGCTGTCCGGCAAAATCAACAACGATTAGCGCCTTCGTACTCGGGGTGATTTTCTTATAAACCTCCTGAGAATCGATGTTGAAGGTAAGAGGATCAATATCGGCAAAAACCGGCTTTCCGCCTGTATATAATATACAGTTGCTGCTTGCTGCAAACGTCAGAGGCGAAGTAATCACTTCACTCCCAGTCTCGACGCCAGCAGCAAAACACGCAGCATGCAACGCAGCAGTACCACTGGAGAATGCTACAGCATACCGAGTACCTGCCTCGTGAGCCAGTGCTTCTTCGAATTTTGGGATTTCAGGACCTGAAGAAAGAAAGTCACTTCTTAAAACATTGACCACACTTTCAATGTCTGTCTCGTCCACCCATTGTTTTCCATACGGGAGCATTTTTTCTCTTACAGGTTTGGCTCCGTACATAGCCAACTGTTCTTTTTGCATATTCAGCATGCCAATCTCCTCTTTTCCAGTTAGGTAATGAACATTTTCAATATTGTCGAAAACGTTTTTTCAATGGTACTGGAAAAACCATATATATTCTTCTATCTAGGGCGTGTCTTGAAACCTACTGAAGTGCATCTTTTACCGCCTTTTCGCCCCCTGCTGCGTCACTTTCCCTTGACGTGCCCCGGCACGCCTGCGGAAAACTTCCTGGCTTGGAACGAAAATTCAGCAAAATCTGCTTCCTTCAGAGTTTTCAGACACGCCCTAGCAAAATTCGACTTGATAATTGAATATATATGGTTTTTATTAAAATATATAACATTTTTTCATTGTAACACCGCGCGCGTTTATTGTAAATATTTACAATAAACGAAATAAAAAGGCCTGGAACAAGACATTACATCTTGATCAGGCCCTCCGCTATTTCGAATCAACTTCATACTTTTCCATCACAATCATATCCACGGCCCTAATGCCGTTCTCCCAGATCTCTTCAGGGTAATCTAGGAAAAAATCTTTTTTTATATCACATATTCGAAACCCCAGTTTCTGATAAAATGCGAGATTGTTGATACTGGAATTGGCTGTTCCCACCACAAAATGTCTTATTCCACGCTCTTTATGTAAGGATATGGCTTTGTTTATCAACAATTTGCCGAACCCTTGACCCTGGTGGTCAGGAGAAACGGCAATATTCTTTATTTCAATCGATTCACTGTTTAGTCTCACCGTCACGATCACACCCAAAGCATCATCAGAATCATTAGAAAGGCACAATACATCCCCTTCCTCTAAATATTCCATGACTTTCTCCTCTGATTCATCAGCAAGCAGCAGCAATGGCATCATTTTTCTTTTTTTCAATTGATCCTCGATTGGATATATTCGTTTATTCAAATCGAATCCCCCTTGGTGTAAATTATGTTGGTTACATCTCTATTTATGTAATATAATAACAAATTAAGGGTATGATTACATGTACATTTTTCATTCCGATCATTTGCATCTCGAATACATCATTGTTTTTTGATATCTACATATATTCACTCTATTCTCAATAAATAACTTCAACAGTAAATAAAATGATTTTTTTAGAAAATACAGTCCGATGTAATGGTTGGACTACATTATAAGGGATCATTACGGAGTCACTGTTAGTGTTAAATCAAAAACGGCATGAGTTTCATCACTCATACCGTTTCTGATCGGCAACCACTGCTCTCCTTCTTCAAGCGGGAAGAGAGTATTTTTTATTTATCGTCAGCCATAGGGAACCAGCCCGGTGTGTGGATAATGGCATTCCACAAGCCGTCCGGAATAACCAGACGCTCCTGATCCGATTTGGTCAGCACCGTCTCGATGTCCTCTTCCCGTCCACTTTCAATCTTCTCCACCCAGTCCGGCTCGATAATCAGCTCACGTCCGATCGCCAGCAGCGGCACGCCTGTCTCCAGCGCTTCTGCTGCCTCGTCAGCAGTGTGAATTGCGCCGACACCAATGACAGGCACTTTTCCACCAACACGATCCAAAATATACTCCATTCTGGATCGTTTATCTTCCTCTCCACGTCTTGGCTTCGACCAGAACTCATTCAAGGAAACATGCAGATAGTCGAGATTTTTTTCTTTTAATGCATCAACCAGCGCATATGTGTCTTCCATTGTCAAACCTGGTGTTTCAGGCTCTTCTGGCGAGAAGCGGTACCCTACAATAAACGGAAGCTTGGTATGCTCGGCAACGACACGCTGCACCTCTTCCACCACAGCGAGCGGGAACGCCAAACGTTTCTCAACACTGCCACCCCAGCGGTCTTCACGGCGATTGGAGTGTGGAGAGAAAAATTGCTGGATCAGATAACCGTTCGCACCATGAATCTCGACACCGTCAAAGCCCGCTTCAATCGCACGGCGAGTCGCTTCACCGAAATCACGAATGACCGAGGTAATCTCTTCATCCGTCATTTCTCTTGGCTCGGGTGAGCCTGGACGTTCACTTGCAACCGCGCTCGGTGCAACCACCTGGCCAGCAGAGACAGCCTGCTCCGGAGTCAGTCGCCCTGCGTGGAACATTTGCAGCACCGCTACAGAGCCTTGTTGTTTAATGGTTTCAGCCAGACGTTTCAAGCCGGGGATAAAGCTGTCGTCATAAGAGCCGAATTGCGCCGGGAAACCGATGCCGTTTGGTGTGACATGGGTTACCGCTGTAACCGACATTCCTGCTCCGCCTGTACGGCGTGCATAATACGCCAGCTCGGCATCGGATACCGTACCGTCTGGATTAGAGGACATATGAGTCATAGGAGCAAGCACGATCCGGTTTTTCAGTGTAATGCCGCTAGGCAGTGAAAGAGGTTCAAACATTTTCGAATACTTTGGATTCATTCGTGGTTCCCTCCTGATTAATATCTCTTTAATTAGATATATGGATATATGCATTTTGTTACTGTAATGATTATAGTTACGTTTCGAACCAATTGCAACTTTTCCTTCATGAACACCACGCAGGCGCCGGATGAAAGAACAACAAAGAAAAGGACAGAGTGTCCTCGGACTCCCCATCCTGTTGAATTAACGACTCTTCCGAAGCTTCGGATTAGCCCTCTTTAACCCGTTCTTAAATATCAGAAACACTTTGCAAGCTGCATCATACAGGTTGCCTCTCGCACATGGAGGCTTGCTTCAGAAGCTTCGAACATATGCCAGCTTTTGCTCCATCTCTTCCACACACTCATAGCAATCATGCTCGTCGTTGGCTACCATAGGTGTGACCGGATACAGATTCATGTCGGTACGATTATATGTCTTGAGCAGTGGAAGCAGCTGTGTCACCCTTGTATTGGCAGGGTCCAGCCAGGTGTTGATTTCATCCTCTGACAGAATTGCCGGCATTTTATTGCCAAACTCACGAGTCACCAAATTCGCGCCAGCCATGAGCATCGTGCAGGTACGCAGTGGCTGCTTGCGTGTATCTTTCCAGATTTCATACAGGCCAGCAATGCCAAACAGCCCCCGATCCGGCATCACAACACGCACTGCATAACGCTTTTTGCCTTCCTGACGCCAGTAATACAGTCCATTGCACGGAATCACACAGCGTTTCGTTTCAACCAGCTTGTAATATGCCGGGTTCTCATGCACCGTCATCAGGTTTGCATTGACCGCATCCCGTCCCCAGAACGGGATAAATCCCCACCGGAATTCATCCAGCACACGCTCCCCGTCCTGATGCAGAATAATTGGCGTATGCTGCGTCGGGCTGATATTATAGCGATTTTTATAGTAATACATTACACGTTCGATTTTAAAATGGTCCCGCACCTCGTCCAGATCAGCCGCAAGTGAAAAGCGTTCACACATATCTTACACTCCTTTTTCCTGTCAGGTTGAGTGTATTGTTTGTAAAAAGAAGGAATTTATGCATGGACTCCACCAGACAGAAAGCGACTTGTTGTGACAAGCCTTCCCAAGCGACTCACGTTTTTTCCTTTTTCCCCCGACAAAAACAACGACTTGGGACTCATTCCATTCACACATTTCCTTGTTACGATAATAGAGAAAATATACATTTATTGGAGGTTTTTAGTATGAAAAGGAAGTTGTTGATGAGCATCATGTTATTCTCTGCCCTCGCGATGTTTGGAAGCACCGTCTTTGCAGCCACCTTTCTGAGTTATGGCTATCCCAGCTCCACTATCCCGATCCGTTCCTACAACTATGCTTCAGCATGGCAAGTCCCAATGGATACTTCCATTGCCAACTGGAACAATGCCGGAGCCAAGGTGCAATTTGTCAAAACCAGTAATTCACCCAACACGATTACCGCTGGCAACTTCAACAATACCGCTTATGGTGTCAACTACGCCTCCGTCTCCGGCAGTCAGATCGTGAGCTTCCGCGTTGAGCTGAACGCCTCCACCATCACCGCTGACGCCTCCAACCTGTCCAACTTCATCCAAAGTGTGTTTGTACATGAACTCGGTCATTCCATCTGGCTGGGTGACAACCCCACAACGAACAGCCCTTCCATCATGTCTTACTCGCGCAACCGGAATTCCATGACCCAGCCGCAAGCCTTTGATATCAACAATGTCAGATCCCGTTATTAATCGCAGGAGCCCCATGAATCGCATGAAATGAATTCGCAGGTCTAACACCTTATATCCAAGGAGGATTCCGTTCCATGAAAAAAAATAGAGCACTTACGCTGCTTGTATCATCCATCTTCATTTTATCTGCTGTCGGCTGCTCTTCCATGACCCCGGCCGCTTCAACCACCAACGCTCCCGTAACGATCATCGCATCCGAGGACTATCCCAGCTATGGCAGTGTGGATGCCTTGTCTGAGCGAGCCGATACGATTGTGAAGGGCAATTTGATCCAGACCCGTGTTCAGGCACTGGATGACATGGCTCAGGCAAACTCCTCTGCACCCAATGACATCAATGCAGCTGAAAGCGCAGTGAACGAACAGGTTTCTTTTGACAAAATCTATACAATCTATACGGTTCAGGTAACTGACTCCTACAAAGGACGTTACTCAGCCGGGGATCAGATCGAGGTCAAGCAGCTCGGCGGCCAGCTGGGCCATACTGAAATTGTGAACGATGACAGCGTCAAGCTGATACCAACCAAAGATTACGTGCTTTTCCTTGAAACCTATGAGGACACACCTGCAAGCCTGCTGAACACCGTTCAAAGCCTCTACGTCATCAAACCCGCTTCGAAGTCAAACCAGCCAAGTGAACATAGCTCATCCGACGTGATCATCAGCGCAAATCCGGAGAACGATCTGACCTTGAGCCTGAGTGAACTGCAGCAGATCAAGGACGAACAATCCAATCCATAATCATTTTTCGGGCCAACCTCTCGACATACCGCTTGCAACCTTTGGTTCTACATAAAATACAAAACGTGCGCTCGGTCAGCCGGGCAGCACGTTTTGTGTTTAATTTATGTGATCAAGGCTGCAGTACACATGGCATCTTTCCGTCCTGACCCAATATTATTCAATCAACGATAATACATAACCGTATCTTTCCTGCTGCAGCTGATCTAGCGGAACAAAGCGGATAGACGCACTGTTAATGCAATAACGCTTGCCTCCGCGATCCTGTGGCCCATCCTCAAAGACATGCCCAAGATGTATGTCTCCAGCCCGGCTTCGCACCTCCGTGCGCTCCATTCCGAAACTTGTGTCTTTCGTATAGGTTACAACCTCAGGCACAATGGGCCGGGTAAAACTTGGCCAGCCGCAGCCTGAATCATATTTGTCCCTGCTGCTGAACAGTGGTTCTCCTGTAGCGATATCGACGTAGAGCCCTGGCTGCTCATTATCCCAATATTCATTGCTAAAGGCATGCTCTGTATCGTTGTTAACTGCTACAGCATATTGTTCGGCGGTTAGTTTATCCCGAAGCTGTTCATCTGTTGGTCGCGGATATTGAGCGGGATCTATTACGATGTCTTGTTCATCCAGAACACGCATGTCAATGTGGCAGTAGCCATTCGGATTTTTCTCCAAATAATCCTGGTGATACTCCTCTGCCAAGTAATAGTTCTGTAATGGCATGACTTCAGTTACGATAGGCTGCTTATAGTTGGCCTGCTCCGCAGCCACAGCCTGCTGAATTACCGCCTCATCCTCAGGTGACGAATAATAGATGCCTGTTCGATATTGAATACCGTGATCGTTGCCCTGTTTATTCAGGCTCGTCGGGTCTATCACAAGAAAATAAGCTTCAAGCAGCTTCTTCAAAGAAACCTGCCTAGGATCATACTTTACATGCACCGTCTCTGCAAAGCCCCGGTCACCGCGGATCACATCCTCATACGTTGGATTCTCTCCTTCACCGTTGGCATAACCGGAGGTTACATCCTGAACTCCCTGGATACGAGCCATATAAGCCTCGACGCCCCAGAAACAGCCTCCTGCCAGATACAAATCGCGCAGCTCTTCTTCTGGAATACTGGATATGTTAACAGTATGAGCAGGAACAGACGCGGAACGTGACTCCATCCTGCCACCACAAGCTGTCAGGATCAAAGTAATGCTAAGGAGACACAGGCCTAACAAACGACCCTTCATGACATTATTCCTCCTTCCTCACATCATCTCCTGTACCGTCTCCATAATCTCTTCGTTGGAAGCATGGCCCGGTATAGATCTCACTAACATGCCTTCGGAGTTAATATAGAACGAGCTGGGATACGCACGAACGCCAAACTCTTTGGCCCACAATCCCTTTTCATCCAAAAGAACCGTCAGATTTTTATAGGGCTGCCTGTTAAACCATTCGGTAAACGCTTCGGAGTTTTTCTCTCCTTTATAACCTGGTGTTACAATAGTAATCACTTGAAAATCATGCTTCTGACCTGCTAACGTATTCAGATCCTCCAGACCAGCAAGACAGATTGAGCACCAGGAGGCCCAATATTTAACATATACCTTTTTGCCCTGAACATCAGCGAGCCCGACCGGATTACCTGCCAGATCATGCAGTTCGAATTGCGGTGCCGCTTCACCTTTGTTCATCTGGGCAGACGAATCCATGTCAGGCGAAGACACCGGAGCAGCAGCGATTCCATGTTCCCTTGATCCGCATGCCGTCATGATGAACAAGGCTGCACCTAACAGCAATACATACTTCACGTAGGTTCGTACGTTTTTCATGTCCAACTCCTCCAAACCTTATTGAAACCAGCTTATCAGGTTGTTTAGCCGATCTGTCATCAGAAACACCCCCATCACAATCAAGATACAGCCCGAGCCTATTTTGATCACACTCATATATTGGTTTACACGACGTATTCGTTTCATGACATAGTCCGAGAATACGGACAAGAACAGAAACGGAATCGCGAGACCGAGTGTGTATAAACACATTAGAAACCCGCCATATACCGGAGAGCCTTCTCCTGCAGCAATACCAAGAATGGCGGCCAATACCGGTCCAATGCAGGGCGTCCAGCCAAAACTAAACGTCAAGCCAAGTATAAACGCCCCAAGATACCCGCCCCGTCTGGCATGATCACTTGATAGCTTTCGCTCGCGCTCCAGCCAGGATAATCGGATAAGCCCGGTTTGATATATGCCGAACAGCACTACAATCGTACCGCATACTGCAATAAAAGCAGGACTGGAGATGATATTGCCCAGTACTCCAGAGCCAAAACCGAGTAGAACAAAGACAACCGAAAGTCCAAAAACAAACAAAAGCGTTCTTGCCACAAAAGCAAAACGAGGCTGAACGAAGGGAGTACCTTCAGCTCCCTGCTTCGCTCCAATCACCATGCTCCCTGACAGATAAGATACATAGACCGGAAGCAGTGGAAGAATGCATGGTGAAAAAAACGATAACACCCCCGCGCCAAACACACCCAAAAGAAATATCCAATCACCCACCAGGTCATTCACCACCTGAATTCATACTGCCGATTAATTTCTAAACGTTTGAGCTGCTGACATAGATCGGAAGTGTAAACCAGAAGCAGCTCCCTGCTCCTCTTGTGCTCTGCACCCCGATCTCGCCTCCATGTCGTTCAACAATGGATTGGGCTATAGCCAGCCCGATTCCCGCTCCACCATTATTTTTACTTCGAGATTTATCAATACGATAAAAACGTTCAAAAATAAGTGCTGTCTCTTCTGCTTCAATGCCTTCTCCCTCATCTATTACTTCAATGCGTATACATTCTTCCTGTTCAGCGGCAGCCAGGATGATTTTGCCCTCAACCGGAGAGTATTGAATCGCATTTTGCAGCACATTGGACAGAACCCGCTTCATCTGAGCAGGCACCATCAAGGCAGCAGGCAATCTCTCTGGCAAGTCGATCTCCACATTCAGCTGTTTCTCCGCAAGGTGAAATGAAAAGCTCTCCAGTGTGCTGAGCAGCAGTTCATCAACATGACCAGGCTGCGGATCGAATCGGTCCCCTTTTGCTTCCAGACCGGACAGATCAAACAAGTCCTGAATGAGCCCGCCCAATCGCTTCGTTTCCAGACGAATCGTGTTCAAATACCGTTGAAAGGTGACTTCATCCTTAATCACATCATCCTCCAGCGCTTCAACAAAAGCCTGAATGGATGCCAGGGGTGTACGCAGGTCATGGGAGATATTTGCAATCAACTCTCGTCTGGCCGATTCTGAGTGATGCAGATCGTCAAAGCTTTCCTTCAGTCTGGAGCTCATTTCATTGAATTGCTGTGCAAGCAGCTTGAATTCCTGCGGACCGACGAGAGGGACTTCCGTCTGGAAATCCCCTTCGGCCAGTCGCTTGGTGCGTTCTGTAATTCGTGCGATGGATTTCTCCAACGGTTTGGTCAGTACATATTGAAGCACAAATGATAACAAACCTATACCGGCACTTATAGCCGATAACCAATAAAATTGTTCAATGGTTAGCAGCATTTTAGAATAACTGACAAACAAACAGATCAGAAGCACGCCAATCCCCGTAAGACTGGACACGACTAGATACGTACGCAGCTTCATGAGTACCCACCTGCAAACTTGTAACCGATACCCCAAACGGTTTTGATATATTTCGGATCTGAAGCATTCTGCTCAATCTTCTCCCGTAATCTCCGAATATGCACAGTCACCGTGGTTGTATCTCCCTCATAACTGAAATCCCAAATTTTGCTTAACATCTGAGTACGCGAAAACACCTGTCCAGGGTGACTTGCCAGCAAATACAACATATCAAACTCCGTCACCGTCAGGTCAATGACCTGTCCGCCGATCTCTACCTCACGTTTTACAAAATCAATCGTCAGCCCTTCATAACTAATCGTATGCGTAGGCGCAATAGTAGATGTACTCTGTGCCGTCCGCATTCTCCTTAATATAGCCTTGACACGCAGAACAAGCTCTCTTGGACTAAACGGTTTCGTCAGATAATCATCTGCCCCCATGGTCAGTCCCATCAATCGATCCTGCTCTTCTCCGCGAGCCGTCAACATTACAATCGGTACCTCTTCAGTCTGCCGAATCTCGTTACAGACCTCCCAACCGTTTTTACGAGGCATCATCAGATCAAGCACAATCAGACCCGGTTTGTGACTTCGCCACAGCTCAATTGCTTCCATGCCATCTGTTGCAGTGATAACCGTATACCCTTCCCGTTCCAGATATCTCCGGCATACGTCTGTAATATTGCTATCATCATCGGCAACCAAAATCCGTTCATTCATTCAACCCACCCCCTATTCCAAAAACACTCATTTGGCATAATCATATCACAGGGCGATGGTCATGCTACGTTATGTTTTCTTCTTTGTTAAGCGTATCTTCGTTATTACATCGCCTTCATAGGCTTCATATATTTGGACACGACCATATCACTTACATACGTATTCCCTTCGTAAATGGATGGCATCGACTTCAGATTAACCTGAATACCATCGACCATCATTTTCTTAGACCCTACCCACACTTGAATGGTTTTAGCCGCAGGCATCATCGCTTCTTCCATCATCATGTCATCTTTCATCTTCATGTCGTCTTCCATCATACTATCATCTTTCATCTTCGTGTTATCCTTCATCATACTATCGTCTTTCTTCATCATGTCGTCCTTCATCATTCCATTCGTTTTGCCCATGTACATTAACGTAACGGATCGATCCTTGCTGTCCCACATAATGCTGTATCCATACATTTTTGCTGCCTGTCTCAATTGTACAAGCTCCATACCATCCTTTTTGATCGTTTTCATGTCAGCAGCACTTGCCAGTCCTGAAAAAGTTAATGACATCATTAACAACGCTGCTGCGATCGCCTTTTTGCTTTTGCTTGCTTCCATCATTGTTATCACTCTCCATCGTTTAATAGCTTGCAAGGACTACAATAAAGAGAACAACTTACGAATTGCTAAGCAAATGATTACGAAAAGATTACAATGTTAAAGTTTGTCTATGTCTGTATTTCATTGTCTATATCTATGTACGTTCTTCATACATAATAAACGGTTGAAATCTCTTTGGCAGAGACTCCAACCGTTATATATTATTGAATAAAATCGACCATCGAGCGAACCTCAACCGATCCCGGATTCGAGATTATACCCGCATGTTGTAACCCTTCTCTGGACGTGAACCGCACCTTCACCGGAAGGCCGGGAACGAGATCAAAGAAATTATCAGAGAATACCCCTTCGGCTTCAGAAGACATCCACACCTGCTTGGCAAGCACATCACTTTCCAGCAGGAGATACACGCCCTCTTCATCGGCGCCGCCGCTGACGGTGATATTGGCAGGCTGTAGTGCAAGGTCTTTGGTAGGTACAAAATAATGCTCCTGCACAAGATCAGGCTCACCGCTTTGTCTCAGATCCACTCGCAGCAGTACAGCTGCCGGATCATGTCCCTGAAGCCAATCAGTATGATGCAGAGAGATCAGTTTTTCACCTAAGTTTGGTGCAAGGCTCACTTCAAGTACCTCTTCCCGTTGCACCGTTCCATCGAATCCGATCAGTCGAAGCTGAAGTTGACCTTGCACCGGCTTTAGTTGATCCGAGATCACGTAAACCTCTGTGACATCCGGCTTCGTCCCGTCCACGGAAACAAGCACATCATTGAAGCTGCGTTTCGCATAATACTGCAGTGCCTTCCAGCGGCCCAGATAATCCATTCCTGCCCATGAGGCGACGGGCCAGCAGTCATTCATCTGCCAATACAGTGTGCCCATACAGTATGGTTTACGGCGTCTGTGAGCTTCTATGGCTGTTTTCATCGCTTCCGCTTGAAGCACCTGACTCATATAGAGGAAGGATGGAAAATCTTTAGGTTCCGGCAAATACATATCCATATATTGTTTGATCAGCCGATTGCCTGCTCCATTTTTCTGATGTGCAAGCATAACCTCGGACTCCAGCGCCAGATCCTTTTCCTCCGCATAGGTGCGAACCGACTTGTATTCCGGGAACGACTGGAATCCGTATTCACTCATAAAACGACCGACATATACATTGTAATTTTCAAAAGGTTCCACGTTGTGCCACACACCCCAGTAGTGGATGTCGCCTTCGGAAGTAGAGGCATGAGCATGCTGCTTCTCGTCACCTGTCAGCGATACAATCGGTGAGGAAGGCCAGTAGTCGATCCCGGGTGCATAAGCTTCAACCACTTCTGGCAGAAGGTGATGGAAAATGGCTTCATAATCCGCCCAGATGCGTTCGCGCTGCTCTGCGTTGTAGTCCTTTTTCCAGCCCCAGCCACCGTTCTCGATATAATGCGCCCAGGCCGAATCAATCTCGTTATTACCACACCACAGCACGATACTCGGATGGTTCCGCAGACGCTTCACATTGTCAATAGCCTCATGTCTGACACTATTCAGGAATGCTTCGTCCCCCGGATACATGCTGCATGCAAACATAAAGTCCTGCCACACCATAATGCCATATTCATCACAGAGCTCATAAAAAACATCTTCCTCATAGAAGCCGCCGCCCCATACACGAAGCATATTCATGTTGGATTCAGCTGCCGAACGAATCTCATGCAAATAACGCTCCCGTGTTACTTCTGTAATAAAGCTGTCATTTGGAATATGATTTGCTCCTTTGGCAAATACCGCAACACCGTTCAGTTCAAAATAAAAGGATGCACCCGCTTCATCCCGATCACGGACAAGCCGGATGGAGCGCAGACCCGTCTGCACCTCCGCTTCCGCCAAAGCTCGCTCGCCCTGAAGCACTTCAGCAGCAAAGGTATACCGATACGGATCACCCAGACCGCGGCTCCACCAGAGCTTCGGATCTTGTATAGAGATGGGAAGCTCCACCGTCTGCGTACCAGGCTGCAAAGCTGCTGCCATCTCCCAGCGCTGACCCGCGGCTTCGATACGAATTACAGCATCCACAGCTTGAGAGGTTTCAATCTCCACCATGGCAGTTAAGCTGGCCAATGCAGCATTCACTTCATTTTGCCGGATAAACACATCCGTAATTCGAACATCATTCCAGCCTTCAAGCCTTGCTTCCCGCCAGATTCCACTGGTCACGAACCGTGGTCCCCAATCCCAGCCATAGTGATATGGTGCTTTACGTGCAAAAATGCTGACACGTTTATCCCCAAGACCACCCACATCGGATTGGTCATTGGATGCAGGCAATGCGTAACCCAGCTTTTCCAGCTTCGGTAAATCCTCCTGAATCGGAGAACGAAAACGGACACGGAGTACATTCCCTTTTTCCTTCACCAATGCTTTGACTTCTGCCTTCCACACCCGGAACATGTTATCCGCGGACAGCACATGAACGCCATTCACATATACATCCGCATACGTATCCAATCCGTCAAAAACAAGTTCCAGATGATCCTGCGTATAAAGTTCAGGCGCCACATCAAATGTGGTTTGATACTCCCAGTCCTTCTTGTCGATCCACTGGACTTCCTTCTCATTGGTTCCATAGAACGGGTCGGGGATGAGGCCCAGCCTCAACAGATCGGTATGCACGCATCCAGGAACCTGAGCCGGCATCCATTCCTGGTCTTCACATGCTTTGAACGTCCAGTTCTCAAATTGCTGCAATTGGTTCATGCTCATGATAGCCTCCAATAGGTTAGAGTAAAAGAAGAAACCTGTTTTGTTAGGTTTTGTTATTATATAAACAAACAATTAACAAAACAAAATTAACATGTTATCCGTGTGCAGTCAATGTGTTTGGTCGAAAAGTTTTGAAACAGGCACCGATAAAACGAAAAAGGACATAGCGCGTCACATTGTGAACCGCTCCATGTCCTGTTCTGTTTATTCTTTCATTTTATTTTATCTTCTTACCTCTTCATTTCTCTTCTCATCTTATGTTATATCTTCTTCATCTGCACTTGTCTGTTCTGAACTTTGAGCTTGTCTTACCCTTCACTCTCGCAGCGAATGATGCTCCTCACGCATGATGAGTTCAGCGTGAATCAGCTTGCGTTCACAAGGAGCTTGCGGATGCTCTATTCGCCACAACAGCTGATCCACCGCTCGCGCACCGAGATGCTCCTTATGAATATGTGCCGTAGCCAGAATCGGATCTTCTGTGCGTGTATTATCAAATCCCGTTACCGTACATCGTTCGGGCATCTGAAGCGCCCGACCCTGCAGCGCCTCGATGATAATTGAAGCTGTATGGTCATTCGCACACACAAACACTTCAGGAATGTCCTCAAGCTGCATGTCCCTAACCACCTGCTGCATCTTTGCATACTCCTGCACCAGCAGCCCTGGATGTTGTTGCTCCTGCAGCCCCAACTCCTCAATGCCCATCCGATAGCCAAGCCAGCGCTCTCTGAAGCTGACTGCATCAGGCAGCTGCCCCACGAATTGAAGCTTCCTGTACCCCTTCGCGCCAAGCATAAGCACCAGTTCTTTCATACATTTCACATTGTCGGTAAATATTGCATCTGCATGAATGGCCGTATCCTCATGATCGACCATCACAAGTGGAATACGCAGACGATATATTTCGAGCAGCACGGACGTTGAGATGGTGCCTACTGTGATTACCCCTCGGATGGCCTCAGGGTTGAGAACCGAAAACATATGATCGGAAGACGGCTCTGTCAGTGTCATAATATCCATGCCAATCTCATTCAGGCGTGCTGAAATGCCCTCAAAAACCGGCCCCCAATACAAGGAAGACCGATTCTGCGAGCGTATATTTGGAAAAAGAACCAAGATGGTCCCTTCCCTCTTATCGCCAGCTGCCTTTGTACCAAGCTTGGTATGCGGCGGCTCTACCGAATAACGCTTCGGTTCCATTTTAAAATACCCCAGCTGCCCCGCGGTCCTGACAATCATCTCCCGCGTGTGCTCACTAACCCCCGACTTGCCCGTCAGTGCACGCGAGACAGCAAATTTGGATACACCCGCAGCATCTGCAATCTGCTGCATCGTTACTCTTTTCCCCATCCTGCTCACCCGATTTTCCTGATTTTCCATCCAGTGTAGCATAAAATGCCTGAATAACAAAACATGTTTTGTTATTCAGGACTTTGTTAGGTTTAAGCGTTAAACAGGGGTATCTTACAAAGCTTGGTGCTCTATGCATAGAAGAGGGGGTGAAAATGATCTGGCTCCTGCTCACTTGCGATCTTTATTGCCTCATTCAGCATGTATTTGCCAAGGCCATATTTTTGAAAATGACGCTGGACATAGATTCGTTCGACCTCAAGTGAATCATTCCCCATATTTTCAGATTGCGAGTCATTGATGTTTAATTTAATATATCCGGCGATCTCCTCATTAAAACGAATGAAATAGAACTCTGATGAGTTATTGTTGATCTCCTTCTCCAACTGCTGTAGATTAAAAGCCTTTTCTAAATAGGAATTCATATTTTCTGAAGAGTTCTGTTCTTTAAACGTATCGTTGAAAGTTTGAATGCTTAATTCTTGCAGTCGTGGTAGATCTCCAAAGCTAACTCTCATCATTTGTATAGTCATAATATATACTCACTCCTATATCGTATCAGTTTCGCATTATTTTTGTTGCATTTACAACATAAATAAACAAGTTAATGTTATCTTAGTTTTATTACATTTGCAATGGGCAACTACCCAACTGACTTCCATTATTAAAACAGATATCCCATCTTTTCAGGAGGACAATGTTTTGTCCATTCTAGCAAGGGTGCAAGCGTTTGTCCGTTGCTTAGCCTATATATTGGTAAAATAAAAAAAGCCGCTGAACATAGCGACTTTAATGGAAATATGTTCTTCCGCTCGACATCAATAAACAAACCATTCACTTTCTAAGTTAATTCAGAACAAATAACCTAATAAATCTAAATCTCCGTTTATCCATTTTTTCTTACCAACTGCCTTTACCATTAACTCGTCAATCAACTCATAGCCTATTCCTTTTGTAATCAGAGATTCATTATCAATTTTCAACCATTTACATTTGTTCCCAACCGAGGTATACCCATTTTTCGAATATAAAGTCATATTATCTGCAAACAACAATATAAAATCAATATTTCTGCCTTCAGAGAATTTTTCAACTTCTGATAGTAACAAACTACCTATTCCTTCAGAACGAGCGTTCGGTGAAACGCATAGATCAATTACACCTAAAATTTTTATGGGTTCTCCATTTAAATTCATCACTCTGTAGTCTAGACCCACATGACCGACGAGTTGATTTTCCCGATTAAAAGCAAGAAATCTACACTGGGGCAATTGCTTAAAATAAATCCGATGCGCAGGATATATTTTTGGAAAACAAATAGTTAATAGCTCTTGTATTTTCGCCTCTATTTCCCCGTTAATATCATACTCATGTATCTTTTCAATTTTCAAATTACCACTCCTATAATTACGTCAGAGATTTATAAAGAGACAGAACTTCTTTGTCAACTGCATGCCATTTCCGTCCATACTTCAGAGTCGGCTAAGCCATTAAGGAAAAGTCGCTAATATAGCGACTTCAATTGGGATATGACCTTGTCTCCTGACTTCCACGCCTAAAGACAGGCTGTGACAGCTTGATCTCCATAATCAATACACCTGCCAGCATGAACGCTGCTCCGATGTATCCTTGCAGGGTTAACATTTCTCCCTGAAAAGTAAAAGCAAAAGCAGCTGCAAACAGGGGCTCTAATGAGAAAATAAGGCTTGTTCTCGTCGGAGAGGCGTGACGCTGTGCCAAGGTTTGCAAAATGTAACCCAGACCACTGCACAATATACCCAGACCCAGAATCGCTGCCCAGGATTGAGGAGTATCCGGCAGCCTGGGGCTTTCAAACACAAATGTGGCGGCAGTGCCCCACAACGCTGCTACACCCAGCTGCACCGTTCCGAGTGTCAGCGGGTCATGCTTGGGAGTAAATTTGCCCGCAAGCATAATATATACGGCATAGATCAGGGCGGCAACAATACAGAGCACGTCCCCGATATGCAAACTTAATTCTTGTTGAAGTGTCAACAATGCAAGCCCTGTTACAGCGACCAGAATACTGACGAGCAATCGTTTATTCGGCATTCGGCGGCGCAGTATCGTCGTTAATACCGGAACAAAGATGACAGCCAGGCTGATCAAAAATCCGGCCTGGGATGCCGTCGTTCGCTGAACGCCATAGGTAATGAAAACAAATGCTGCAAATAAAGCCGTACCCAATATAGCTCCGGCAACCAGCGTTCCACGATCCACTTTCCTTAATCTTCTGTGAAAGAAAAGGGCTGCCGCTATAAAGGCAATCCCGAATCGCAAAGCGATCAGATTCAGTTCCTGAATCGATGCAAGCCCGGATTTCATAAATAAATAGGACGAGCCCCATATTACTGTCGCAAGCAGCATCTGCATATCTGCTCTTCGCGATGCATGAATCTGTTTACCGTGTGCCCCGTTCATTTTACTTCTACCTTCATTCTATATAGTCTGAGCTGCGCCTGTATGTATATCAAACTAACTAACTCGCCTTGGCAAGTATAAACGATCTCTTTGCATTATAAAAATGAATATTTATAATAGTTAATATGAAATTAACTCATGGTTAGGAAGCCAGTTCACATGGAGAGGAAGTCATTGCATAATGTCACTAATCAAATACGAAATATTAAATACTGTTGTTGAATACGGGAGCCTGACTAAAGCCTCCGAAGCGCTGAACATCACACAGTCTGCCGTCAGCCATGCCATCGCCAGTCTGGAGAGCGAGTACGGCTTCTCCCTGCTGCATCGGAACCGCTCCGGTGTACGTGTTACAGCTGAAGGAGAGCGAATATTGGCATACACCCGTGAGATTATGCGGTGGACGGAACTGATGCATCAGGAAATCTCTCTGATCCGTGGGGCCGAGATTGGTACTGTGCGTATCGGGACATTTGCCAGCGTCTCCACCCAGTGGCTTCCCGGAATTCTCAAACAGTTCAGGCTTCGCTATCCCGGGATTGAAATCAAGCTGTGGGAAGGTGACTATGCGGAAATTGAACACTGGCTGGCCAGCGGTGCTATTGATCTTGGCTTTCTATCCCTCAGTGACACCTCTCCATTCGAAACGATTCCATTACAAAAAGACAGGATGATGTGCATCCTGCCTCTCGATCACTCTCTTGCATCTGAAGAATCCGTATCGTTTGAGCTATTGCTGGAGCAGCCCTTTATTCTTCCCAAATGGGGGGGCGACAACGAAATTGAACGTTTGATCCGGCAGCATAACGCCAAGCTGAACGTCGTCTACGAAGTAGCCGAGGATCAAGCCATTATGGCCATGGTGCACAACGGACTGGGCATCAGTCTGCTGCCCGAGATGGTCTTGCAAAATCACACGAAATCACTTGCGCTTGTGCCACTTGCAGGTGATCCGTATCGTACGATCGGACTGGCTTGCGCTTCTCTTCGGAATCTGTCGCCTGCATCTCGCCGATTCATTGAAGAAGTAGAACAATGGCTTGATTCAACGAAAACATCCGGTTAACCCACGTTCACAAATTGAAGAATGCCAATAGTTTAATTCCATACCCGATCAAGCTGATCTGCGTAGTATCGAATGGCCCGGCTGTAATCGCTTATTCCCTGTTCCGCAGACGTATCCGCAAGCTGTATGAGCAGTCGCTGCATCGCCTCTGCATGCTCACCCAGGTTATAGAGCACCATCGCATAGAATACCTCGAATTCCCGGCGCTCGGGGAATTCTTTGATGCCGGTGAGCAGCCACATTTTGGCCTGTTCATATTGTGCAAGTGTGCGGTACGTGCTGCCGAGCCCGAGAATCGCACCTGCCCGATCTTCTGCAGAGAGTTCGAGTTGTAATGCTTTTTCATAATAAGGCACAGCTTCGCGCTCCAAGCCAAGTGAATCATGGGCCCATGCGAGCTGATACCATGCTTCTCCATGATCAGGTTCCTGATCGGTGATCTTATGTAGAAGCTCAATGGCCTCCTTGAGTTTACCTTCCTGCCGCCAGCCTATAGCCTGCTGTAAAAAACTCATGCTGTCACATCCAATAACATAAAATAGGTTCACAAATTCTATACATCTTGATTATTGTACCATATTTCTCCATAAAAATAAGATATTGACCTATAACAAAAAGCACACCTTGAAATGATTGGTTCAACCGAGGTTGTGCTCTCAATCATTCAGCGTGTGCTTTCTGAAGCTGCATTACCTTCAATGCTTGTTAAGACCAGGTAGTATTGGCAACCATTACAATGAAAATTAACATGAGATAATTGACCGAGATCAAAAAATTGATCTTTGCCCATTGCTCATCATTGTCTGTTTTCAGACCGCTGATGGTATGTACAAACCAGATGATGCTGCTAATCAAGGAGATGATCAGAAATACCAGCCCAACGTAATCGTAATAATACAGCAGGAATACGGCAGGAATCAGCAGAAAAACATACGGAATCATCTGCAGCTTGGTACGTTTCACACCTTTCACAACTGGCAGCAGCGGAAATCCCGCAGCACGGTACTCTTCTACCCGACGAATACCGAGCGACCAGAAATGCGGGGGCTGCCATAGAAATAACAGTGCGAATAACAGCCATGCTCCTGCATCAATCTCATCCGTTACCGCCGTATAACCGATAACCGGCGGCATCGCCCCGGCAATTCCACCAAGCGATGTGCTCCAGGTAGAGCTGCGCTTCAGCCACATCGTGTAGATCACAATATAAGCGAACCAGCCCAACAGGGCCATCCAGCCGGATAGCGGATTTACCCACAGGAACAATACCGCCAGTCCCGCGATGCCGAGTGCCAAGCCATAGCCAAGCACAAACCCGGGTTTCAGATGGTTAATGTACTCCATCCTTTTTTTCGTTCGTTCCATCTTTTGATCCAATTCCCGGTCCCAATAGTTGTTAATGACACAGGCTGAAGCAATGACCAGCGTTGAGCCAAGCACGACCAGCAGCAATGACACCCAATCGATATCCCATTTTGAAGCGACCCAGAAACCAACGGCTACTGCAAACACATTCAGCCTTAACAGTCCGGGCTTGGTTAATGCAATCATGTCTCTAAGCATCAGAAGCCTCCTGAATGATGTAAAAACGCCATTCCTATAATGATACATGGACAAATCATGAATTACAATCGCTTTCATGGATTTGTCATAACAAAAAGCATTCTTATCCGCTTCATTTACGGAAAGAATGCTCGTTTTGTCGTTTTTATTATATTGCATCCAATTTCATGATTCATGCATGTTTAAGGGATGTACTGCTGTACAATTTGAATCACTTTTCCATCCTGAACGGTAAGGTGATACGGGAAGACCGACAAATCCACGATTCGTGTATCTCCGTATAATGATTCGAACTTGGACAGCGATACAGGTTCATTCCACTGAATCTCCGCTCCCTGCATTGTACCATCGTGATCATAAAGCTGCATAAGAACTTTGGCATCAGCCTTAACCTCAACCTGCTCCTGCTCCTTGTTATCATTCACAATATAGTAACCATCAGGAGCTTCATCTATGCCTGCATCCGGATTGCGTTGTTTGAAAACTGTATTTGCTTCTTCGCCCTGATACCAGCCGACCTTGTCTACAGTCAGCATTAATTTGCCGTCCTCGACACGTATTCCTTCAATATACGCCGTGTATACTTCGGAATTGGCAAGCTGTGCTTTATTCGCTGAAGGTGACTGAACATTCGTACGCTGCTCTGCATTGGCAGGGGGAAGCAAATATGTAGCCAGCACGATGATGCCTAATAAAGCTGCTGCTGCACCAATCATCTGTAATCTCCATTTTTTCGCCGCGTTTTTCATGCCAGCATCTCTCCTTATTTCACTATGGCTTTTTTCACTAAACAATTCGAAGTTTCAGAATGCCAATGAATAGTTCAATACATATGATTATTAACCGAAAGCTTTTCTCCTCAAACGGACATGTTCCGTTGTAACAAATTCAATGGTTATGTACACATCATACGCCAAATCGTTTCTGCAAAAGTTTCATCCAGATTAAAAATAGTTACAATTCACGTCATACTTCAAGCCTGTCCGTTTATTAAACACAGAGAAACCCTGAATGAGCTTGCTTCAGGGTCTCTGCGGTGTCTATATACTGTATGCTTGTATCCTCACCTTATGCCTTAAATGTACAGTGAGTCGTTTAATGGCTCGTTCTGGTGTCTTGAGCCAAGCGAACCAGCATATGAGCGAGCATATGCCGCTCGTCCTCTTTACCCACATTCCAGAGCTCCTGCAGCAGCTTCTCCTCACGGTTGCGAGGTTCCTCGTTAGCCGCGAGATGATCGGCCACTTTTTGGGCGATTTTAGCCATTTGTTCTTCGCTTAGACCTATGGATTCACCCATGGCAATCCGTTTGCCCAGATATTCCTTGAATGCATCAAAGTTTTGCAAGATGTGATCTCTTTCCTCCGGTGCAATCTTTTCAATGGCATTGTCTACCTGATCGGTGGAGACCTGTCCGTCTTTGTGAATCACATGATTATGTTCATTCATCTCGATTACCTCCCAGAGTTTAATTTCATTGTGATCTTGTGATCATCTTTCCATCGCTGTAACTGGCAGATTGTTCTGCTGTACGCTTCATCAGCACAGGACACTTATAATATAAACGTCCTGCCGAAGTTTAATCAGCCCGTTTTCAAACGAAGCAACATTTCGAGCATAAGGTACACAGCCTGCGTTTCAAAAAAGCTCATCGGGTTAATCGTTTTACATATACATGATGGTGTTTGGTTATGTTAGTAAGCATCGTCACTACTACGTAAAACGAGGAGGAATTCTCATGAACAACGATTCCAAACGTGATAAACGGAACGATGAACTCCAACCGGGTGTTAATACAGTTATCGAGCCTGACCAAAGAAATCCTGGGCCAACGGATATGATCGAAGATGCTGTTGGCGATATCGTAGATAACATTCGCAAAGATTTTACCCGCAAGCCGGAAGATTCCTCAAATAATGAGTGAACAGACCATACAGTCGAACAGATTGTGCACATATTAAAACAATTCAAAAACAAGTCCTCCCTGCTGCCAATCGCTTTGGGAGGACTTGTTCTCGTATCAGACCGTTTTTTTCATACGCTGCAGCTCTTTATGAATCCAGATTGCGGCGATCGAGCCTTCTCCCATCGCAACAGTGGCCTGCTCTGCATGCAGACCCAGATCCCCGGCAATCCACACCTGTGGTGCTGCTTGCATGCTGCGCGGGTTAGCTTCCACATGTTTGTTGTCCGCGATCACTGCACCCAGCTGCTCGGCCAGTTCATAGTGCACCCGGTTGCCGCCAAACGCAATAAATCCACGCTCCGATTCATAAATCTGCCCATCCTCTGTCAGCACACCCGTAATATGACCGTCCTCCAGCTGCTGCACCTCCTGCACGGCAGCTTCCAGATAACGCACTCCTGCTTGCTTCATCTGCCGATGCAGGTCTGCCGAGATGGGTGTCTGATCATGATTGATATATAACAGATCATCTGTACGTTCGATCAGAACCATGGCCATATTGGCCCCGGCTTCGCCCGCTCCGAGCAGAATCGTGCGCTGTCCTTGAATTTCGTAGCCATCACAGTCGGGGCATACATACACCGTTCTGCCCAATGTAGGTTTAAGACCCGGAATGTCAGGCATTCGGTCCGACAAACCTGTTGCCAGCAGCACCGTTTTTGCCTCATAGATCGTGCCGGAGGAACCCTTCAGTCTGATTCGTTCCTCGTGTACACGACTTGCTTCAATGATACGATCCTGTTCAAATTGAACTCCTGTGCGTTCGGCCTGCATCCGGCCGCGTGCTCTGAGCTCTTTACCCGATATGCCCTCAGGATAACCAAGGATATTATGATAGGTCCGACATAGTGTTGATCGTCCCTCTCCTGCATCGATCACCAGAATCTGGTGCACGGAATAACGTCCAAGCTGGATGGCGGCTTGAAGCCCTGCGAGTCCTCCACCCACAATAATGCAATCAACCTCTCGCATGCTTCCTCTCCTCCTCTGTGTCCAGTACTCTCACTCCATAGCTTAAACCAAAATCAAAAAACCCAAACCTTCGCTTTCATATGCGAATGGTTCGGGTCCGTTATAAGAATACAAATGATATTAACATAGATGAGATCATAAATTGCTGTTAAAACGTATAAGAATCAAACCGCAGCGCATTGGTAATGGCATTCCATACATCCGCTGTCTCACCGCCCATATACCAGTAAGCCAGCCCTGCAATGTTCTGCTCGCTGCTCATCAGCACCTTGGCGGAAAGAGAGCGACTTTCCTCTGCCCATATCTCTCTTGCAGCATGGGCGGCAGTATAATTGATCCTGTACTGACTCAGGCTTGTGTCCCATTGTGTTCGAGAACCGGCTGCGGCTGCCCGAATACCCTGCTCTCCTAGCGTAATATCCCATGAGGCTGTCTCTGGACTTGCCATCGACCAATCCCGAGTATATAACGGTAAAGCCAGAATCGTTTTGCCATTTGCCACTTGAGTCAGCATTGTTGCCAGCGCTCGCTCCACCCAGGGCAGCGAAGCTACTGAGCCTGGCTTCGGATCACCGCTCCAGTGCTCCTCGTAACTCATCAGCACCATATAATCAGATATCTCACCCAGCTTGACGTAATCAAAGGCAGCCGTCCAATCCGTGCCCAGATCAGGCGAGACATCCACTGAAACAACAGCACCCAGCTTGTGCAGAGCGTTTGTTAAAGAAGTCACAAAAGCGGTGAAGCCTGCCCGATCAGATGGGTCTACATTTTCAAAATCAACATTGATCCCGCCAAGCTTATAGGTTTTCACAAAACTGGTCACTTGTTTGACCACTGCTTCCCGATTCGCGGAACTGGATAACATCTGATGGGTGATCTCTTTGCTGGAACGATTGCCAAGCAAAGGCCAGAGCTTGCGGTCTGTACTTGATGCCCATGAGATCAGAGTGGAGTCAACATGATTGGATACACTCATATCCCCATTCAGGAAAAACCAGCGCGGCACCAGTGTGTTTACTGGCGACTGCTGCACCTGCTTGATGAATTCCGCCGTTGATGAATTATACTGCCAGCCCAGCTGGATGCCATGCTGCTCTTTACGCTTGAGCTGCGCGGCCCAATTTTGATTCTGGAGTATAGCATCCAGCATAACGGCTGCCTCTTCACGTGTTACCTGCTCACCCGGCCGAAATAAACCGTCACTGCCTCTCATTAAACCAAGCCGATACACCGTCTGTACATATGGCCGAGCCCATGACGAAATCTCCGCTGCGTCCGAATATATATAAGCCAGGTTATTCATTTCCACGGGGCGCTGTTTGAGCATTCGTACGAGCAGTGCCGCTGCCTCCTCACGAGTGATGGATGCATTCGGTTGAAACAGGCGCTGGCCCTTCCCCTCCAGAATGGATAGATTGGTCATAGCTGCCACGTTGCCATAATACCAAGCCTTAGCAGATACATCTGCATAAGGATTCATGCTGTTCTTGACCGGCTTTAACGCGAGCAGGCGTACAGCAAACGAAGCAAATTCTGCTCTTGTAACCGACTTTTTTGGTTCAAACGAATACTCGGTCGTTCCAGCCACAATCCCTTGATTCACCAGACGATCAATGGCCTCTCTTGCATAACTTGTGCGAGTATCCTGAAAAGCAGACTGATTTCCTGCTGCATGAACGATCCCGCCTCCATTACCAGCCACAGAACCTAACATAATAGCGCCGATAAGGACCGTTTTCCACAGGGAACGACAAGCTTGTTTCATATCTATTTTTTTCACAGTAAAAAGCCTCACTTCAATAATTTACGATTGTATTCATCGTATCAAATTGAGGCGAGGCCGTATGTGGTTAAATATTGGAAATGGCGAAACTTATTTGTGTACTTTCACGCGCTCCTGGATCGGTTGGAACTCTTTCTCACCTGGTGTTGCTGTTGGTTTACCAAATGGCATCTGAGCGATCAGTTTCCAGTGCTCCGGAATGTTCCATTCCTGCTTCACTTTCTCATCGATCAATGGATTGTAGTGTTGCAGGGACGCACCAAGTCCTTCTTGCTCCAGGGCAGTCCAGATTACCAGCTGCAACATGCCGTTAGATTGGTTTGCCCAGATCGGGAAGTTATCTGCATAGGCTGCAAAGTTCTGTTGAAGCTGTGCAATGACATTGTTGTCTTCAAAAAACAGAACCGTACCATAACCACTACGGAAACCTGCCATTTTCTCAGCTGTGGACTGGAAAGCCTCTTCGTTACCCACAACTTCACGCAAAATTTCTTCAGTGTGATTCCATAATTTATCGTGTTGTTCACCAAGCAATACAACAGCACGGGAGGTTTGTGAGTTAAATGAGGTAGGTGTATATTTTACCGCTTCTTCAACGATTTCCTGAATTTTCGCATCCGAGATCGTGGATTCCTTGCTTATTCCATAATAAGATCTTCTGTTCTTCAACGCATCAAAAAAAGTAGACATTCATTTACGCCTCCTAAGTAATTTAATTCATTGCCAACACAGTAACTATAATATAGTAACATACATTAGTCAATAAACTATTTTATATATATGGAAAATTAAACAAACAGGATGGAAATTTTAAAGCGTGTGCTGCTTTTATACTTCCCTTCATTCTCATTATGCTTCCATAACTGCTTTTTTTTCATTCATTTCTCTTCCGATAATCTGCACGATACTTTTCTTCCGTGGACGAATTACTCTTGGTTTGATGTTTGTTCTTCTCCTCCTGCGCTTCCATATTTAAATCCTGCATCGGAATCGGGTCTACAGTCTGTTCCTGCTCGTACCGATCCAGCATGCTTTCATTTTCCGTCTTATATTGTTCTGGTTGGTCATGCATTTTGTCCCGTGTGTCATTTTTCCCAGTTTGTGCCGGTGTTTGTTTATTCATGCCGCTTCGCCTCCCAAGTTTGAAAATGGTTCATCAATTGACAGATATCGATTCTTTACCTTTCTTTACCTGTTCGCATGAAATTCTAAACATCCGCTGCTTCTGGGCAGTGTCGATTCATGGTCGTTATTGGTTCTGATTGTGAAAATGCAACTAAAAAAGCCGACCCCACATGCTGGTCGACTTTGAAGTAATATAACGATTAATCTACACTTGAAGCTTTGTTTTGGCACTGTTCTGTCATTACATTTGGCGGTGCAGCTGGCTTCGATACAGATCAGGAGAACATCCCACACTCTGTTTGAATATTCGGCTAAAATGAGACAAACGCTTGAAACCGGCCAATCGACTGGCCTCCGTCACACTCATCTCTGGCTGAAACTGAAACAGCAGCTTGGCCTGATTGATACGCCGATCATACAAATATTTAAAAATCGTCAGCCCCGTCATTTCTTTGAACATACCTGCCAGATAGGGCTTGGACAGATGCAGCTCCTGTGCCAGATCATCAAGCCCGATATCCTGCATATAATGGGTATCTACATATCGAATAATATGCTGGACATGCCGTTCTTTTTCCGACGATACACGTTGTTCCTGCACATGTCCCTGACAGATTTCCGCCACACAATACAGCAGGTCACATACCCGGATATGCATACGCTCTTCTCTGAACTTGGAAGGGTGACGGGATAACTGATGCAAATCCTGCAGCAGCGCTTCAAACTCTGAACGAATCTCCCCAGTAAGATTTACCCGACAATTACCGAGCTCATCAAATGGCTTCAGCACCTCCTGAATGCGATCCGGGTGCAAACTGCTGCGTACAGCGGAAGGATCAAAGTGAAGGGTGGTCCGGACATACGGTTTGCCAGCTTTGGGATGCGGCCGGTGCAGTGTCAGTCCATGCATGAGCACCAGATCACCCGGCTCCAGGTTGTATACCCGATCCCCGATAATGTAAGTGCACTCTCCCTCATGAAAATAATAAATTTCATAATGCGGATGTGAATGGAAACCGTCGGACTTTCCAGGGTCAAACTGACTTGTAGCTCGGTAGGTATACGCTAGTGGCGCAGTAAACTGCATCATGCTGGGCACGTCATCACCTCCTGTCCATAACGAAAGCGGGAATCATATTATGCTTCACTCCCCCCGCTGACAGACTACCTTTTTTATAACAGCTCCTGAATGCTTGCTTTGATCTCATCCATAGGTGCAACCGGTTCAAACCGCCGAACCACTTGACCTTCCGCATCAATCAGGAATTTCGTGAAATTCCATTTGATTGCATCGCCATGCAGCCACTCTGGTGCTTTATCCGCAACCATCAGCTTGAGCAGCTTGGCCTGAATGTCGCTCTCGTCAAAGCCGGCAAACGGACCTGACTTTTTCAAAAAGTCGTACAGCGGATGCGCTGACTCGCCATTCACATCCAGCTTGGCAAACATCGGGAATTTCACCCCGTAGTTAATCTGGCAAAAAGACTCCGCTTCTGCACTGCTGCCTGGCTCCTGCTCCGCAAACTGGTTGCATGGGAAACCGATAATTTGCAGGCCCTGGTCTTTGTACTCATCATAAAGCTTCTGAATGTCATCGAATTGATGCGTATATTTGCATTTGCTTGCTGTGTTCACAATCAATACAGGCTTGCCTTCATATTGATAGAGCGGAAAACGCTCTCCATTGGTTCGGGTTACGGTGAAGTCATAGATGGTTGGCATAAGTCTGTGTGCACCTCGCAATAGTTATGTAGTTACTAATAATGTAGAATTCCTTTTCATTATATACGAAGAGAGTCCGCTTGTATTGAGGAAGCTTTAGATTTTGCTCTAACGATTCCTACAAGCCTTATTTGCCCTTTATGAAACGCTTTAAAAATGTAACGAATCTCAGAAGCGCTATTCTACCAAAAAGCAGCTTCAATCCTATCAAAATAAGCTAATTTGACAAATAACGTCGCTCAGATTCGTTACACTCCCAGCAGAGCCAAACGAGAGCCAATAGCGTCATCTGAAATCGTTAGAAGAAATTCATGTCCAATCCTGCCAATGCTGCTCCAGAAAAAGCACCTCCTGCTCATAGTGAGCCAAATGACCTTCTTCAACCATCTTAACGAAGGCAGCATCTCCAGCCGCCGCGCGCTCCTCTAATGTTCTGCACATAAAGCGAATACGCGACAGTACCCAATTATTCATATTCGGTGGAACCTTCATTCCATAGGCATCCATAAACAGCTTGATTCGTCTTTTCCGAATAGATGCGTGGCTCTCTTCATTATAGGATGTAACAGCCTTCCCATGACCTGAAGACAAAGGTGAAAAACTCGCCAGCGGAACACACGTATACAGGGCGTAAGCAATATCCCATAACCGCGGACCCGGAGCAGCCATATCGAAATCAATCACTCCCTGCAGCAAACCATTCCTGAAAACCAGGTTGTACGGGGCAAAATCGTTGTGGCAGACCACTTCCGCTTCCAACTCAGTTCCCACTAACCAAGTATTTTCAACTTCCAGTCCTTTTTTCAAGACCTGCATCCCCGGAAACCGATTGCCCGGCTGAGCCCTCGTTGTAAAACTAGCCGTTGCATCGTGGTATGTTCTCAACAGTTGAGCAGCTGCAATCAATGCTTCGTCTGACCACATATATGCATCCATCTCTGGATAATCATCACCTGGCACGTCTCCCTCCAGATAAGAAAGCATCTCCCTTCCCTTCTCATCCATACCAAGGTATCGCGGTGCTTGATGGAAGCCCTGCTTTTCCAGAAACAACAACAGTTCATTCGCATACTCATTCGGCTTTGCGCTCCGGCGCACCGTCTCTCCAACACGTACGACTTCGTTCACATTCCCTCCTGCCATCCGTTCCTCCTGATGTTTAGACAGGCAAATCCCTCCTTTTCATGCGATTCTTCAGCCATTTCCTGCTACCATCCATCCTCGGTCATTTCCTGCTTCCATCTATCCTCGATCCTTCCTCTTGTAACTCCCAGGGAAACCGGCAACCAATAGAACAAATCCGACAAAAAACATGAAATACACTAACAGTCCTGTAGGCACATCGACCGTCCGGGTTACCTCCCGCAGACCTTGCTCCGAGCCGCTTCCCGCTTCTACCAGTGCAGCCGACAATCTCACCGATATGCGCTCCAGCGTGGATATAAACACACTTGCAATCATCAATACAACACCTAAAATCTTGTTCATCTGATTCAAAAGGTAAAACCTCCCACATCTATGATCTGTTTTATTCAAAAAGCACTTCGCTATACGTTCCCGCCAACATGGCTTTTAACGTTTGAGCCAAAGTATAATGGTTCGGCAGGTCCTTGGAGACAACTGCTCCGATATTGCCCGCCTCCCCCTGTGTCAAACAGGTCAACTGAAGCTCATCCGAATTGCCGTGTATGTAAGAAAGCAAATATTCCGTGTACTGCTCTGAATGCTCTGCCTTGTTTTGCTTCTGTTCGTTCTGCTCAACTCCGTTCGGGGAAAACTCAAACATTCGTATTCTCGTTCCTGCCCAGATTGGCTCTTGATCCTGAATGTGATCGATGGGAATCCATATATTGCTTGTCAACCTAATCCTCTCCTTCATCCAACTCTCCTTAGTATAATCCATCTTCTTCCATTCGTGAATTCAACGGACTACAAAAATGCCTTATTTCTGCATATCAAACAGCGTCGTCATCGCTGACGGCGCTGATGTACTTTTTTTCAACGTATACCTGTCCGTTACATCTTGTGATTAAAAGTTTACGTCACCATCATGTGCTGCGACTCCAGTCCGCTGGCGAGAAATGAGTCCCTGTCTACATGATATAGATCAAATATAGGCTGCTCCATATTCATGTTCCTGACGATTTCCGGATACAGGTCATGAGCGAGACTGACATAAGGCAGTTTCTCCACCGCTTTGCGGGAACGGACATTTTGCTTGCGTATTTTCATAAAAACCGTCTGCATTCCGTGCTCAAGAAACAGTTCTGTCAAAAAAGCCGACTTCGCTCGCTGGCTGTACCCGTTCCCGAAATAGGGCGCACCGATCCATGTTGCCAGAAATCCGGTGTGATTCACGATGTGATACAGATCAATTGTACCGATGGCCGTACCTGTCTCATTCAGAATCGTGCGTGAAATGACGGTTCCCTGCTCTTCTTCCGCAATCAACTGCCGGGTTAAAAACATCATCTCTTCCTGGGACTGACATACGTAACGAACATAAGGAGAAACTGCGGGGTCCATCATCAAATTGTACAGCGATTGACATTCATGCAGTTCACGTTTCTTCAACATTCTGCCTACCACCCAATCCTTAAAGTTCGCTAGATCAAAGCAAAACTAAGTATAACGATGGATGTGTGGCTTTTCGTGAATTCTGCTTGAGGCTTGTGTAAAATTCATGGGCAGAAACGCCTTGATCAGACGCTTGTTGTAACCCGACACAATTCAAAACGGCATACTCCTATTTTTGATAGGAACATGCCGCTCAATTCCTACTGCGGGGCTAATGCAATTACTGCATTCCCTGCATAATGGCATTGATAATATTTTGCTGTGTCACCGTGTTGTTGAATCGGTTAAACAGCGCAAATCCATGCTGTCCGTTATACCCGTTATCCCAATAAACAGGAACCAGCTTGTACTTTTTGGCTGTAGCCGTAACCGCTTTGGCATACACTGCACGATAGTTATTATTGCTGGAGTCATAGGAAGACTTATCAATGGAGCCGAACTCTCCCATCACAACCGGATAGCCCTGCGTTACAAACTTGTCGTACATGGATTTGAACTGGGAGT
The DNA here is from genome assembly GCF_014203995.1 of Paenibacillus sp. JGP012. Classification (NCBI taxonomy): domain Bacteria; kingdom Bacillati; phylum Bacillota; class Bacilli; order Caryophanales; family Paenibacillaceae; genus Paenibacillus; species Paenibacillus sp. JGP012. Next base: position 63,349 of record NZ_JACHKG010000013.1, on the reverse strand, counting down.
CCAGATAATCCTCCTGTCCCCATGTTGAGCGTTTGGCAGGATTGGTCGCTGTTGCTCCCCATTGCGTAATGTTACCATTCTCTTCACCTGCAAAATCCCATGGAGAGTAGTAATGCGCCGAGATCATGATGCGCTTCTGCGAGCTAGGGATCGCGGAGGAACGGAAGTTATCCGTTGGAACTACAAAGCCGTAATTACCTACCGTATAATCAATGTTTGTGTTCCAGCCTGGAACAAGCAGCCATCTGGCATTGTTGTTGCCACCTGTCTTCCGAACCGTATCTACAAAAATCTGATTATATGCATTCAGGTTGCTATAATACGACGTATTCGGGTTGTTATAATTACCGTCAAATACCTCATTCATGGATTCAAAAATGAGACGCTCATTATACACGCTGAACTTGGTAGCAACTTGCTGCCATACCTTTTGATACTTGTCCCGAATCACGCTCTGATTACTGCTGTTCACATGCAGCCATGAACCCGGAATCGAGTGAAATCCGTCGCCATGCATATTAATGACAACATAAAGTCCTTCATTATAGGCGTAATCCACGACCTGCTGGATACGATTAAGCCATGCCGCATTCACTGTATAGTTGGGAGCGCTTCCAATATAATTCAGATAAGAAACGGGAATACGAATCGTTTTGAACCCTGCCGCTTTTACCTTTTTGATCAGTTCAGGTGTGATCGTAGGATTGCCCCATGACGTTTCATTCGGTGTGCCATTTACCGTAGCTTCCAGCTGATTGCCCAGATTCCAGCCTGCACCCATCTCTGCTGTAATCTGAGCCGCGGTTAACGACCTCATATCCGCTGCCGATGCCTTGTTGCTCCAACCAGCGAATGCCGCTGTAGCCATAAAGAGCAGTGCTAGACTGGCAATGCTGAATCTTTTAAACGTTTTCGTCATAACCTAACCTCCGCTTATTTTATTGGTTAACAAGCAGTGCCGTTGCTCTAGTCTAACGAAACTTCTAAACTCTGTTTAGCATGTGAAACGAAGACGCAATCCTCCCTTCTCAACGATATCGATCAATAAGCGAAAAAGCGGTTCGCTAAAAACATAATAACACAATTATGGAAAATAAAGTGCATATTTTTGTCTATTTAGACAGGTTACTACACCTTTTTTAACTCGATCTGAAATGCTCATACAGCCAAGAGGTAAATCTATCATTTTCTTCGAATTGCGGATAATGCGCAGAATGATGAAAAACAATCAGCTCCTTCTCGGGAGCTTTCAGCTTGTTTAAGTAAACGTCAGCCTCTTTCAACGTTGTCATGTAATCATGTTGACCCATCAGGAAATACACCGGGATGTGAACCTCATCTACCAGCCCGGGCAAAGGCTGCTCCAGTGCTTCTCGCACGAGACCGTCTTGGGATTGAAGAATTCCTGTATAAAAGCGTATGACATCCAGTCCGTTATACTCCGGTCCGAAGAGAAAGCCGGCAGCATAGTCACCGTTCTCGTTGATTTGTCTGGCCGATCCACCATACTTTTGTACAAAGGTTCTTGGAGTAAGCCCTTCTCCCTGATGAATAGTATTTCGCAAGAGCTTCAGTTCACGCACATCTTCCGTATTGCCAGCCGTGCTTGCCTGTTTTATCGTGTAATCTAACGTTTCAATCTCACTCTGAACGGTATCCCCCATCTGTCCGATACCAATATAAGCCTGGAACTGTTCAGGTGCCTTCGCAACCGCCTTCATGCCAATGTATGTACCAAAAGAGTGTCCGATGATCACGACCTTATCCTGCTGCAGATCCTCTGTGACATGCTTCGTTAAAGCAATCAAATCGTCGACAAGCATATCTGTTGTCAGGTTTGAGTAGTCTTCTGTAAAATGATAAGACTTGCCGCTCCCGCGTTGATCATAATGCACAATGGTGAAATGCTTCTCCAGTTCACGCTGGTATTTTCGGACATATGGAATCTCGGAGCAGCCCGGCCCCCCATGAACAAAAAGCAGCACCGGGTTACTTCGGTCCGCTCCTCTAATCATGACTTCATGCCCTGTACCGTTAATATCAATCTGCTCAAGTCTGCTTACACTATTCTCTCCTTGGATACCTGGTGTCCAGGTAGGAAAAAGAAGCGCAACGGCTAGAATTCCTATCATGGTAAGGAAGGTATACTTCATGGCTCTAGCTATCTTTTTTCGCATAGTCTCTCCTTCTACCAACAGTTGTCATGAATCCAGCTCCTTTATCATGTGAACATCCTTGGGCTCTTTGGCAAACAATTCTTCATCCACATCTGTAGTTATCCGACTTCCCTGGCTTTGATAAAAAGAGATGGATTTGATTGGATTTAATTTACTTGCAGCCGATAAATAATCTCATCGTTGAAATTGAACTTATTCTCACTTATAAATGACATGGCTGTATATAAACGTTGAGCAGTTACGTTATCTCTTTCAACCGTTAGTGAAATAACACGGCATAACGGATGTTCTTTTTTAATAAAATCAATTACTGCTCCTAGTGCTCGTTTACCCATGCCTTGGCCTTGAAACGCCCTGTCCAGCTGAAAGCCACCAATCCAGTAGTTATCTGCACTCTCAGGTGTATAGCTTAAATAAAAGAACCCAAATACTTGGCCTCCCAGCTCCAAAACGTAAGGATCAAATGCTTCATCCCACGGTTTGATATATGCATATGCGAGACCCTCTATCACACTTGGAACCCGATGTGTCTGGTATTCATGCAATGAAATTTGCAGCGCCTGTTCCCAATTATCTCGGGTAACGGGTTGAATCTGGACGATGTTAGTTTTCATGTGATCTCCTTATCTCAAAAGTTTAGTGCTTGCCTGATGCAGGCTTATATGTACTTTCGATCTCTTCTATAGCTTGCTTGGTATTCGTAATCATAATTGCTTTCTTGCCGTATCGACTCGTCATCTCGATGACATCCTGAACAGGATATTGATGATTCCATTTCACAATCATTTTGCACAGATTGCTGAAGGTCTGCTTATAATTCCATGCTTGCAAGCCTGTTCTGGAGAGCACAAACCTTCTAACAATCCGATAATCTCTCACCATCACATGGGGATGCAGCATCAGCACCAAATCCGCTTCCAGAATAGATGGAGAAGTCCAGGCTTCAAGCTGAGCACCTTCAATAATCCATGCTTCCGAACTCACAATGGCTTGCAAGGCTTGGTCTCTCACCTTTTCAGGGTATCTCAAATTCACTGCGTTTCTGTCCCAGATCAGATTGTCCAGTTCGTGGCAGGTGATACCATATTTACGAGATAAAGTTCTCGCTAAGGTTGATTTTCCGCTACCACAGGCGCCAATAATCCGAATTTTCATTGTGTGTTACACCTCTAGTGAAAATACCGCCACCTGTTTCCCAATGATGTCGACATCCTTCTCATGAACCATGCCATTTTTTTGCGCGATGCGCATTGAACCTGCGTTTCCGTGCTGGATTAGAGAAATCAAACGTTTATGCCCCAGCTTTAGACCCTGTTCCTTCCACGCATTGGCTTGCTCGTACCCATAACCCTGTCCCCAATACTGCTCTCGCACCCAATAACCGACTTCAAGCTCCTCCTTGCCTTCAATCACTTGTGGTATGAGTCCTGATGTCCCAACAAGCTGGTTATCTTCCTTTTTAAAAGCCAGCAAAAGCCCTATTCCCGATTCATTCCTTTGGATAAATTTCTCCAGCGTTTGCATCGTCTCTTCCTTTGTCCATGGACCACCGTGCCGGATATACTTCATTACATTGGGCTCGCTTGTCATCGTATACAGATGTTCGAAATCATTTTTGGTATATTCGCGAAACACCAGTCGTTCTGTCTCCATACTCCCACCACTCCTTGTTGTATAATCTCATTCAAGAATTGTTCGCTCCCGATCCACCGTCGAGGTAAAAAACTGCTGCTGAATCTCCTGCCGAAATACTTCGGCATACCGATGTCTTCCAAGCTGGTCGTATCGCTCCTGCACTCGCCTTACATGTTTTTGATCCGCTTTGATCTTTCGTTCAATCTCCTCATATTGTTCCAGCGTATCGTATTCCCACATCGCAAAAATTTCACTGCTCTCTTCATCCAGCTGCGTATGCCATCGGCCAATTAAACGGGCTCCGTATTTCAGTTGCGCAGGCAGCAAGATATCATTGAAAAGCGCATTAAATTCATCTACAAAAGTAGAGGCAACAATATACGTTTTCCTGCGATAAATCAAAGATATCTCCTCCATGCTTTAGATTTTTCATTCATCGTGCTACGATTCCACTCGTGATTTTCATATTCGGAGCATAGGTCATGCACACATTTTCATTAAACTCTCTCGCGAATCTCTCTTCTGCATCGTATTGTTGATTGGCCTCTTCGAGAGTCAATCCCCGGTCTACAAGCTGGGCAATAACATCGGGCCGGTTACCGGGCATTGCACCTAATCCTTCTTCTTTTAAAGCATGAACCAGTCTCTGCTTGTCCGCATCAGCCATATGTTGATCCAGAAAGTTAACCCGATCGCTTACTCGACACTCCACCCCTCTAACCCCTAATTGACTCAAGAGAACGGGAATGCTCATGCCGATGTTTCCATCTTTACCGCTTCGGATCGCATCCTGCTCATATATCTTCTGGAGCGTGCCCAAATGCATAATGCTGGACTGCTGCACACCTTCGAGCGCACAACTCGACATGTTTGCAATCCAATGCGGCTCAAAGCAGATAACTCTGCCTCCATCTACCACACTGCCAATCATCTTCTCCAAGATCGATTTAGGTTCCGGCATATGTAATAAAAAAGCATGGCTCATCGCTATGTCGTAAGCACAATCCACCTGCATCGTTTCCATGTCGCCCTCAATAAAGTCGGCTTGATAAGGCATTTGTTCATAGATTTCTTTAGCATGTTTGATCAGTTCTGTTCCTTTATCTACACCCGTGTACTTTGACCCCTCTGGCAGGAGTGGAAGCAGCTTCAAGCCCATATACCCGAAACCGCATCCGTAATCAATGATATGTACAGCTTTCTCAATCTTCCAGACTCTTTGAACCAGAAATTCCAAATAGTCATCGTTATAATATAACCAACGTGTCTTCCTCAGGTATTCAATTTGCTGATCCCAGTAATATTCGGACAATGCACAGCCTCCTTTAGATGAAATCGCATTCAAAAACACCCAGACAAGCCACTTTCATTCCAATTCCTTACATCCTATTGTACTGCTAAACTTTATCCTGGTCTATCCGCCCTCAGCATGATTTACTTCTGAAACTCTTGCTTATTCATCTGCAACTGTTTGGAGAAATGGGAAAGACCTGACCAGATTCGCCAGATATGCGATTTCTCCATCTCAACCCTTCACTTTCTCCAGAATGATATCAATCACATCGCCAGTGTCCAGTTGATCGGTGCAAATACGGGTTTCGAATACATCCGCCTTGAACGCTTCAACACACTTGGGAGCTTGTTGATATTGCCAGCCGCCGAATGGATCCCCGCGCTTGGCGAGACGCTCATATATTGTATCTAAAGAGGCTGTCAGACAAACATGATGCAGATCCTGATCCATTTCCTTCAACCCATTGTAGATGTAATCAAAGTTTTCTTTTTTATAGATGGTCATGGGAATGATGAGATGTTTATTGTATTTCTGCTTCACCTCTCTGGCGATCTTTACCGTCAAAACTCTCCACAGCTCGATATCCTGAAAATCGTCAGTACGCTCCTGCTCCTCCCGATGTTCTTCTGGAAGCAGCTTGCGAAGCATATAACCGATCTCTTCCGGGTCATAGACCATGCAGTTAGCAATTTTGGGCTGCAGTGCTGCTGCAGCTGAAGTTTTTCCCGCACCAAAGGCGCCATTAATCATGATAATCATACGAGCACTCCTCCTCAGCGTTTTCAGACACGCCCTAGAATCTGCGATGAAGCATCTCACGGCTGGCACTTTCCTGGGTGAAAATATCCTCCCGGGGCACCATACGTTTGGGCAGTGTACGCCCTGCAATAATCTCTTTGGCTGCCTGCATAAGCTGCGGCCCCAGCAGCGGGTTGCATTCAACCACCGCGTTAATCTGCCCATCGGCCAGAATTCGCAGCGCTTTGCGGGAACCGTCTACCGATACAATGATCATATCTTCGCCGGGCTTCAAGCCAGCCTTCTGAATCGCCTGAATCGCACCAAAAGCCATCTCATCGTTATGGGCAAAAAGAACCTGTGCCCTTTCCTCCTTCGACACTTGAAGAAAACCGTCCATAACCTGCCGACCCTTATCCTCTGTAAAATCAGCAGGAGCACTTTGCGAGATTAGAATATTATCTCTCTCAGCCAAGATGCTTCTGAAGCCCTCGCCACGCTGGATCGAAGGTGTTGAGCCGCTAGTTCCCTGCAGTTCAGCAACACGAATCGTTCCCGGAACATTCCGCAGCCGATCCCGAATATACTTCCCCGCCTTCACGCCCTCTTCATAGAAATCCGAGCCAATCGTGGTTACAAAAAGGGAGGAGTCCTGAACATCTACGGATCGATCCACAATAATGACAGGAATGCCTGCACGCTTCGCCTCCTGAAGGATGTCGTCCCAGCCGGATTCTACTACGGGCGCAATGGCAATCACATCAACCTTTTGCCGGATAAAAGAACGAACAGCCTCAAATTGTTTCGTCTGAGACTGCTCTGCATTTTTCAAAATAAGCGTAATACCTGATTCCTTGGCAGCATCCTGAATCGATGTCGTATTCGCCATACGCCAGGCACTCTCTGTGCCCAGCTGCGAGAAACCGACGACGATTGATTTCTTGAGCGGAGTCATATATTCAGCCGATTGCATCCATTCCTCTATTGAAGGTAGTGATTCTTCGGCTGCTGGAACAGGAGGCGGCTTCGATTCGGACTCATACGTTGTGCAGCCCGTGAGACATAACAGAAGCAATATACACAACAACCAGCTCGCCATTTTCCCCAACGAATTTCTCCCTCCTCCAACTTGATGGAACAGACTAACCCGACCTATACAATGATCCGAAGCTAATGCAAAGACTTGGCAGAACTTCGTCGTTCACTGAGAAGACGCTGGAACAAAATAAAGACAAACAGCATCAGACCAATCACAATTTTAGTCCACCATGAGCTGAGTGTGCCTTCGAAGCTAATTATAGTTTGGATTACGCCCTGGATCAATACGCCGAGGAATGTACCTGCCACGTAACCGACACCACCTGTGAGCAGTGTACCGCCAATCACAACCGCAGCAATCGTATCCAGCTCAAGACCCATGGCATGTAATCCGTAGCCGGATAACATATAAAATGTGAAGACAACGCCTGCAAGCGCTGAACAAAAGCCGCTGAGTGTATATACCAGAATTTTGGTACGGGCTACGGGAAGTCCCATCAGCATTGATGATTGCTCACTTCCGCCAATCGCGTACACATTACGACCAAAGCGGGTATAGTGCGCAAGGAAAATGGCGAGCAGCAGCATAATGACGGCAAGCAGCACGTTGATCGACACAAAGCTTCCTCCCGGGAGTGAAATCTTAGCCTGTGCAACTGTAGTATAGAAAGAGTTCGTTATCGTGATGGTATCGGTACTGATGACATAACAAAGCCCGCGTGCCAGAAACATGCCTGCCAGCGTGACGATGAAGGGCTGAATTTTAAAATAATGAATAATGGCCCCCATCATGGTACCAAACAATGCGCCCATCACCAGCACCATCGGAATGACAACCGAGGGCGACCAGCCTTGCTTTTCCACCAAACTGGCACTGATGATCGTTGTCAGCGCAATGACTGAGCCTACAGACAAATCGATTCCCCCGGACACAATGACAAAGGTCATGCCAATCGCCGTAATGATGAGAAATGCATTATCAATCAGCAGGTTAAACAGAACTTGTGTGGAAAAGAAGCCGGTATAACGAAATGAGCCGATGGCAATCATGACGGCGAGCAGACCAAAGGTAACCAGGACCGGTAGAAGTTTTCGGTTAAGATACATGGCGATTTACCCCCTGCTCAGCTGGAAACTTCCGCTTTTTGAGACGCTCGGCCATCGTTTGGCGGAAAGCTTCGGATTGAATTAAACATACAGCGAGTACCACAAAGGCTTTGACTACAAGCGTAACCTCTGGCGGTACGCCAATCATGTAGATCGTGGTTGTTAACGTTTGAATAATCAGTGCTCCGATCACCGTGCCCATCAGATAGAAACGTCCGCCATTCAGTGAAGTTCCTCCGATCACAACGGCCAGAATCGCATCCAGCTCGTACCAGAGACCGGCATTGTTTCCGTCTGCACTGGATACATTGGAGCTGAGGATCAAGCCTGCAATACCGGCACACAAACCACAGAAAACATAAACAGCGAGGATGACGGTTTTGGAGCGAATACCCGCCAATTGGCTGGCACGAGCATTGTTGCCTACCGATTCAATAAACAGCCCAAGCGCCGTTTTTCGTGTGAGCAGCACAGCAATGAGCAATACCGTCAGTACGATAAAAATGGAGAAGGGCAAAGCGGCCAAGGAACCGGCACCAATGTATTGATACTGCGCATTGGACACCGTGATAATCTGTCCACTCGTAATCAATTGAGCAATGCCACGTCCAGCCACCATCAGAATCAAGGTTGCGATAATAGGCTGAATCCGGGCAACGGATACCAGCGCCCCATTCCACACGCCAAGTGCAAGCGACAGACCGATCGATAATGCGAGCGCACTTAGGACAAGCCAAAGCGAGCTTTGATCTGTGACTTTGCTGATTGTCAGACAAGCCATTGCTCCCGATATGGCAACGATGGAACCGACAGACAGGTCAATGCCGCCCGTTGCAATGACCAGTGTCATACCGATGGAGACGAGTATGAGCGGAGCTCCAAAGTTGAGAATATCAATCAAACTGCCATACAGATTGCCATCACGCAACACAAGCGAGAAAAAATCCGGCGAGTAGAGCAAGTTAAACAATAAAAGAAAACCGAGCATACATAACGGCCAAAACAAATGATGTTTGCGCATTCTGCTGATCATCACTCAACCTCCTGCCATAGCTTTCATGATTTGCTGCTGATTAATGTCATCGCCGCTCAGCTCTTTCACCTTTTTGCGGTCGCGCAGCACCGACACCCGATCACTGACCCGGATCACTTCCTCCAGCTCGGAGGAAATAAACAGCACACCCATCCCCTGCCTGGATAGCGACAGAACCAGCTTCTGTATCTCTGCCTTGGCCCCGATATCAATGCCGCGTGTAGGCTCATCCAGAATCAGCAGATTCGGGTTCATCAGCAGCCACCGCGCAAGCAAAACCTTCTGCTGGTTGCCACCGCTCAGGTTTTTGATCAGATGCTCCGGGTTCTTCGGATGGATCTGCAGCAGGTTCATATATTTTTCCGCCAGCTCATCCTGCTTTTTACGAGAAATCGGCTTGGACCAGCCTCGCGCTGCTTGATAGGCCAGAATAATGTTTTCGCGGATCGTCAGATCATCAATGATGCCTTCCGTTTTGCGATTCTCGGAGCAGAACGCGATATGCTGATCAATCGCATGTCGTGGTGACTTGACAGTGTTACCGGTGTCTGCAACGGTCAATTTCCCTTCATCTGCACGATCAGCGCCAAACAACAGTCGAGCCATCTCCGTTCGTCCTGAACCCAACAAACCAGCGAGCCCAACCACTTCCCCCTTGCGGATCGTAAGGTCAAACGGATCAATGGCCCCCTTCCGTCCGAGTCCAGCTGCGGTGATCATAATGTCGCCAGCACCGTCAGTTCCCATGCCTTTCTCTGAATGACCTTCCTCAACCTGCTTTGGCAGATCTTCCAGCACTTCAAGCTCTTTGCCAATCATCTTGAGCACCAGCTCCATACGCGGAAGCTCCGCGGCAAGGTATTCCCCCTCCAGTTCTCCGTTGCGAAGCACGGTCAGACGGTCGGACATTTCATACACCTGATCGAGAAAATGGGTCACGAACAGAATCGCCAGCCCTTCACTCTTCAGCTTGCGCATAATCTGGAACAGCTGCTGCACTTCATTTTTATCCAGACTGGATGTCGGTTCGTCCAGAATAAGTACTTTTGCCGAGATGCTGAGTGCCCTTGCAATCGCAATAAGCTGCTGTATCGCAACGGAATACGTCTGCAGCGGGGCCTTCACATCAATGACCAGATTTAATCTTTCCCGCAAAAGGTTCTCCGCATCTTTGTTCATCTGTTTCCAGTGGATGCGGCCAAATTTCATCGGCTCCCGGCCGATATAGATATTTTCTGCCACCGTTAAGTTCGGACACAGATTCACCTCCTGATACACCGTGCTGATCCCTGCTTTCTGAGCCTCGAGCGGCCCCGATATCGCCAGAGCGTGATCATCCATCGTCACGATGCCCTCATCAATGGAGTACACACCTGTGAGCACTTTGATCAGCGTTGATTTTCCTGCTCCGTTCTCACCCATCAGCGCATGAATTTCACCCGGAAACAGGCGAAAGCTGACATTGGAGAGCGCCTTGACACCCGGAAATTGTTTCGTGATCCCGGTCATTTGCAATATGGGGGTGTGAACAGCATCCATGTAACCCTCTCCTTTTTCATAAAATCTTTAAAATAAAGTTGAACAAAAGAATTTACACAATCCACTCCGATGACAGAATAACCTTCCAATCGCTGTTATCCCCAGATTTTTTCGATTCCCCTTTCTAAAGGTGAAAATCCGGTGATAAAGGCGACCGCTCCGCTTTTTCAGGTTTTTTCTGTCCTCTCCGTTAACGTGTAAATGAATAGTTCACCTTATATAGTCAGATCGAATAAAGCGATCATCAGGTATCTGCAAGGTTGCTACAGAAAAAAGTCATTTAGCGACAGTCAGGTCGAAAAATGACTTTTCTTTGTTATTCGCATTTGCTTTTAATATTCACGTGTTGGCAATGCTTCTTTGGCTTGCTCGGATGTGAAGGTGGTTTCGTCAGTAACGATACGTGCTTCAATCTCTTTGCCGTCCACGACGGCCTGCACTGCTTCCATTAATTGAGGTCCAAGCAGCGGATTACATTCAACGATAAAATTGATTTTTCCGTCAGCTGCTGCCTGCATTCCATCCTTCACGGCATCCACAGAAATGATTTTAATATCCACGCCCGGCTTCAAGCCGGCTGCTTCAATGGCTTGAATAGCCCCAAGTGCCATATCGTCATTGTGTGCATACAGAACATCGATCTTTTTATGTGCTTTGAGGAAAGCCTGCATAACCTCTTTGCCTTTGGCACGTGTAAAATCACCTGTTTGCGATGCAATGACTTTTAATTTGGCATTCGAACCGATCACTTCCATAAACCCTTCCTGGCGGTCATTCGCTGGTGCAGAACCTGTTGTACCCTGCAATTCAACGATATTAATGTCCTCTTGCGCATCCTTGTACTGATCCGCCAGCCACTGTCCCGCCTTACGTCCCTCTTCCACAAAGTCTGAACCGATAAACGTTTTGTATAAGGATTTATCAGCTGAATCCACCGCGCGGTCAGTCAGAATCACAGGAATACCTGCGTCCTTGGCTTCCTTCAGTACCGTATCCCAACCGGACTCCACCACTGGTGAAAAGGCAATAACGGTTACCTTTTGCTGAATAAAAGAGCGCAGGGCTTTGATCTGATTCTCTTGTTTCTGCTGTGCGTCCGAGAATTTGAGATCATAGCCAGCTTCTTTAGCTGAATCCTGAATGGATTTTGTATTCGCTGAACGCCAGCCACTCTCCGCACCGACCTGAGAAAAACCAAGGGTAATGGTCTGTGCACTCGCGGGTGTACTCCCCTCTCCCCCTGTCGAGTTCGTCTGTTCTGTGCCGGATGCTCCTTTGCTGTTACAGGCCGTGCTGACAAGCATGACCATCGCCAGCGTTATTACTAGTCCCCACTTTTTTTTGCTTCGCATCAGTTGATCCTCCCTTTTCAAGTTCACCTTGTGCGGTGTGATCACATTATAAAACGCTTACAACATGAACTAACATGGAATGTGATGCGATTTTTATGTAATAATTTAGTAATTTTAGAGGACTTGCTGTGAAAATGTGGAATTTCTTTGGATATTGGTGTACTATTTTGCGATCATCTGTAATGGTTAAAATTCATGTTATAATAATGCTACCTAATATTATCCTGATCCCTTCAGATGGAGTGGAAGACGTTGAAACTTGTCCAATGGATAACTTCAAGCCTCAGACTAAAATTGCTCAGCATGTTCATCATCCTCAGCTCAGTGCCGCTCATCGTTGTAGGATTAATCTCTTACCATAAGTCGTACACCGTTGTATCGAATCATAACAAAGCTTCCACACAGCTGGCTGCTGATCAGCTTGCAAGAAACATTGATATGATGTTCGAGGATACAGAACGACTGCTGGAGCTGGGTAAAAATCCGCAGGTGCTTCAATATTTGTACTCCCAATCCGAGTCTTATGCCGAAGCCAAAGCCATTTTACAGACGTACAATCTTTATCGTGAAACCTACAAATATGATAAGGTTCTGAATATTTCTTTTGTTAATTTCTATGGCAAAGGCCTCAGTGAACGCAAAGGCGTATTCAAGCTGGAACGCAACCCGCTTCGGAATCCCTATTTTCAGTATCTGGTGCAATATCCCGATGCCATTTTACGCATCCCACATGCAGCACCCTACGCTGAACAGAATCAATTGGACGGATTTGTGTACCCAAAGCAGAATGCGCTTTCAATTATGACCACTGTCAAAGAACGCATTACACAGGAGGTCATCGGTTTTATTGTGATTGATATGAATGACGCATTCATTGATAATTTTTTGACAACAACAAAGATCAAGGATTCCGGCTTCTTTTATATTAATGATCAATATGGTCAGACATTGTTTAAACCGCCATCTGGGCAGGCCACGCCTGCCGTCATCGAGCAGATTAATTCAATGTCCGTACACGCCCGGAAGGACAGCTTTAATCTGTCCACAGGTGCCAAACCCCAATTTGTCGTATACAGCACGTCAAAACAAACGGGATGGCAGATCGTCGGAGCAGCTCCTTTTCAAGAAATTCTCGCAGAGGCCAACAGCATTCGGCAGTTAATCATCATCAGTGTTTTGTTAAGCGCATTCTTTGCTATTTCTTTATATTTTTTCCTGAATAATCGACTGATTTTCCCCATTCAGATTCTGATGAACAAGATGCGCAAGGCGGCGAGCGGTTATTTGGAAGCCAAGGTCTCCCCTGCCGGCTCTGACGAAATCGCGGATCTCGGTCAAAGCTTTAATACGATGCTGGAGCAGATCAAAGCACTGATGGAACAGAGCATCAAGGAAAATGAGCAGGTTAAAATAGCTGAGCTGCGCACACTGCAAGCACAGATTAATCCGCATTTCCTGTATAACACACTGGAATCGATTATCTGGATGGCTGAAGCTGACAAAAAGGAAAGTGTGATCACGCTTGTTCAGGCCCTCTCTAAATTCTTTCGTTTAAGTCTGAACAACGGCTTCGATTGGATAACGATTCAAACCGAGCTGGACCATGCCCGCAATTACCTGGTTATTCAGCAGATGCGTTATCACGATATTTTGTCATACGAAATCCAGGTTGACCCTGAGCTGCAGCATTATCCGATTTTGAAAATGACACTGCAGCCTCTGATCGAAAACGCGATCTACCATGGGATCAAAAACAAACGTGGTCAAGGGCATATCTTGATCCAGGCCTGTGCTGATGAAACAAGTATCGTGCTGACCGTACAGGACAATGGTATTGGCATGTCTGAAGAGCAGCTGGCTCAATTAAGAGAAGCACTGGAACAATCTTCAGACTTCCATTCCCCTCCCAAACAAGAGCAGGAAGGCGGATTTGGTCTGATGAATGTACATCACCGGATTCGGCTCTATTTCGGTCCTTCCTATGGCGTAGAAATGGAAAGCACATATATGGAGGGCAGTACATTTAAAATTCGAATTCCAAAGAGCAAGGAGGTTCGGCATTGAAAAAGGTGATAATTGTAGACGATGAGATTGCTATTCGGGAAAACATTCGCAGCAGCGTCGATTGGGAGAAGGAAGGGTTTCATTATTGCGGGGATGCCCCTGATGGAGAGATGGCTTTACCTTTAATTGAAGAATGGGCACCTGATATTCTGATCACCGACATTAAAATGCCGTTTATGAACGGATTAGAGCTGGCCTCCATCATCCGTGCCCAAAAGCCTCAGATCAAGATCATTATTATGAGCGGTCATGATGAATTCCGTTATGCTCAGGAAGCGATCCGACTTGGTGTAACCGAGTATTGCCTGAAGCCTGTCAGCGCGGCAGAACTTCTTCAGATTTTGCATCAGGTCAGCCAGAAAATGGATGAAGAGGAGCAGCGGATGATGAGTCTTGCCATGACTAAAGAAAAATTGCTGGCCGATCTGTGTGGTGGTCTCATCGGTACAAGTGATGCTATTGATTCCGCCAAGAAGCTGTCACTCCCCCTATCAGCCAGGTTCTACGCCATCGCCATTGTCGATATAAGACTACACGATGAGTCTCAGCACTCGGAGCAGCTGCTGAATAAAATACTCCATGTTCTAGAAACAGCTTGCAGCGTGCATGCCGAGCTTCTGGCTTACATCCGAAGCCGCACCGAATTGGTGCTGCTGCTTAAATCCAACTCGGAGGACAGCATCAACACGTGTCTGGAAGCGCTTAGGGAGCATACCCGTCTGGAGCTGGAGCAGCAGTTTAACTGCAGCATCATTCTGGGTATTGGCAGCATGCAGGAACGTTTGCAGGGCATTCATATTTCCTATCTGGAAGCAGATGAAGATAAATATATTACACGTCTGACCCTGCAAAATAAAGCTTCGCTGCGCGGCATTCAGCTGCATGAGAAAATGAATATTTTTCTGGATCGCCGTCAGTTCCTTGAATTTCTCAAGCTCGGCAGCCCTCAGCTGCGTGACAGCTTTGTACGGGAATTTGCTTCCCCGCTGAAATCTGTTGACTGGCATACCTCAACGTATGGCTTTTATTTGTTAAACGATCTGACCCTCGAGTCCTTTCGCATGGCGAATCAGCTATTTCGGATGGGGGCTGATGCAGATGAGAATATCAGGAGCCTGCAGCAGATGATCGAGAGCATTGAAAGCTGGGAGCATTGCAAGCAGTACCTGTGCACTTTGCTGGATCAATTATGGCAGCGGAGGGCTGCATCCTCTGGCAAATATAGTGATGTCATTGATCAGGTCAAATCCTACGTATCACAACAATATAATAATGAGCAGGTTTCATTGAAAACCATCTCTGCCCATGTTCGAATCAGTTCAAGCCATCTCAGCAAAATTTTCAGTCAGGAAACCGGTCAGACGATCACAGAGTATCTAACTCAGGTGCGTATCAACAAGGCCAAGGAACTGCTGAAAACAACAAGCAACAAGACCTTTGAAGTTGCCTACAAGGTAGGTTATAATGACCCGCACTATTTCTCTAATATTTTCAAAAAAACAACGGGCTGCACGCCCAAAGAATTTCGCTCACAAGGAGTTATGCCATTTCATGAGCCGCCATCCGATCAGATCGAAGAGCCCATGTATGACTAAATTCAAATGTACTGCCTGGCTCCTATTTACGATGCTGCTTCTATTCACGCTCACTTCTTGTGCGGTCGTAACTTCTGATTCAAGTGTGCCTGCTACCGGTCCGAATGCTGCGGCACCCACAGACCAACCTGAGAAGAACAAAACCTTCGGCATCATCTACCCGATGACATATCCAACCTACGAGATGATTACGATGGACGCTGCCCAGGCCTCTGAAAAGCATCATGTCACCTTGAACGTCAATGCGCCAGATGAAGCCAATACGGAGCAGCAAATCCGCATTCTGGAGAACATGATCAAACAGCGCGTTGATGGCATCGCCATATCCCCTGTGGACGCAGCAGCGCTCACGCCTGTTATTGATAAAGCAATAGCAGCCGGTATTCCCGTGCTGACGTTTGAATCCGATGCTCCTTCCAGCAAGCGCACTGCTTATATCGGTGCTGACAACTACCGTACAGGACAGCAATTCGCGATCACCACCTCAAGACTGCTGCATAATCAAGGTATGATTTTGGTCGAAAGCGGGCTGCAAGAGATGCACGGGCTGCAGCAGCGGCTGAACGGATTTATTGATTATATTCGCAATGAAACAGCGATTGAAGTGCTGGAGGTCAAATACAATCAAGGCAATGAAGCTCGAGCTGCAGCCGATATTGAAGCCATGATTAATGCCCATCCGCATTTTAATGCGGTGGTCGGGCTGGATTTTGTATCTGTCTCGGCCTCTGTTCTTGTCTGGAAAGCCAAAGGGTTAAACAGGCATCTTATTGCTTTAGGTGACACCTCTATAAGTAATAAAGGACTGACGAATGGACAGTTATCGGCTGTAATCTCACAGAATGAACGGAAGTGGGGAGCGGAAATTATTGAAACGCTGCTTCGTTCAAGCGACAGGCTTGATGTTGAGAAATTTATGGATACGGGGATTACTGAAATCAATCAGAACAATGTTTCTCATGAATAGCTTAAGCTTCATTAATACAGCCTTGGCACACATCAAAAACACCCTATAGATAGACCCTTAAGGGCTCATTCTATAGGGTGAGATTTAATCATTCATACACACGAAAACAACATTTATTCGGCTTCTGGAATCCGTAATGCCTCAATCAGAATAAACAGGGTAAGCGCTTGCCCATAACCCATCGGACTGATCGGTATTTCTTTATAAAACTGGGCATCGTTGCCCACAGGCGTTCCATAAGACACCTGCTGTACTACTCCGTTATCATCAATGTGTCGCAGCACCGCTTCAAGTGCCTTCATACCGATATTCCGATAGGACTCGTCCAGGTAGCCATACCGAATCCCTTTAAGAATACCGTATCCAAACGCTGCCGTTGCGGAGGTTTCTTTATACGAGTCTGGATCATCCAGAACCGTGTGCCACATCCCGTCCTCATGCTGCAGCTTGCCAAGCGCTCTAACCTGTGCAGTCGCTGTATCTAACAGATAAGCCTTTAGCCCATCCTCAATCGGAATGATATTCAGGAAATCCATCACTCCAGCCGTATACCAGGCGTTGCCTCTTCCCCAATGAACAGCACCATAGTTATGATTTTCATTGAAATCCCAGCCATGATAGAACAAACCGGTTTGTTTATTATAGAGATATTTAATATGCACAAGGAATTGCCGCTTGGCTTCTTCCACATAGGCTGGTTTCTTAAAGTGCACTCCTGCTTTGGCCAAAAACAACACGGTCATAAATAGAGTATCAATCAGAATTTGGCCGTCATTTGCATCACCCGTGATCATATGCTGAAATGCACCATCGCCGGTTCGCAGCAGTTCCTCCATAATCCAGCTGCTCCACTCTTCACAGACACGTTCATACTTCTTGTTCCCGGTCAGTTCGCATAGTGAAATCAACGTAAGCATCGGAGCACACGTATTTACATTTTTCTCCGGTAATCCTTCCGTTAATCTTGCATCGTACCAGGATTCAAGAAAACGAAGCACCTCTGCATCCTTTGTTGCTTCATAGAGCTGAAGGAGACCATAAAGTCCAACCCCTTGCGGCCATTCCCACAAATGGATATCGATTAGTCCAATCGGAAACTGTTCATTGATGCTTGTATTTTTCATCGATTTCATCGCATCGGATACCTTGTTTATGTTCTCCAGAAGTACGTCTTGATTCGGCATTATGGCTGTCACTCCCTAGATTTATTACACACGATTCAACGCTTTATATCCTGCAGCACCAACTGTCCCTTTACTCCATAGCCTGAATGGATGACTTCCTCCCCTTGAATAAGAAAAGGTTTGTTCATTCCCCATTGAATGGAACCATATACAGGGTCGATCAGACTGAGCGTAAGAGAAGTGCTGTCGAATTGCGGGCTGGTGGAGCAAACCTGGTTAACAAAGTTGCTAAATGATCCGAATTGCAGTTCGTTTCCTGCCCTGATGATCCAGGCATTACGCAATCCAGGGGAAATAAGCTCACGCTCTCTTGTCACTCCGTTCTTCTCCATGCTCATTCCATTCGCTGCATATAACGCCACATACCCTTTATCCAGACGGGCAAAATACCAGTTCTCATGCTTCTCCCACTCTGTAAAGAAACTTGTAGGAAAATAAGCATGTGTCCAATCTGAAGTATGGGTTGCTGGAATATCAAACATCATCAAAGCTATAGCTTCATGCTGAACGACGTCGGGCAAAATCGCGTTACCAGCCCAGAAGCAAGGGCGGCCATCTCCATGCTTGTATATTTCTGCGGGATGATTCACCCATACCTGCGCCTCAGGTGACAAAGAGAGATGATTAACATGCTCCTGATAACCTTGCTTGCCTGGTCTAAAGCGTATGATGGATGAAAGTGCGTACTCTGCTGTTCGATAATGATAGAGTTTGGCATATCCTCCCTTGCCCTGCTGATTGGTAAACGTTAGCTGCTGATTTTTCTCAAGCAGGAGATGTTCCTGATATTCCGCGGGAGGCATGTAATCGGATAAACTCAAGGCTACATTGCTGATTGAATAATTATTTACGTGACCGACACCATAACCGATCCAGCACATTGACGTTGTTCCCGCCGCATAACTACCCAGCAATTCCTTCTCGTAGCTACGCCCAAACGTAGTAGACATGACCCCTTGATGCATCTGAGCCGTAATATAATAAAATAATAAATCCATAGCTTTTTTCGCTTGCTGTCTAAGCTGTTCATTCTGAGCAAACTCATAGATATGCAAGAGTCCTACAGCATCGATCGGAATGTATGCACTGGAATTCCATTCTGCCAATCCTTCATCCATGAAGCGCTCAAACCATAAGGCAAGTCTCTCCTCCGCTTTCTGACGATGCACTTCACCCGTTTCCCCACTATTCGTGAACATTTCTTCCCCAAACAGTTGTCCAGCTAACAGCTCATTGGTGTGGAACAACAAGGCATGATTTTCACTGAAAAACCACATCACATCGTCACCAGGTTCATCAATCCAGTAACGATAGTTCAAAATACTTGCTTTTACCCGATCCCAGAACGCTTCACTGAACAAACCGCTATTGCGTTCATCTCTCCACAGGCGGAACAATCCAACAAGATAAAAATCGCTGCAATCCTTCCGCTGTTCAATGCCTTCGATGCCTTCCAGCAGCATGTTCTCCGCTTCCTGTACATTGCCATTTGTTTTGAGCATGGCGATCGCCGTGTGAATGTTAGGACAGCCCTTCTCGGCAATGCACTGGAGAGCCAGGGATTTGCGAGCTTGCATATCCTCAGCTTGCCGGGCAGCCTCATCATAACGCGTATCATAGGATTGACATCCGAACTTCTTGGTAAGCAATACGTTTGAAACTGAAATCGTCAGTGTGAAGTATACGTAATGATGGCCGAGTTCATTGGTATGTCCCAGAATCAGATCCGTTTCTTTCTCAGCGAAGTGAATCGTTTTGTTTTCGGTGCCATCAAAGAAGTTGCCATACTGGACATGCATCTCTCTAACCATATCTGGCAAGGGAAGTGGAAGACGAAGCTTAATCTCTTCACCTCTAAAAATATCTGAAGCGAAATAGGCTTGTTCCAGTGCTCGCTCAGCGGATTGCACAGGCTCTACCAAATGGGAAGCAATAGGCAGTGAAATATGTAATTGCTCGTTCCCAAGGTATTCTACTGCAAATGCATACATCGTATCTCGTTCAGCCAGATCCTCCCAGCAGGCATAAATCTCATTGATTCCGGCTAGCAGTTCGGCTTGAATAATGACTTCCTGCTCCTTGTTGCGAACGAGCGGCGCAAAATCCGTCACCTGTTCTCCATTGATCCACAGTGTCAAGCTTCCATACGTTTTGATTCGGAATGAGGCCGTATGAGCGACCGGAGATACGAGGCGTGTCGCCGCATAACTGCGAAGATGGGTAGGTACAAACCAAAAACCTGATTTCTCTACTCGTGGATTACCCCAGGGAGAATAAATCTCCCAGGACATCCTATCCTGCTCCCCCTCGAAATGATCCCCGGGACTTGGAAACTCACTTAATTGTTCAAAAAATCGGGGTACAGATTGTGATCTTCTATTTTCAACAAATTCCTGTCTGCACGGGTTCTCATGAATGGCAAATCCATCAATAAGCCAATCATTAATATCGCCTTCCATCGTTGTTGGAACAAAAGCTACAGGCTGCGTATATATGCCACTGATTAACCAATGATTGATAACCTGATTACCGCCCAATGTCATGGGCTTGTAATCCAAAGTTTGCATCCCGCTACGGGTGGGTTCTAACATCTAACTCATCCTTTCATGCCTGAAGTAATCATACCGCTGACAAAATAACGCTGGAAAACCATAAACACAACCAGTACCGGAAGCATCGTGATGACGGACATCGCAAGCAGGCTTCCCCAATCGACGTTGTATTCACCAATAAAATTAGAAAGCGCCAGCTGGATCGTATATTTGGATGGATCACTAATTGCGATTAACGGCCATACAAAGTCATCCCATCTCCACATAAAAGAAAAGATTGCAAGCACAGCGAGGATCGGCTTTGCTATGGGAAGAATAATGCTCCAGTAAATTTTCCATTCACCCGCTCCATCCATTCGTGCCGCTTCCAGCAGCTCGTCCGGTACGGTCAGCAAGTATTGCCGCATAAGGAACACCCCTGTCGGAGTTGCGGCAGGCGGGATAATGATTGCAAGCAGCGTATTATATAAACCAAGTGCACTCAGCACTTTGAAGATCGGAATCATGATAACCTCAATGGGAATCATAAGGGTCGAGATAAAAGCAATTAATATAATTGAGCTTCCACGGAAACGATACTTTGCAAGTGCAAAACCTGCCATGGAGTTAATCAACAGCAGCAGCAGCGTTGAAGACAGCGTGACAATCGTACTATTCATAAAATACAAGCCAAAATCGCCTTTTTTGAATGCCGCCGTGAAATGTTCAAAGGTCACTGGATCTGGCCACAATTTTGGAGGAAAGCTGTACAGATCGCTATTGGTCTTCAGGGCAGAGATCACAACCCACAGCACAGGCAGGAGCCACAACACTGCGGCCACAATCAATATACCGTAGATCATTATTTTGGCCATAGGTTTCATCACCATCAGACAGCCCCTCCTTTCGATAAGCGGAATTGAAGTGCCGAGAAACCGCCAATAAGTATAAACAAAACGACGGACATGGCACTGGCAAGACCTAATTCCTGCCTGTTAAAGCCAATCTCATAAATATATTGAACAATATACGTGGTTTCTTTGCCCGGGCCTCCGCCTGTAAGCGCAAACATAAGTGGGAAGGCTTTAAATGCGTCAATGAGACAAAGCATGACCACGAGCAAACTTGTCGGCTTCAATAGCGGCAGGGTAATATAACGAAACACTTTGGTACCCGTTGCTCCATCCAAACGAGCTGCCTCATAATAATCTGTAGGTATAGCCTGCAAGCCCGCGATAAAAATGACCATGAAAAAGCCCGCCCGTGACCATACCGTTGCGACAATTACGGCCGTGTTGGCCCAGAAAGATGAGGTCAGAAAGCCGATCGGCTCGGCACCTGCCATCGTGAGCAAATGATTCAGAATGCCAAACGAATCTCCGAAAATCCACTTCCAGGTCAAACCTACGATGATAAAAGATATCATGGTTGGCCAGTAAAATATGGCCCTGAAGAAGCTGCGCATTCGAATCTCACGAGCAAGCAGCAAAGCAATACCTAATGCTGCTGCATAAATTAGCGGAACAACAATGACGGCATAGACGCCTGTTCGGCCAATGGTTGACCAGAATTCCCCATCTGTCATGATCTTGATATAATTGTCCAAACCGTTGAACTTCATCGGATTCAGTCCATCGTAAACATGGAAAGAATAATACAATCCCAGCAAAGAGGGAAAAACGATGAAAATACCAAAGATCAGGAGGTTGGGAAGTATAAACAGATACGGAGCGATGAGAAGCTTCCTGTTCTGTCTTGCCAAGGTTTTTGGATTGGATCGTTGTGTTTCGCTCATCTGTATGCTCCTTCCTTATAAATACATGCAAAGGGGGCCTAACAGGAATCGATAAGCCCCCATTGTGATTACCACGTAACTTTATGTCACGCTTTACGTGTTATTGACTGGCAATCGCTTCGTTAATCTTCTCGGCCATAATGTCCAAGGCTTGCTGCGGGGTTGCTTTGTCGGATAACACGTCCATAATATTGTTTTTCAAGTCCGTTGAAATTTTGGAGATCAGTGTTTGCTTGGACCAGTCACTCGCTGCAAGAGGCGAACTGTTTTTCAGTTCATCGGAAAACACTTCAAACATTTCCTTGCCAAATTCGTAATTCAGCTTGGCACTGTCTTTACGTGGGCTCATGAACAGTGACTCCTGATTATATTTGGAATTGACTTCCTTGGACGTTAAATATTCGATGAATTTAGCTGCCTCCTGCTCTTGTCCACTGCCTTTGAAAGCCATAAGGAACTTTCCTCCTGGCACGGAAGAACGCTGCGTACCTTTTGGCATATAGGTAACTCCCCATTCGAAGTCGGTAATATCCTTATAGTTGTTAATCATCCAGTTACCAGCCCAGTGAGTTGCTACTGTACCGGAACGGAACAGGTTGTTCGGGTTCTCTCCACCGAGCCATACCGATTCAGGCATGATTCCATCTTGATGAAGCTGTTTGAACATCTCCATAGAACGAACTCCAGCCTCGCTATTAATCGCTGCCGCGCTGCCATCCTCCGTCAAGATGCTTCCGCCATTCTGGTACAACAGCGTAGACCACCGATGCGGAGTGACATCCCAAACCATCCCGTATCGTGCTCCGCCTTTGGCCATCACCTGTTTTAATGCAGCGATATATTCATCCCAGGTCCATACGTCATCTGGAGAAGTTGGCACTTTGACACCGGCTTTATCAAACAAGGTTTTGTTATAAATCAATCCATTCGCGGTGACATCCATCGGCGCGGCTACCAGTTTGTTATCCATAACATAATAAGGTTTAAGGGAATCGATAAATTGATCCTCGAATTGTTCCGCATTTTCGACATAAGGGGTAAGATCAACGGCCTGATTCGCAAAAGACCCCGTATCTGTAACCCGGCTCAATGCTGGCGGTTTCCCTCCAGATAACATCGTTTTTAATTTGGTCTGGATATCTTTAAAGCCGACTTCAATGAGATTGATTTTAACGTTGCTATTGTTCTGCTCGTAATCTTTAATAATTTGTTTAACGACTTCTCCTTCGTTCCCATCCGAGAACCATAAGAAATCGAGCGTTGACTGTTTACCACTGGCATTGTTCCCCGTATTATTGCAAGCAGTCAGTATGGCAAGCACCGCGATCATTAGAACGCTGATGCTCATTTTAATCCATGTTTTTCTTGTCATATCAACATCTCCTTCAGAAGAATTAATGGTGTTTAACTGCGTTAAGCAACTCGTTTTTACGGAAAAGCTGCGGCGAGACACCTACATATTGTTTAAAAGCCCTGCTGAAATATACAGGTGTATTAAAGCCAAGTGTCTCTGATATGGACAAAATCGGTGCATCTGTGGAGATCAGCAGCTTTTTGGCCTCTGCTACCCTTTTGCGTATGACATAATTACTGATGGTATATCCCGTAGTCTCCTTGAAGGAATGACAGATATAATATTTATTCAAATGCAGCGTTTGGGAGAGTTCATCCAGTGAAACATTCTCCGCATAATTCTGGTTTAAATAGTGTAAAACCCGGCTCACACTGGACTGCTTCTGGGAAGAAATCAGAATTGGATCGGCAGACTGTTCGCTGGTCATTTTCCGGTAAATTCGCAGCAGCAACTGAGTAATCATTAGCTTGACCATCGTTTTACATCCCGTACTTCGGGCATCCATCTCATCTTTGATCCCCTTAAATGTGCCTGTAATGTATTCACGCTCCTCGGGAGACCAGTGTACCAATAATCCATTCGGATGACGAAATATGGACATGAGATTATCTAATTGACTAAGTTCGAGCATGTCCATTAGCAGAAGTTCCGTAAAATTAACAAAACTCCGCTTGTATACAATCTCCCTGGAAGGATTAATCCGATGGGGAACTCCGCCTCTGAAAATAAACATATCCCCAGGCTGCGGCTTGTATATTCGGTCACCGATCAAGAAGGTTGCATCCCCTTGAATAAAATAATGAATCTCGTAACCGTTATGCGTATGCACGGGCCATTCATCCTGAAAATTATCAGCTTCTGACCGTACATAAACTTCGTTCTCCTGCAATGCCATATTCGTCGGGGTGTGTATGGTTAACATCAATGAGGATCTCCCTTCTCAGAATATAAATAGCAATATAGTTCAATAATTTAAAATGATAGCGCTTTACAATGAATTGTATCACAGTTATTTCGATATAATCTGAACAATATTGCTGTATTGTTGATCACAATTGTTGCAAATGTTTTAAAAGATTTCACGCAGCTGCATGCTGGAAATAAAAAAACCGCTGTCCAGCCCAAGGGCTATGACGCGGTAATAAAGAGAACTAATGATACGTGTGCTTATTTTTCATATTCATTTTTCAGAATACTCATCACTAGACTGTCCCAATATGTTCCGTTCTTATATATTTTCTTTCGATATCGCCCTTCTTCTTGAAATCCACACTTGAGATAACACTTGTGAGCCGCCTGATTAAACTCATATACTTCAAGTTCCAAGCGGTTGAGATTAAGCTCTTCAAACGCAAATTTCTGAAGAAGACGGATCGCTTCGCTGCCATAACCTTTGCCCAAGCACTCTTTTCTTCCAACGACGATGGCTAGCGACGCGAAGCGGTTTTTCCAATCTATCTTATACAGGTCAATCTGACCGATATATTGCAGTGATGCTGCATCCCCGATGACAAAGCTTTTGTTGGCAGACGTCCCCTCAACCATTGTTTTGAAAAAAGATTCTGTCGCATAACTTGAATGAGGATATAAGAAATTGTCTGATAAATTGGCTGTTATATTCGGATCATTAACCCACGTTTTCATATACTCCAGATCGGCATCCTGGTATTCTCTGAGCACGATGCGTTCTCCATATAAACGAGACAAATTCGTCACCTCCCAGTGTGTTTCTTGCTTCTATCCTCTTTTATTAACTTGTCGAGAAAAGCACAAACCAGAAGGTCAGCTTTTTGAAAATGTTCATCTTCGTCTGTACCTCCTCTCTTGAAGACGATTCGAGCGGGTCAATCAGACCTAGAGATGTTATTGAGCTGTTCAATATAATCTCTTTTGTGAAAATGGAGAGGGCGGAAATTAGAATAATCCCAGTATCCTCCTGCGGAATCTTCCGTTCGATGGGGTTGTTCAAAATGACTCCAAATGATGGAGTCACCTATTTCTGTGATTTTCACCAACAGCGGCCAGCAACCTGGCAGTCCACAGTTACAGCCCAGAACTAAGGTTTTTCCTTCATAATTAAAGATATCATCCTCCTGCAGCCTGCCTGTAAAGTGTGCTTCAATATGATCCACCAAATCGATATTAAGCCCTTCATACAAATCAGCGATTTCGGACTCGAATTGAGCTTCGTAACGTTTCATGCGCTCGATCAAAGATTCATCATTAACATAAATACTAATAACGGAAGCCTCTTGCTCTTCTGAATATTCAACTTTAAATTGTATTGAATCCATGATCCTATCTCCTATTTGAATAAAACTGTTGTACCTAAGCAGATATCGTCCATCAATTGCACTTCAAAGCTCGAACAACCTCACCATCGCTAAGCTCTTCACTTATCCGGTGAAAACCGAGAGATTCATACAAACTACTTGCCGCCCGATTCTCAGGTCTATGTCCTATCAGAATACGTTCACAGTTCAGCGTTGTTTTCATCCATTGAACTAAAGCCAGCAATGCTTCTTTTCCATACCCTCTGCCTTGAAATTTACTGTCAATCATTAGAGCAGGAAGCCAATAGTCACTCATATCATGAGCTTGATCGGAATACACTGCAAAACCAACCAGATTCGTATCGTTGTAGATCGCCATGGGTTGAAAATCTGTAACAAATCTGGATTCAGCCAACCAATAAACGACGGGTGCAGGGAACATTTTTTTCTGTTGCTCACTTACCTCTAATTGAGTACAAGCAAACCAATCATCCACTGAAACTGGTTTTACCTGAACAGTCATTTGATATTCCTCCTAATCGTTTCCTTTGTTTACACCAAAATTAGTTTGCAGCGTCCATTCCAATCTTCGCAGCCATTCCTTCTGTACATCTGGATGAGCATGTTTAATTCGGTTCATAATCTGAATTACCTTCGATACGGAATATGTCCGAATCACCTCACCTGTTATTTCAATATTTGTACGTTCTGTATATGCATTGAGGAAAACTTCTGAGAGTTCCTTCGCCATATGAGGATAATGAAGATGTACAAACCACACTACCCATGCGACATCCAACAGAGGATTGCCCCATCCTGCCCACTCCCAGTCCAAAATGAACATCGAATGCTCAGATAACATTACATTATGCGGTCCGTAATCACCATGAATCAACGTTTGCTCTCTTTGATCCAGAGTGCTCAATACCTCTTTTACTGTACTGATCATCTCAGAGGGGACAAACTTCAGTTCGTGCATATGAACAGCTGTTTTCTCTATCACTGGCAGTTCTGCTTCGCCACGATTTCGTTTGATGGAGTGCACGTCTGTAGCAAGATATACCCCAAGCTGCTCATATATTGTCTTGGCTTGATCCAGGCCACCTTGATCGATAAGCGCCTGCGCGTTTACTCCCGGAACGTAGTCCATCGTAACAAACAACCATTCATCTTGTTCAAAGGAATCATACACTCGCGGAGTCAACTTAGAATGAGTTAACAGTTTAAGTGCACTTATTTCTGTTTTTGCATCTGTATTATTCACATGATAGATTTTGGCAATGATCAATGGATCAGTTCCCTCAAGTAGAAGGGTGTTATTGGTATAGCCCCCTGTTAATTCAATAATTTTCACATTCGGATACCTACTGAACAAAATATCGTGCATCATCACATACATTCCTACTTTCTTACTGCCCTCTACTAATTCTCATTCTTGTCATGCTTAAGTTGCTCCAGGACTTCAGATAGCCTCGGGCTATGTTTAACCAATTCAGACATTTCAAAAGTCGCGTTGGCAGCTAACTCTTCCCGAACAGCCTCAATCCCTTCTGACTCCCAAACCGAACAAAGATACTTGGAAAAAGCATACCCATTCAACGCATATCCGCTATCTTGCAGCCGGGTGAACAATCTCACACTTTCCCCATGCTTCTCGATGTCCGTCAACATGCATGCCAGATTATTCATCGCAATGTGAATATCTCTCTGTGAGCTTCTGGATGCATTTAGCCACTGCCAGCTGCCGATCACTTCCTCTTTTTTCATCTGATCCAAGGAAGACCAATCGATCTTATCGATTAAATGCATCGTATCATGCAGTAGCGAATCTGCTTCTCTTTCGTCTCTGGAGTGATACAGATAAGCCAGACGCTGTTTGTTATATGTAATCCGGGCAAAAAGAAGATTGCACCACTGATCATCTTCCTCAATGAGCTGTTCCATGTTCTCCAGTACTTGGGCCATCTCGCTGTACCTCTCTAATGCCCAGAACGTGCCGCATAATGCCCGATGGCTCTCGAAACGAGCGCCGCGATTGGAATCCAGCTTCGGTGCATGATCGCAAGCATACTGGTACCAATCGATCCAATGATTAAAGTCGTCTCCTAGAGAAAGTGACAAAGCTTGTGTCGAATCCGTAACGATCCAGTGTAACTGCTCCGGCGCGAGGTTTTCTTTTCCCCATTCGAAGAATGCCAGATGATTGGCATACAGCGGTTTCGGCTCTCTTAACAAGGCATAGCCATCTGAAACATTCCAGTACACCCAGCCGCGTTCATTGATGGACAGCCTGTTAGTTTGTTCGTATTTTTTCAGTAAATCAATCATGCCCCGGTGATCTCCTTGAACTACAGTTTCCTGAAAAGCTTGAGTTATATTCATTCCCACCCTCCGTCTCTTAGGAATCTTATTCTGTCATAGACCGTGTCCGAGCACCAAGCAAGTAAACCATATTTCAAACGTGCGCAGCTCTTACAACGGCTTCGTGCCGCAGGCTGTAATAAAATTCATCATGGCATAAGCTTCCGGTGAATGATTTATCGCTTCAAAAGCTTGCTGCAGCTGAGCGAATTCCTCCGAACTGATCACACCTTTTTCTACAAAATGTACAAAACGCTGCAGGTTAAACTGCTGCTTGAAACCTTCGATGCCCAGCACGTCACTGTGCTGCAGAACGGAATCAATATCGATATTCATGTATCCGCTCTCAGAAAGGAGTCGCGGCAAACTTCTGCCAATTAACCGATTACCGCCGTGTTGTGCAACAACCTTCGAAATTTTCATCAATACGGTGTGCAATGCAGGAACGTCCGGATTGACTGCCCCAAAGACACCATCATCCACATCTATTATGGCAAGGCGGCCACCGGGCTTGAGTACACGGTAAATCTCCTGCGCTGCTTCGATAGGATTGTTCAGATGAAGAAAGATCAGTCTTGCCACGACAAAATCAAACGATTCATCCGGCAGATCGATCTGATAAATGTTGGATTCCACAAATTTCAATCGCTCGGAAGAAACGTCTTTCAGTCGTTCTTTGGCTTGCGCCTGTAACGTACGATCAATCTCAAGCGATGTAATCTCGCTGCCCGGAAGACTGTCTAGCAACTGTTCTGTGATGTAACCAGGTCCGCTTCCGACCTCCAATACACGCATCCCGTTTTTCAAACCATACCATTCCAGATTGCGGAACTCCTTGGGCCACCCCATGATGGCCTGAACCTTTAACCGCTCCAACTCCTCTTGAAAACTTAACACCGCCGTTTGAATATTATATGTTGAACGCAGATCACTCATATGTTCTTCCTCCCTAGAAATAGAGCAACCTTGTGCTGTTTATCGATCGTTCCACCTGCATCATCAATGGAATGTTTGATTCGCTCCAGCAGTGAACGCCGAACATCCTCAGCCAGCTGCTGATGCTTGGAATTTGTATTCAATAATGCGACATATTCGTCGCTGGAGCAAGTCTGTATCCAGTTATACTCCTTAACCTCAATATCCGTGAACAAGCCGGATTGTTCTGTAATTTCCTTACGCTCCTGAATCACTTCATCTGGCGAAGGATAGTGAGAATCATCGAGATGAGGGGCTAAAGCGGTGTAGTGGGAACGAATTTCATCATGCAGCGGGTCAAAGGTCGGAACATGAATCGTCCAGAAAAGGCCAATGCCACCTTGATCCTCGAGCAGCTCCCACGCCCGGCGATAACCGATTTCCGGTTTGATGAAATGAAATGCTGTTCCTGATACGATCAGTTGAAATTGCTTTCCTTCGTTGTTCCAGTCCTCAAAAGAAGTGTTGATCACTTGGACCGAGGGATATGCCTTGAATTTGTCTGCGGTGAACTGTGCAAGGTTACTTCCAAGTTCAATACACGTAATGTTTGTGTAGCCCTTACTTACCAAACCTCCAGTAGCCTGCCCTGTTCCGCATCCAATCTCCAGAATGGAATCTTCTTGATTGATCTGTACATATGTAAAAATATCTTCAAACATTTCGCTCGGATAGACGGGTCTATATTGTTCATATTCATTAACTACAAGGTTAAACGTTTCTTTGTTTTCCATTGAATCAGCCTCCGATTTCTATTGTGAATGATGCTTTTTAAGTTGATTTAAGAATTTTACACAATCCACTCCGATGACAGAACAATCTTCTGTTATCCCCAGTTTTTTTCTGTCCTCTCCGTTCACGTGTAAATGAATATATGCATTCTGTTATGATTTCTTTCATTGACTGACCAGATTGGCAGGTAATATCCGTAGTTTATTGGATTCTGGATTAAACGCCAAATACAGCGTTCTTCGTTCTCCTTTTTTCACATGTACATAATCTGTTCCCATACCGAATAAACTTCTGCCGGAATCCACTGCGATCCCATAATTGTTAGATTGCGATGCACAACAAAATATTCTTTTGCTTCAATCGTACTTCCTTCATCCAGAGCCAGTGGGGTTTTATTCCAGTTCGTACGAATGATTTTCAGGGTGGTGAACACTTGATCATCTGAAATTTGCTGCTTTCCTGTTCCTTCATCATTCTCTTTCTCCTGATTTTCATGAATTCCCTCCCTTTTCGGATGATATGGTTGGGTTACAATTTTAGAAAAATCCCATGACATAATTTAGCTTAATAACACATTTCTGCATGTATCAAGCTCCATTATATCATGGGCGATATCGAGTGAAACCCTGACTATTTACTCTTTCAATTCTATTCTTTAACACCACCAGCGAAGGTCACAACAGATTTCCCCGGAATAGTCAGGATAAATGACTGCTCTCCTGCCTCGCTTGTAACTGTCTCCTGAGAGGCTAAATCAAGTTCAGCACTGGTCACATAAGACTCCATTGTGGTAATCGGTCCATTCAAGCCCAGTTCCAGAAGGTTCACTTGAATGCCCTTATCTTGTTCACCATGGTTTACGAAAACAACCGTTAACGTCTGCTCAACCTCATGAATGTAGGCAGAACCGAGCAGGCCGCTGTCAGCTTCCTCTCCTAGTCCGTTGAGTTCAACTCGCTTTGCTCCGGGACGGATGAATCGGCTGTAGTTGCCGAGCACCCACAGCATTTTCGAGGTCAGAATATTCTGTTCGTCTCCAGGTTCCTGATAATCCGTATAGATCAGTCCATCCTTATAATCCACCTTGGAGACAGCCGTCCACCACTGCCAGGCAGCGGCATGTGCTTCAACCAGATCAAAATGAATTGTTCTTGCGACATGCAGCGCTGTTTCAATGCCTAAATCACGTCCAGGTCCATAATCCCCCAAAATGCAATATTCCGTGACCCAATATTTGCTGTCTTGATCGTAATGGATGAGGTTGTTGTGAAGCAGCTGCCTGAGCCTCACCAGTCGATCATCTCCCGGATTACTGTAATCGGACCAATAGGAATGGGAAGCGATTTTGTTGCCAATGGCTTCTTTCATCTGAGGATCGCCAATCAGGTCTTTTATGTACTCCCGGTATTTGCCCGTCCCCAGCTGGTTTGCACCACTGGAATAAATTCCGCTGCCCGCAAACTGACGATAATATTCATCGTCCAGCAGTGAAGTGATCTCCACACCGTCCGGTGCGCTTATTCGCGTGTGCAGGTCACTCTGCTGCAGCTGACGATATAACTCAAGAATGACTTGTTTTAGGTCATCGTTATTGTAGCGATTGCCCTCCTGCCAAGCCTGGTTCCAGTCCCATGTCGGCTCGTTGATCGGACTGATGTAATCAAATGCCAGCCCTTTTTGCTTGAAATGTGCCAATACGTCCATAAGATAGGCTGCAAATTTACCTTCATACCCTGTTCTCAGGTTAGTGGAACCGACTTCTGGATCAGGCTGGGCATGACCATTCTTGGTCATCCATACCGGAGGGCTGTTCACAAAGGCGATAAGTGTCTCTACACCCCGATCATGAGCTGCCTTCAGAAACCATTGCTGACCTGACTGCTTGCTCCAGTCATATTCACCTTCCTCCGCCATTTTGAAGGCTTCCGCTCGCCTCCACGGGTCAGGAATGCGATCCTGATCCGTTTCTGCCGATCCAGCGCCGATATTGAAACGCCAAGCGGATAATCCGATCCCTTTTTCCCTGGAAAACAAAAGATCGGCTACCCGAGCTTTGTTCTCTTCATTCCAATACTTGCCGAGTGGTTCCATCGACCATGCATCTGAAGCTCCGAAGTTGTCTATGCGCTGATAACGTATCCCCCCGTTAATCGTTACCCTCTTATCCGGTTTCACTCGTGTTTCTTGTGTATTACTCTCCATTTCTCTTCCCCTCTTCCTGACCTGTGCAGCCAACTTTCATTGCCAGCAGTACCTTTCAGGAGACCGTCTGTTTAGACAGGTCGCCCCGAATGGCCTGCAAACTTCCCAAAAGCATTCTCTTGCTTTCAAATCTTCAGCTCCAGTTACGTATCTCCTGTATCACATCTCCGGCTTTTCATTATCCTACAAGACCGGAACGCTCCACACTCTCTACGAAATGACGCTGAACGAACAGATAAATAATAATGAGCGGCAGAATCGCCATCAGCACACTGGTGTTCATCATCATTGACATGAAAAACGGATCTTGCGTATACGAAGCAGCAGCCTGACCGCCGCCCGTCAAATAGGTTGCAATGGTGAACCCGGATGATGACATCATTGACGACATCACCTTAGGCTCGTTCAGATACATGTTGGTGAAAAAGGAATCATTCCATTGCCATACAAACGAAAACAGCATGACGGTAATCATAGAAGGTATCGCGTTTGGCAGAATAATTCGCCCGAATGTTCTGAAATACCCCGCTCCGTCCACATATGCTGCCTCTTCGATTTCACGCGGAATACCTCTGAAAAACTGGCGGAAAATGTACACGTACAAGCCTGTCTTGACCCCCATACCAAGGGCTGCCGAGATCAGAAACGGCCAGTACGTGTTGATCAGATTGGCAGGGCTGCCGCGAAACAGCTCAATCAGCCCCATCACATCAAAGTTTTTGAAATTCAGATACAGCGGGATCATGATCGTCTGCGTGGGCACCAGAATAGTAAAGATCACTGCAGCAAACAACAAACCGCTGCCTTTGAACCTGATTCGTGCAAACCCGTAGCCTGCCAGCACACAGGTTATCGTCTGCAACAGCATCACCGCTGACGATAACCACAAGGTATTCATCAGCACGCCAGGGTAATTCATCGCTGTGAAGACAAGCTTGAAGTTCTCCAGCGTAAAGGTTCGCGGAATCCAGATCACCGTAGGGTCATACAGATCGGACATGCTTTTGAAGGATATCGATATTTTCAATAAAATGGGATAAAGAATTACAAATGATATGCCAAAAATCAGCACAAACCGGACCAGAATCCATGCCCACTTCTTGATCCCTTCAAACCAGTAGGCCGTGGAACCCAAGCGCTGCAGCCATTCCTTTTTCACAGACGGCTGCCCTGCTGCGGTTTCTGTCTTCATGTCAGGCCTCCCTCTCCGTTTTTGTGTAAAAGATTAGTTCAAATGATATAGCTAATTTTGATAAAAGACCTTGCGGGACACAATCGCAGTGGTTACCCACAGAATCAGTGCAATGACGGCAAAATAGATCCAGGACATTGCCGCACTGAGTCCAAAATTAAAGCTTTTGAAGGCAGTATCCACCACAAGCCGGCTCGTCTGATCACGGATGAAGCTGTCCACAATGGTATAGACCAGATTTGTCAGAATCAGGGGGCTTAGCATTGGAAATGTGATTTTCCAGAAGGCCTCATATCCCGTTGATCCTTCAATCTTGGCGGCTTCATATAGGGATGGCGAGATCGACTGCAAGCCAGCAAGGAAAATCAGAATCTGCACACCGGACTGGCTGACAATTTCGTAAATCCGGCTTACTGCTCCTGTCAAATATTCAACCAGGATCGGACTCATGCCAGACTCGAGCAGCATAATGGTCAGATCCAGATTTTTCATGACGGATAAACCGCCGCCGGTCATATCATTTGCATTACGGACAACGGATTGCATCAGATCGCCGTTTTCGATGCTTGCAATAATGCCCGAAGCCAGAATAACCGGCAGGAAAAAAATCGCTCTCGCCAGCACCCTGCCATGGAACTTCTGATTCAGAATAACGGCAAAGAACAGGCTGAATATGATGATTAATGGTGTATTCACCACGATATTGATTACCGATTCCGTCAACATGCGCACATAGGATTCGTGTGAGAATAAAGCCTCGCGGAAATTGGCCAGACCAATAAATTCCAGACTAAAACCTTCGTTAGACACCTGCAGATTGCTCAGACTGTAACGGAACGACGAGATCAGCGGCACCATGAACAGAAACAGGAACCCGAGGAACCAGGGCAGGATGAAGTACAGACCGTAATATCTGTTTTTTTGCTCCAAGGATAATTTTTTGAATTTCATTCCGGCGTGTCACCTCCTACCTGGTAGCTCTTCGCAGCCACACTTACACCGTTCACCTTCACAGCAGCATCGTTGTAATTCACAATGACTGTTTTTCCTTTTTCATACGTCGTCTGATAGACACCTTCGCTCAGCTTTTCATGTTTGACAATGGTTTGATTCTGCACATCATGCAGCACCTCGTTCAGCTCAGCATACCGCTCAGCCGATTCCTGAATCCAGCGCCGATAATCGGCTGAATATAACTCGTCGAAGCCCGTCAGCTTGATCGCAGACGGATCAGCGTGGAACCACGTATAATACGGCGCTGAGCCCGTTTCAATCGCTCGCAACATCTGCTTGAGAGAATCCTGATCCTCAGCCATATTCCATGCCGTGCCTGTGTATTGAATGTAGCCGTGATAGACCAGCTGGAAAAAAGGAATCGTCTCGTCCGTGATGTTAAATCCACTGCTGCTCATCGGAGCGTCTACAATATGTCTGGCATAAGGACTGGCGTACGCATTGCCACCTTCCAGTAGTAGAGATGCATCCGAGGAAGCCTTCACTTGCTCAAGCTGCTCTACCACAACCTGCTTGGCTTGCTCACGGTTGATCACCTTAGCCCGGTTGTAATCGGAGTTAAGCTGATCACCCAGATCGCGCAGCGAAATGCCCTTGAGTCCGAGCGTTGCATAGTCCTGCATAAATCCGTTCACAATGCCCGGTACGGCCTCGGGACTGAGAACATACCCCGGAGAAGCCTCCTCATCCCGCGTAAACGTGGACATGCGATACGGAAGAACTTGTGCGAGTTTGCCCGTAATCTGACGTGACGCGTACGATTTCCTGAATGCATCCGCCTCCGGGAACACCTCCAGAAAAGATACATCCGGGTACAACCCGAAGCCATTTTCTTGCATATATGCCTGAAGGCTTTGCAAGCCCTTTGTACCTCCGAGCTTCTTGTCAACCTGGATGGACTTCGGCAGATCGTGATGTACCCCTCCGTTAAACCATCCCGAGTATTGCAGCTGGATATCCTTCACACCAAGGTCCTGCATCTCCTTTACGATATCCTGTGCTTCTTCAAACGTAGTCAGCGGCTCATAGGCATTGTACGGAATACCGAGAAAGAACTTTTTCTTCGGAATGCCTCCGATCAGTTCCACGTAGAAAGGCAATGTCGTGTCGTCTGCCAGGCGTGTGAGCTTCTTTTGCCCAATCAGATAATCCCGATACTTGGACGCCATCCCCGAATAACTCGCATTGTCCGCATTCAGAAATTCGTAGACAACAGCCATCTCGTTATGAAAGGGCTCTGCCTGAAACCGCTTGACTGTGCTGGAACGCCAGCCATTCGTAAGCGTAACCTCCTCCATACTGCTTAGCGCAAAGCTGGGATGCACGGTATTGTACTGATTCAGTCTGCCGCTGATATCCGCCTCAACGGAGACAACCGCATCCCCTTTATCAATGACAGCGAGGTATCCCTTATCTCCGTAACTCATACCAAACACGGGCATTCTCGCCTTCTGCTCCTTCTGAATCTGTGTAAGCTGATTGATTGCATGATCATTGCCGTACAGCGCTGTACTGTAAGGTGATGCATACGTCTTTTTGTTGTTAAAATGAATCAGGGAACCCGAACCGTCAGGCACCAGAATGTAGCCTTCCTCCTTAGGCCCGCTTGCTCCGAAGAACGGCAGCAGGGACAGGGATTGAATTTTCATCGCTTCAGGATATTCAATGCCATTCTCGGGTATGGATACCCTCAAGCGCCCATCCTCGAGCCGATAGTGAACGGGTACAACTACATTGGCGCCCCCGCTTTCTTCCTCTCCGTAAGCTGCTTTGTCGATGGCAATCTGAGCCTCGTCATAGCCGATGGATTCAAAAATGCGGGTGACCTTTGACAAGCCCACGCCCTTCAGAGAGGAGTCCCGTCTCTCATAACGTTTGTTCTGCTCATCGTGACGAAAGCGCTTCTCGATCTCCTTCTGGTCCTTTTCCTCCAGCTTCGCGAGAATCAATGTGTTAAAGCGTTCCTCGCTAATATATTTGGGGATCGCTTCGATATCACTTTTGACTTCGCCCAGCGTGTATACGATGTTGAGTCCATGCTCTACTTTTTCAATCTCGAACTGGCCACTCTGTACACTATGTGTAAAATTATCGTATTTCAGCGCATTGCCCGCATTATCGTAATACGTCAGCTCAAACTGCACATTCAGCTGAGACTTGTTATACCCCGTGGCAATGGCATCCTGTTCCCGATCCTGCGGATTGGAAAACCACATCACACCGTTCTGCTTATCCTTGACAGCAATCTCGGTCGTCTCCGGCTGCAAATACAGGATCAGCTCATCGTTCTCCGCGACAGCTTCCATACCAGCAGGGACAGACATCTCGGCTTGAGCAGATTTGTTCGCAGCCTTTGCCGCTGGAGACTTTGCAGCGTCTGAGGTCACTGTTACATCGGATGAGCCCTCCTGTGATTTATCCTTGCCTGCGCGATCGGTTTGAACTGCTCCAACGCCAGCATCCTGCGTATCCGCCGTTTGCTGCTCTGTAACCGCCGGTGTTTCGCCCTCCGCATAATTCACACTTTGTGTAATTAACAGACTGCTCATGAGCATGACCGCAACTATAGCGGTACGTTTTCTTTTCATCTCCGGTACCTCCTTCCTCTCCTATTCGCGCAGCGTGATCTCTTGATAGAGGGTGTAGCCAAAACTGATGATCTGCTGGATCAAGCTGAAGAAAAGCAGGCCCAGAAATATAACAACGCCCATCACAACGAGTGTGAGCAGCATGGTGGTGATCGTTTTCATAACCGTGTATTGATGCACCGTCTTCGTTCCGATAAACAGCAGCCATACAAACCAGAGCATAGCGAATGAATCCAGCAAATAATAAAAGGAGGATTCACGCAGCGTAATAACATTGCTCAGCAATATATTCGGAATGTTGACCAGGACCAGCGGAAGCATCGCATACCCGGTCGCAATCATAATATCCTTGAACTTGCCCTCCCCATCCATCAGCGTGGTCAGCGACCAATTGGAGATACACCAGAGCAAAAAAGGAAGCACGATATACTTGAACTCATTGATACTGTTCAGCGACAGCGGATAATTGTCATTCACGACATACCCTGCGTACTGACGTTTTACAATCATCGTTACCGTGACTGCAAGCAGTACCAGGAGCGCCACACGCAGCCTGCCTTTATTTTCATATTTCAAATCCCAGTATCCGTCAAAAGGGCGTACGACTACATGCAGAGAATATTTGAGCTCCTTAATTAGCGACATCTCCGATCCTCCTCTCATCTCTTGCTCTGGCGATGCGGCGCCATGCAATGACTCCGATCAGCAGCCCGATTGCTATGGTCATGTACATGCCGAAATACTCTCGCATATATTCTCTGCGATACTTCGCGAGTGCCTTGGAATAATATTCACGATCGTTGCCAAGCTTCAGATACGTCATCGCTTCCTTATATTTTCCTTCCCGCAGCATCGACTTGCCGATCCCGACATAGGCCATTTCATAATTGGCATCCAGACGTAATACTTCTTCCCACAGCTTGGCGGCCTCTGAATGTTTTCCCGAGCTGTATAATCGATTGGCTTCATTCACCAGGCTCCCGAAGGTTGTAGCTTTGAATTCGGTGATCCGG
The DNA here is from genome assembly GCF_014203995.1 of Paenibacillus sp. JGP012. Lineage (NCBI taxonomy): Bacteria > Bacillati > Bacillota > Bacilli > Caryophanales > Paenibacillaceae > Paenibacillus > Paenibacillus sp. JGP012. The sequence continues at coordinate 25,596 of NZ_JACHKG010000013.1, read as the reverse complement.
CCCAGGTCACGATCCAGCACATAGATGGCATCACCGTAGCTTTCGACCGCCACCGGATTTTTGAACGTGCCCACCTGATTGCCCAGTTGACCAATGACATACAATAAATTACCGTCTTCGTTATACGTGAATACACGCCCTCGCGTGGAATCCAGTGCACGGTAAACTCCATGACTGGACACCTTGATATCAATGAAGGAGGAGCGGTTTATGCTCAAGTCCCCGACAGGTGCAAATTCGCCGTTAACCCGGAGCACGTCGATCCCCGATGGATTCAGCCTTTTGACCGCAGATAGCGTATTTTTGTCCGCTGTTGTTGTGTAAATGAAACCACCATCATCCACATCGGCGTTGTTGAATTCAAGCGGAATAAAACGGATCATTTTCTCCCGCTGCTCCTTGGTGGACACCGTTTTCCAGAACAGATCAACCGGGTCAAACTGCACACGGTTCGTGCCCATGAAGCCGGTAAAACGTCCGTCACTATCAAACTCGATCAAGCCTTCATAGACACCCCGGCCCACCACATAGATGCGCCCCGCTTTGTCTACAATGACTTTTCGCGGAAAATATTCAAACGTATCACTGAGCACATCTGATTCCGGGGCACCGATGGCACGCACAAATGAACCGTCCTGATTCAGCTCCACAATTCGTTTATTTTCGGTATCCGCTACGTAAATTTGTCCCGCCTCCGTAACGAAAAGCCCCTCTGGATTCAGAAAGCTGTCCTGTTTGCCGTCATGTTTAAAGTTTTGTATGACACGAACCGTTTCCCATTTCTCATTTAACACAACAATTCGTGCATTCCCTGAATCCAGAACGTAGAGCAGACCATTCTTCGCAGCATATAAATCCAGTGGAGATTGCCACGTTCCTGTTCCGGCCTCATCCCCTGTAATGACTCTGGAAGGCAGAAACGCAATCGGTGATTTTACCGCATCCCCCCAGTAGTTGTAGGTATATCCCTCATACGGTGCCGCATGAGCCTGGTTATGTCCGAGTCCGGCAATCAGCAGGGAAGCTGCCAGAACGATCAGCCATGATCTCACTCTCATCTCTAACATCCCCCTCCCTTAATCCTTCATGCCGGATGAAGCCATCGTTTGAATGACATTGCTCTGCGACAATACAAACGTGACGATCGGCACCGTCATCATGATGACAGCCACAGCAGCCCCTACCCCTGCACGGGCAATTCCGCCCTGCACAATCTGTCCCATGGCATAATGCATCGTTTTGAGCTGCTCACTATAGATGAAGCTTCCGCCGTCCGTTCCCCACAGCATCTGCATCATCAGAATGAGCAGGGTCAGCCAGGCCGGTTTGACAAGCGGCATCACCACCTGGAAGAAAATCCGGTATTCGCTCGCGCCATCCATTTTTGCCGCCTCCAGCAGCGCATCGGGAATCTGCTCCATAAACTGCTTCATCAGATACAGGCCGAGCGGATAAGCAAAGGCCGGGATAATGATCGCTTGATATGAGTCGAGCCAGCCGAGTGTTGACATGATCATGTAGTTCGGGATGGCTGTCACATGCGGCGAGAACATCAGCGAAAGCACAATAACGGTGAACAATACTTTATGGCCGCGAAACTTGTGTTTTGCCAGCGGATAAGCCGCCGCCGAGGCCAGAATAATATGACCGAATGTACCTGCTGCTGTAATGAACACCGTGTTAAAAATGTATCTCGAGAAGGGAACCCATGAATTTTTCATGACCTGAAACAGATCAGAGAAATTTTCAAATGTCGGGTTCCGCACAAACAGGGTTGGCGGAAAGATGAACAGCTCATCCAGCGGTTTAAAGGCATTGTTGATGACATAAATGAGCGGAACCGCCATAAATGCGCCGAATCCGCCAAGCAGCAGAAACAGCAGAACATCGACCTGCCAGGATCGGTTGATTTTTCGTTTCATACGCAGGGCTATCTTCATCTGCTATTCCCCCACTCTCTTCAGAAGCTTTTGAACAAGCAGGTTGGAGCCCAGCATCAAACCGAACAGCACCGTTGCAATGGCCGACGCATAACCCATCTCGAAGCGGATCGTTCCGTAATCCATCAAGTGTGTAACAATCGTATGTGCCCCATACTGCACACTTGGGAAACCGGCCAGTGCAGTCGCCACTTCCGCAACCGCCAGTGATGCCGTAATCTGAATAACGGCACCAAACATCAGCTGAGGGCGCATCGAAGGCAGCGTAATATACCACAGCTCCTGCCAGCGATTCTGAACCCCGTCAATCGCTCCTGCTTCATACAGCGTACGATCCACTGTCTGCAGACCGGCGATAAATGCCAGGAAGCTCGTTCCCAGACTGAGCCATAGCTGTACAAGCATAATGATGGCAAGCATGTATTTCGGGTCTTGAAGCCACAGGATCGGCTCATAAAGAATGCCTGTTTTCATCAGAAAACCGTTCATAATGCCGTAGGAATCCCCGGAGAAAATAATCTGCCAAATAAAAAACACGTTGCCCGAGATCGAAGGCGCAAAAAAGATCAGGGTCATAAATGCTCTTACCTTCGGATTCAGCTCATTAATGAGCCACGCAAATACAAAGCAGGCTATGTAGCTGATTGGGCCGGTAACTACCGAGAAAATAATGGTATTTTTGAGACCAATCAAGAACACATCATCATTCCAGAGCAGCTTGGAATAATTCTCCCAGCCGACCCATTGCGGAAACTCCAGCATATTGAAGTTGGTAAAACTGAAAAAGATCGAGATGATGACTGGAAACACGGTGAATAGCAAAAATAACAGCATATATGGGGATAAAAGAATGTACAGATGTTTATCCCGCTTCATATCTCTGACAAAGAGTTCCCATCTCCCCGGCATGCCGGCAGGCGTGCGCTTGGGCTGAGAACCGGCTTTGGTCACAAGGTTTGCCTTTTGCAAAAGAGTCCCTCCCTAGCGCATTCCGTCCAATTTAAACTCTTTTCGTTTCTGCTGAATTTCGTAGTTAATTTCCTGCACATAATCGTATAAAGCATCGGTGGAGTTGGTACCGTTATTGACGACCTCACGCAGTGCGTTATCCAGATGGCGGCCTGTGAAGTAACCTCCGGGAACCTCAGGTACGCCTTGTACCCACTCCCACTGTTCTTCCAGACTGCGATAATCACGAATCGGCCAAGGCAGCTCTTGTAATGCTTCAATGTTCGCCGTTGGATAGCGCGCAGCAGCACCCATCAGACCTTCCATTTCCCGTCCGAAGCGAACCTGGGCATCCTTGCTGACCCACCACTTCATGAATTCCCATGCTGCATCCTTATGCTTTGACTGCTTGAGCATAACGGTCGCGGTTCCGCCGCTTGCAACATCACGTTTGATGCTTCCATCCTGTTGCTTGAGACCGGGAACCGGGATAAATTCCCACAGGCCTTTAATCTCTGGAGCAGATACAGACAAGTAGTTATAGAAGGTATAGTCCATGATGCCCACCGGCATTTCCCCTGTTCTGAAGCGCATCGGAAAATCAAAGGTCAGCGGCAGCTTGTAGCTGGTGTAGAAATCCGTCCATTCCTTGAACGCCTCCAGTCCAGTCTCCGTATCCATACCGCTTCTGGCACCATGGTCCAAATAGAAGGAACCGCCCATTTGATACAGCAGCATGGCATACGCCCGATTGACTTCCAATACAGGTACGCCAGTTGTCTGTGCCAAAGGCAGCGCCATCTCCATGTTGTGCTTTTGCAGCACCGGGATCATGGCATATACATCGTCCCACGTCTGCGGCGGCTGCAGATCAAGCTGCTCCAGAATATCCTTCCGATAAAATAACATGTTGAAGATCTGCTGCTCCGGCAACGCAAATACCTGGTCCTCAAACTTATACGGAACCATCGCACTATCCCTGAACTGTTTGATTAACTCGTGATAGCCAGGATATGTGGACAAATCCTCCGCTGCATGCCGCATTCCGAAGTTAACCGGCACATCGTTGCCAACCTGCATCGCTACATCCGGGCCTTCTCCTGCCAGCGAGGCACGAAGCAGCACGTCTGCATTAACCAGCTTGAGATTAACGCTAATGCCTGTCAGCGGTGTAAAGGTATCATCAATCATTGCCTTCAGCACCTGCGCCTGGTCGCGGCCTGTACCAATCCAGACGGTGACGGACTTATCTTCATCCGCTGTGCTGCCTATCGTGTCATAATCTTCAAAGAAAGAATGGAAGAACGACGACACCTCATGCCCCGCCTTGCTGAACACCGAATCATTCGCTTTTGGAAGCTTCTCATCAGGTGAGGCAAGCAGCAGATAGTCAATTTCGAGCGGCTGTTCACGTACTTCCAGAAGCCATGAGCCAACACTTCCGACGTTGATTTTGAACTGGGACAGCCGTTTCTGAACGGTTTCCGGTTTATTCGCCAGATCAGCCAGCTGATAGGCGGTTTTATTCAAAATCGCTGTTTTGTCGCTTTTCTCCCCTGTCAAACGAATTAACTCTTCAGAGACCGCGTTAAGAATGTCACTCTGATTGCGAAACACATCCACCATATCGGGAATCTGTTTATCTAATTGATAATCACGATACGGGTCTGGCACATTGCCCGTGATCATCAGAATTTTTCGATACATCGCATTGATCTCGAGCACACTGGCTTCAACCTGACGGATCAGCGGTGCAATGGCCCCGAGACTAACCTCAAGCTGCAGTTCATGTTTTCCCTTCGTCAAATAAAACAAGTACGGCTCCTCTTCATTGCCCAGCACATTCATCTGCCAATCGGCGTCATAAAAGAACGGAATCTGCATCATTTCCTGAAAAGGAACCTTATCATCAATCTGCAATGAGCGAGTTGAATATATGCCTCTCAGCAGTTCTTGTCGGCCCTTGATCGCTATCTTGTATAAACCGTCTTCCGGTACATCCATTTCCCATGCAATCCATTGTCCCGGCACCCGCCAGTTGTTCCCGCCAATCGTGTTCATTCTGATCTTGGAAACATCATACGGCTCTGTAGATGTACTGGAGCGATCTGTAATGGGATACAGTGTCGGTGAAGACTTGTATGAAGCCTGTTCTCCCTGCACCTTGATCAAATGTCCATTGGTTTGCTTGTATCCCTTGGCCTCATACTCCTGCTTGAGCTCTGCATAAGATGGCGGTGCCTCGTAATGATGCAGTTTGATGGAATCGATGACCACCGGCTCACGTGTAGAGACGAGTTTGATAGAATGTTTTCCCGCTGAAAAATAAAACTGGTACGGCTCTTCATAATAGCCCTCTTTATCCCTCAGGATCGACTCCTGCCACTTTGGCGCTTCCACCTGGCGCGGGCGAAGGTCATTGCCTCTATTGTCCTGTTCGATTACAGATTTTTCGTTGACCCATACCCGGTGGAAGCTCATATTGCGTGCACTGCTGAACGGTAACTTCCCATCAATCCACAATTCACGTTCGATGGCAGAACTTTTCCCTTGAATCGGGTAATAGCGTAATGACATGTGATACATTCCTGACTCGGGAATGTTCACTTCCCACTCCACCGAACCACTTTCCTCTGTTCTTATGAACTTGCCTGACTCGCCGCCGAGCTCCGTGATCATCTGCGGGTTCATGCCTTCGGCAGCTGTGTAATCAGCTCCATGGATGACAATTTCCCTTGAAGGCCGCTTCTCGTTCTGGAATTGCTTCAGATAGGCATCATAGCTATCCTCAGCAGCAGATTCGGATATCGGCATGATACGACTCGGATCTGATGATCGATTTCCGGTCTTGGCATCGCCGCTCGCACCGGAACTGGATATCGCATACACCACGACGAGCATTAACGTGACAACGACGATCACCACTCGGGATAATGTGAACTTCACCCAATGCCCCCCTTTTTGCTGACGTTCGTGAAAGGAATAAGATGCGGCCCATATGATTGGTGTTCCTAACTGACTCCGCTCGAAAACAGTATGGGCCGCACCATTATGCTCTAACTTCCGTGCATCATTTTTTCTTGTCCTGCTCTCCGCTCAATACTTTTTTCACTGCAGCCTGCGCTTTCGTGATCACTTGGGCAACACCCGTCGAAGGGGTAATTTCCCCTTTAACGAACTTCTCTGTTACACTGTCCAGCTGCTCCTTGATGCCCAGCCCGCCAAAACGTCCGCCAAACAAACGCTGCACTTTACCATCATCGTTCATCGCGTTGGCAATCGATGTTTCATCCGGCAAAATATTTTCAAGGGAAAGCCTGCGATTATCCTGCCAGTTATCAAAGTCCTGCAGATCTTCCCAGATTTTTACGATAACCTCTGCATCCTTCACCCCTTTTGGAATGACGTAGGCTGCAGTCTGACCGAAGGGTTCATGATAAGACTGGGCCTGTGGGCCTTTCGGCATGTATACGTATCCCCACTCATCTTTGAGCTTATCGAGAATACGGCCTTCAATCTCCCACAGCCCGCCTGGATACATCGCAATGGTGCCTTCCCCGAAATATTTGGCTGGATCTTCCCAGTCGTTTCCTCCATTCGCTTTAATGACTTTATGCTCCGTGTACAAGCTATGCAGGAAGTTAAGCGCTTCCATAGCTTCCGGTGAATTAAACGTGACTTTGCCTGTCTGCTCATCGTATAACTTGCCGCCATTACTTGCGATCAGCATCTCGGACAGCACATAATGCGCGCCAGCGAGGCCGTATTGATCCATTTTGCCATCACCATTGTTATCTACGGTCAGCTTTTTCGCTGCATCCAGCATCGTATTCCAGTTCCAGTTATCCTCATCCATCAATTGCTGCGGGTCCTTCAATCCGGCTTCCTTAAAAATCCGTTTGTTATAGAACATGCCGCTGTCATTTGGCGAATACCAGCTTTCCAGGCCATACACCTTGTCGCCACCAAAACGCATCGAATCAATAACATCCTTCTCCACCCGAGTGTCCTTGAGATAATCGTCCAGCGGTGTCAGAAATCCGCCATGCATAAGTCCCCAGATGAATCCGTCGGGAATTCGGACGATCTCCGCAAAAGGCTCGTTAGCGAGCACGGAGGAAGACAGCTTTTCAGAGGTAGACCAGTATTCTGTATTCAGATATTTGATCTTCACGTTATACTTTTCTTCCACCATTTTGATCCGTTCCCGCGCAAGCTCATCCGATTCCGAATCGCCTTTTGGTGTCGCATCCCACCAGTGAGAGATTCGAATGACACGTCCGTTCAGATTCGGGGCTGGCTCCGCCTCTTCTACCTTTTCTTCCTTCGCCGGCGTTGTGCTCGTCTCGACTTCAGCTGGCTTGGCGATCGGCTCGGCTGGCTTTTCACTTGTACTCGTGCATGCAGACAAAAGAGTAATTAATGTGGCAAACAAAACAAACAACATGATTTTGCTGATCATCATTTTTTTCAACATGGGCTGCCTCCCTCAAGTAAATGATCCTGCTTTGTTATGCATACTGTTATACTGTTGACACCAACCGTTACCGTTTGATGCTCCATAGAGGACTTCTAGCTGCATTTTGCTTACGCCTTACTTGCTCTTCTCTCCCTTTAACACCTTCTGGATGCCAGCTTGTGCAGGCCCAATGATCTGTGCAACGCCTGTAGAAGGTGTTACTTCACCTTTTACGAACTTTTCAGTTACACTGCCAAGTGCTTCTTTTACACCCAATCCCCCGGCGCGTGCGCCATAGACCCGTTCAACCTCTCCGTTGTCGTTCATGGCGTTAGCAATGGAGGTGTCATCTGGCAAAATGTTCTCCAGCCATAGACGATGATTCTCCTGCCAGTTATCAAAGTCCTGAAGCTCCTCCCAGATTTTCACAATCACGTCTGCGTCCTTAACGCCTTTCGGTATAACAAAGCTCTCTGTACTATTTACCGTATCCAGATAGGTAGCAGCCTTGGGGCCTTTAGGCATGTAAACATAACCCCAGTCATCCTTTAACTTGTCAAGAATGCGACCTTCGACTTCCCATAATCCGCCGGGATACATTGCAATATTGCCTTCCGAGAAATATTTGGACGGGTCCTCCCAGTCATTGCCTGCGTTAGCCTTTACGACTTTATGATCGTTGTACAGGCTGTACAGAAAGTTAAGCGCTTCCAAAGATTCAGGTGAGTCAAACGCTGCCTTTTGCGTTGTCTCATCGTACATCTTGCCGCCATTGCTTCCGATGAGCATTTCATGCAGCACATAATACGCACCCGACAGACCATACTGATCCATCTTGCCATCTCCGTTTTTGTCTACGGTCAGCTTCTTGGCCGCATCCAGCATCGTATCCCAGTTCCAGTTGTGCTCCTCCATCAGCTGCTGCGGGTCCTTTAAGCCAGCTTCTTTGAACAGGCGTTTGTTATAAAACATGCCGCTGTCATTCGGGGTATACCACCCGGTCAAACCATATACTTTATCACTGCCAAACCGCATGGAGTCAATGACATCCGGCTGGATCTTTGTCTCCTTCAAATATTCATCCAGCGGTGTCAGAAACCCGCCCTGCATCAGCCCCCATATATTGCCGTCAGGCACACGCACAATCTCAGCGAAAGGCTCATTCGCCATAACGGATGAAGATATTTTCTCCGACGTTGCCCCATAGTCTGTATTCAGATAAGAGATTTTGACGTTATATTTCTTCTCTACATTTTTGATTCGTTCACGTGCACGTTCATCTGCCTCCGAGTCCCCTTTGGGGGCCGCATCCCACCAATTGGATATTCGCACCGCTCTGCCCTTCAGATCGACGGCTGGCTCCTGCTTCTCTTCAGCAGGCTCAGCAGCCACTTCTTTGTTTTCTTCTGCTGGCGGCTTGTTTACAGCCTCGGTTGGCGCACCCCCTCCGCCGCTGCAGCCAGCGATGACGGTAACCAGCAAGGTGAACATCACAAGCAAGGTAAACCGCTTCTGTCTCATAAACTTCATCTTACGCACGCTCCCCCTTAAGTTAGATAAAGATGAATCGGGAACTTGAAAACCTGCAATCATACCTTCGATAGAAAGCGCTTACCAAGATGTCGAGTGGTAATGAAAAGGATTTCATGAAACCCATTTCATTATAGTATCGCGAAAAGCCTTGGGTCAATACTATTTATGTTATTATTTAGAATATTTTGATTATTGCGGTTTCATTCCTCACATTTTTATGATATTGAAACATTTAAATGTGTTTATAAATACAGAACCCTATGCTATAAAATTGAATTTTATGTCATAGGGCTCTGTATGAGTTGAACTAAAGATTTGATAGAGTCACTCCGAGTGCAGAATAACCTGGAGAATAGCGTTTATCTCCAGATTATTTTTGGATTTCCTTTCTCAAAGGGAAAAATCCATTGATAAAGGCAGAGCCTTTGCTTACGATGGATCTTTCTTTCAGAAAGCTTTTAGCTGCGCTTGCTCTAGTTAACCTCTCTGTGTACACTGTCAAATTGCGTCATGTCACGGTATATTGCAGTCATACTTTTAGTGCTCAGGGGAGGGCATTGGCAAAATTCACCCATCTCCCATGCAAGTCTGCTACTGCCGGCGCTAACGATCAGGAGAAGCCTTATTTCGGCATTTTTGCTCTTTCAAACATTCTAACGATCCACAGAGACGCTATTCATCTGAAATCATCCTGATTATACGCATTTTTCACAATTTTGAATGAAATAAGCTTCCTGGAGATCGTTAGAATTCTGATACCCCCGATTCAGGGCAAATAAGCTTTGTGGGAATCGTTAGGATTCCATCTCGTCCTTGAGCAAGCATGCCAATGCTGACTTCTTGCCCCTTACAGCTCTCTTTGACGATCATTGACCGGCTCTGTGTCAGATTCTAAAACCTTCATTTCTTTCGATTATTTGAAGGCATCATGGGGCAGGAAAGCATGTACACCCTTTACACCATTTACAATCTGGGTAATACGCAAGTCCACCACCGCACTTCCCAGTGCAATCGCTTCGACACGCTGCAAGCCGTATAACTCACCCATCAGGTTTAACATGCCATCCAACGCTTGAACTGTCGCCTCATTCAAATCTTCATGAAATCCGAAAGTAATCCAGCCAGATGGCGTATGCGCACGAGGATTCGTCAGCGGCATATCGTCAATGACATTGACTGTGATATCTACAAGCTCCATCGGACATTCTATTGCCTGACAACTCACTTCGCCATCACCCTGCCGTGCATGACCATCCCCTACAGCGAGATAAGCACCATCTACGGGGATAGGCAAATACAGCTTGCTTCCCTGCACCAGTTCCTTACAGTCTATATTTCCTCCACAAAAACGGGGTGGCCACGTCGTATGAATTCCTCCTGATTCGGGCGGCATCCCCACTACGCCCAAAAATGGACTTAATGATACTGTATAGGACCTACCCTGAACTTCACAGGACCCGCTCATCGAATGTCGATCAAGTGACCAATTCAGAGAAAGTTCTTCCACCTGTGTTAGATGCAACTTCTGGTTCTGCCAGTTCGGATATCCGCCAGCGGAAGTAAACCCGTAACTGCCGGGCACAATCTCATTGAATATAATCTCCAGCGTTTTCCCTTGCTTCGCTTCTTCAATGCAGATGGGACCAATTAAGGCATGCCCCCCATCCTTTTCACCTTGTCGCGAGAAAGGCTTCAAACGTTCGGCATAACTTACACCTGTTCCCCAGCCCGCGTCCAGCGTCTGAAAACGGATAGAGTCACCCGAATTAATGTTCAGCACGGGCTTGACCTCATTCGTAAATGAACCGATCAGATTGGCTTGAGATAATGTGATCGTATGAATGCTCATAACAATCCCTCCATATTGGATTAAAGTAAATAAAGCTCGAAGTACGCCGATCCATTAGCTGCATTCCATATACAAAGCCCTTGCCTACTATGTCCCTTTCCTTCACACTTCAAGACTGGCAAGATACCTTTTCAAGGGTTCCATATGATGCTGATCATGCCATATAAAATCTTTAAGGTATTGTGGAATATAAAACACGTTACCTTCTGCATCGATATACTTTTGATGAAGCCGCTCTTCCGATAATCCGCGAATGTCATTCATGATTTTATGGCGATATGTGATCGCTTTATCTACGATTTCCGCTGTCTCCGTGCGATTACCGTATTCCACAGCTTTGCGATTAAACTGATCAAAATCAAGATGCTTCAGCGTAATGGGCTGGTTCAGCGCAATCTTCTCAATGGCTTCCTTATAAAAATATCGATCCCATAACATGATATGGCTAACGATCGATTTTATCGTCCACTTCCCTTCTTCCAAGCTGGAATTCCAGATCTTCTCTTCAAGATGAGTCAGCGTTCTGACAAAGAGTGTCCATTCTTCAAATGCCTGAAGCAAATGTTCCATTTCCTTGGTCATTATATTTCCCCCTTCACCGTAAGCAACAGTTCAAGTGATTCTCTAGTCTCAGGGTGCAAAATAACATCTTCCGAATTTATCATGCGTTCTTCCATCTCATTTCTATGTCTTCATCTTTCTGGTTCGCATAAAACTTGACTGCATAAGGAAAGAATTCTTGAGGACAAAATTTGGATAAATCATGAAAAACACCCTGTACATATAACCCTTCATGCCAGCACTCAATAAAAACATTCAACTTATGTTCAGTTACATATAAGAAATACTTTCAGCAGGCAGAAAACATGCTCATCCCCTCCTAACCCGGCCATTCCTTTCCTCCCCTACGGTAACTTGGCATGATTAAACCGGTGTATCCCGAATTCCTGAAAATCGGACTTTAACACAGCATCTCTCAGAGGATATAGATTGGTTGTCATTCGCAATTCCACTCCTCTGGCAATAAGTCTCTCTACCAGATGGTCTATTTTCTCGATGCGGCTTGGTGTAATGACCTGCTCGGAAATATAATATCCTGCCGTTTCATCAAAAAGCCGGAAAGTAGCCTCCGGCAAGTGATAGCGATACAACGTCTGATTCACGATCCTTGAATACCACTCGCTCTCAACCGTTACAATGATGGCTGCATCCGTATGAGTAAAAAACAACTCCTGATGCTCATCGCTGATCTCTTCGTTCCTTCTGAGCACAATTCGCGGGCAGTCTCTTGGAAAATAATAGCTGCATTCGTGCTGCTCATCAATCGCCCAGACAACCGCCGGAAAATCAGGCCGATTCTGCTTGGCTCTCGGTATGAAAACGTCGATGTCTGCTTCTTCACTAAAATGATATAACATGAGATGCACCTCAGTGTAAAAGAAATTAGTTCTCAATCAGAGAGTTCAATCCTCTTCGGATTTCGTCCGTTAGATTGTCGTTTTCTAACAAACTCTTGACGAGATGTTGATCTACAATTTCATGGTTGGTTTGTAAATACGTTAAAATCAGTTCCGCTTTCTCACGCCTCCCCATAATATGATAAGCAACGTACCATAATTCAGGACTCGAAATGTTCATCCCCTGCCAGGTACGATCGGGAATACGGGATAAAGGCAGCTTCAGTATTTTCCCAGTGTAAACGGAATATCATTTTCATTTAATCTTTTGATTAACGGCATGATCTCTTGAGGATGCTTCATTTGTCGTCCCACCTCGAACTCTCTCGCTGTATACTTACTTCAATATAACATTTCAATCTGCTTGTACTCTTTTACCAACTCGTGATCTATGAACATCTTTGGATAGCTTTGCTTCGTAAGCAGCATATTCAATATATTCAACTCATAATACCATTCTCCCGTATCTGGATAGATATGCCTTCCGTTGTAGAGCACTCTTCCATATTCGTTCGAAGTCAATCCAAATGCCCGCTCGGTTAAAGTATGATTTTTCGAGTCATAGCGGGCGGGTTTGCCGCATTCTTGAGAATAAGTAAAGGTCACATCATATTCGGATTCACTCCCCTTTTTATCTATTTCAATACATCCGAGTTTCCACTTGTCTGCCCCCGGGTTCAAACGCATAACCTGGTCTTGGACCGTCTCCAGACCTTTCTTATTATGTACCATGACCACCTTGTGGTATGGCTGTCCATAGTCCGTGTCGTAACTGAACAGATTCTCCGGTAAGCTTAAGGCTTTCTCCATTTGGTTTCGTACAGCAGCATAAGGAGCCCCTCTCACTTCTTTTTCCCACCGCAAGGTAATGAATTGCAAAAGGAATCGTTCCTTTTTCATCAACCTGCCATGCTGTTTGCTATCCAGCATCTCTGCTTCTCCTTTCCTCCAGTCCCTCGAATAAGCCAAGAAGCTGGAACATCATGCAATAGACGCCCCAGCTTCTTTCTTGGATTCATTAGTTCAATTCAACCATAAATAAACCTTTATTCATTTTTAAATAGTGTGCTGATAATCATCTCTGCACATGCTTCAGGCGTATGCAGACTCGTATCTACCGAGTAGGTATACTGAATGTCAGAAGACATCATGCGATGCTGCTCCTCGGATTGATTTTCCCAGCGATCACCACGCTCAATATTACGCTGACGGCAGATATCAAGAGGGCAATACAGCTCGACAATATCCAGCGGATACCCTTCGAAAATCGTTTTCACTTGTTCATAATGCGGTGCAAGCTCCGGGCGTTCCACCAGAATACCGTCGATCAGCACATGCTTGCCATGATCCGAAAATACCTTTGCTGTGTGATACATCATGATGATGGCCTTACTCAGATACTTCCAGTAATCGGTCTGGAGATGTTTATCGCCAATCGTATTCTCGAATAAATCATTCGCCACCACATAGAAAAACGGTTCATCGTATGACTGCATCGCCTCTACAATCGACGTTTTCCCTGAGCTTGTTACCCCGTTCAAAAAAATAATTTTGCCTTTATTCATTATGTTATCTTCCTTTGCTAAAGTATGAATGTATAAATATTTTACATTGTGTACGGATACACACTGTAAAACGCTATTACACTGACAAAAATCGTTTTACGACATGTCAAAATGTTTTACCTCGTACGTATCATTTTGATAAATTAAACAATTCAGCTGCATTCCAGAGGCACATCCACCATCAATGCCTATTTTGTCTTCAGCGAACCAAACATCTGCTGAGCCATGAATATCTATCGTTTTTGTATGTCCAAAGATAACTTTTTTGTGAAGGCTGCTGAACGTGTGAGCAATAAATTTCTCTTTGATATACATAAAATCACGCTCTGGTTGATGCTTCCATTCACTATAGCCCGGATTCAAGCCTGCATGAACATAAATATGAGCGTCATCCTCGTAAAATAGAGGTAGTTTGCTCAAAAAATCAATATGATGACGGTAATTCGATTGAATGATTCCCCGAGCTTCTTCTATCATTTCCTGCGAAAAATCACGCTCTGGTTGACAGTAGCTTTGGAGCGTCGGAAGTCCGCCGTGTTTCATGAACTTTGATTGAATGGACGAACCTCCCTCTTGTATCCAATCAACGAATCGCTGGTCATGATTACCTCTTAAAGCGATTGCATGATGTTCATGCACTAATTGCATGACCTTATCAACAACTTCTTTACTACTGGGACCGCGATCTACGTAGTCTCCGAGCATAATCAACTGATCGTACTTTGGATTGTAATGAACATCTTCTAGCAATTGGTTCAATGCATCAATGCAACCGTGAATATCGCTAATCATGAGCGTTCGATTCATAGAAGCCCTCCAATGGATTATCTTTTAGAAGACATAAATAATCTCCAATGTATGTTCATAGTACCTTCTTGAGCTTCATACAATAAAAGCTGACATTAGAAAATCGGTTAAATTGTTCGATATGCATTAACTCAAACTTCAGCTCAGGCAGCAGCTCGAACAAATCTTCTTTTTTGTGGTATTTATCAAAATCCATATACATGAATTGTGCCTCTGGTTTTAACACCTCTGATATTTTTTGCAAGCATCTGCGGTATGCGCCAGTTTCTTGCAGTGCAGAGCCAATCATGGTAACTAGATCAAAATGCTTCTGAGGCAGCTTACACGCTAAAAAATCATCACATATAACAGTAGCGGCATTAGGATGGCCCTCCTTTTGTTGTCGGTATTTAAAAATGTCGCAAATCTCTGAATCAATATCAATGCTTATTAGAGAACCTGATCCGTTCAACAAGAATCCAATATAGTCGTCCCACTCTCCTACGCCAATGCCAACATTAAGTGCTTTCAGTCCATTGAAAACAGCAAAATATTTGGCTAAAAAATCACGTGTCTCCAGCTCCAGATACAAGCTTGCAGGCGATAGATTCCACTGATAGGCTTCCTGTTCTCTTATATGTAAATAAAAATTCAAGAGATGTTGATCGTTCATTTCGATCGTTCACCGCCCATTTGAAGATAAAAATATGACGTTTTCAGCGCATCTTCAATGAAATTACTTGTATTTCTCATGAAACTCTTTGTCTCTCAGCTTTATTTCAGTGATTGCATTGCGGAAGAAAGCTAGTTTGCTCAAAAAGTAAACTGCTCCGATCAAGATGCTGCCACCTCCAAACCAATAATTCAGTTCAAGATCCATCTCATAATCATACGGACTGTAACTTCCCGCTCCTGCGGATTGATAAGCAGCATACCCCAATTTTGGCATGACCTCTTCAATGGTTTTGGTAAGCGTTATTATAACGATTCCTAAGATGATCAAAATAAATGAAAAAACCATGGAGATTGGCTTCAATCTGGAAAACCTCCTTCCCAAATGAACCTTGGATTGTGTAGAATATGTTCAACAATTTCACATAATTGCTCTCTGCTGTACTGCTGCGTATAGAGTTTATATCGTTCCTTTAGCTCTGAGCACATCTTAAATTCCTCTAGCAAAAACAAACTGCGCTCACCCATCTGTTGATCTGCTGGTCGCAATTGATCTCTGTGTAACAAGGTACTCTGATCTGCCAATAAAACAACGTAAACGACTTGATACTCAAGGTTGGATAGCTGCTGTACAAGCCATTCTACTTCTGAAGGGAACGTAACATAGTCAATAACAACGTCATAATCCTGTTCTAACAGATTCCGAGTTATGCTCAGTATATTTTTCCATGTCAGATCATACGTCTCTTTACATAACCAGGGTTTTCCTCGTCCATTCACTAGAATATGACTGATATCGTCTCCTGAAATATAAGCACTTTTGCTTAATGTCTGAACAAGCTGTTGTGATGTCGTGGACTTACCTACCCCAGGAGGCCCGGAGATCATATATATGGTTTTATTCATGTTTGCTCACCTTCTATCTGTACATCTGGATATACCACATCTGGAATCCTAGCTCTTCGTAAAATGCCGCCGTATCTTTCCATCTCCGATTGGATGATCCAACCAAAGCCCGCTCAACCTGATGTTGCTGTGCCTGGTCTAATAAGCATTGAACAAGCTTCCTGCCAATGCCCTTCCTCCGATGTTCGGGATGGATGTATACCTCATGAAGTTCCAAATAAGCATCCGTTTGAGGAATGACCGGCTCTGCGTTCCTCTGCCTGATCTCTCCAAAGGCATACCCCACAATGACATCCTGCAGCTCCACGACATAGAAGTAATCATTCAGCTTCTTTTCTAATTTTTCTAGAGTCCAGGCCACATTTTCGTATCCCAAGGTGATGTCTTCTTCTGTCCAGCTGATCGTGAGATCGATAACTTGAGCAAGATCTTTCTTCTGACCCGTCCGGTAATGATACATATCATAGTCTCCTATTCAACACTGGTCGCTCTGCAAAAGATAAAATGAGGTATTTGTTAAAAATTCGACGCTGTAAAAGCTTTAATCTGAGCGATATGATGCTGCCCGTGCCAAACCAATCGTTGCAGAGCAATATCCAATGAGATTGTACCTAACACTTCTGTTCGAAGTTTTCGTTTATACTGCTCAGAATGTAAGCTGCGCATTAGCGTGACAAAACGCTTGTGCAATATTTCCAACAGCTGAATCGAATCTTCCATTAGCAGCTCCTGATAGTCGGGCAGGGATGCCCACAAATCTTCGCGATACGAGCTCGCCAACGGCTCCTCTTCAGTTAATGCTCTTTTGAATCTTATGTATGCGTTCATATCATTGTCTGCAAGGTGATGCACGATTTGTGTGATCGTCCAACCGCCAGTACGATAAGGAGTATGAAGCTGATCATCCTGAAGATGCTGTGTTACTTCTCTTAACGTCTTCGTGATTTCAGGAATTTGATCTATAATGCCTCTTCGATCCTCATTGGTGAATTCAAGCTGAGGAACAAAATGCCCGATCGGAAAACGGATATGATCATCCACGGTTAACACCTCACCATTCCTCTACTAGAGAACCAAATCATATCCAATATAACCCACAATGTTCCATTTGCGAAGAGTAAAAATCAAAAAAAGAAACAGCCCTAGTTCAAAAGCTGCTCCTTCATTGATTAATTTATAATATTCAAAAATTATACTTCAATTTCATTCTTTCATATAACTTGAAATTCGGATTCCGGTTCACAATTTCAGCAATCAACTCTTCCCATTTATCCTCAATCCACTTGGGACTTCGATCTTTCAAAGCCTGCTCGTTAAATTGACTATCAATATACTCCAGATCCTTTTTGAGAATTTCTATATCCTTGACCAGTTGACCACTTGAATCTTGTTCAAGTGACTGCTGATTCGAAACAATATCATCCGAGAGGTCTGCCCTTACATATCCATAGAAATCTCTGAATACGCTATATATAAGATTGCTTGATGATGATCCAAGCTCTTGAAAATCCGCATTTAGAAAAATAAAAGCTTCTTCGCCCACTTTTAACGTCACTGCCAGATTACCTAATGTATAGAGGACCGTTTCCTTTGAAGCATTGTTTTGCAAACTCTTCAAGACATAATCTACATTCTCGATAGATTGTTTTATGCCAATTTGAAGTCCATGATTTAATTTCAGATTATAATCTCTTTGTTGAACTTCCCTATATCCCTTCATTTGATAGTTAAAGAACAAGCTAATGATCAAGCCAACCGTTAATATAATAATTGCAATATTCTTCTTCATTTTCTCTCCCTTTTTCATGTGAATTTTTCGAGTCAAACTGTCAGGTATTGCTCTTGAACATCCTTCCCCATCTAATTCCAGCTATAATTAATATAACCCAACATGTTCCATTCGCGAACCGTAAAATAATAAAAGCAGCCCAGTGACTGCTCTATATCGATAAACTGTTCCTCTATATTACTATTTTTCACTTTGATCGTACCAAATTGAATAACCCTCAATGTTTGCTTCGGAGTGGTCACTAGCGTTGGATGTCCTGAAATATCTTGCGTGATAGGAATGTTCAATGGTTTCTTTATTTGTGTCAGTATTCACATCAAGATACACATTGGACATTTCCAATCCCCATTTTACACTGCGAGCCATCTCATTCATGTTATCTACTGTTGTAAACTCCTTTATTACCGTAAGCATTGATTCCAGTTCCTCTTTACTTGGTTCATTGCTCATGTCTATTCTGTAAGTAAGGTCTGGACGAGTAAACGTAAATTGGACTTTTTCGATTAGTGGAGAAAGTTGCTTTAAGTCTCTTGTTAGATCTTTGGTTAAATCGGTATCGATCTTGTGTGTAGTGCTGCAACCTGTTGTTAATAGTAGAAGTACACTTATGAATAATGGAATCCATTTATACATGCTTAACTCCTATCCCCCCTCTAATCTTTCCATTGCTTTTCTATATTTTTCGAGTCTATTATAATCGTGCTCCGTGGGATTCTTAATTCTGGATAAATTCATATTTTCTTGAATATCCGCGATCTTTACATTTCTTGCGATTCGATTCGTTGACGTTTTCTCAATAAATTGTTCGTAGCTATCCTCTTCCGATCTTGTCAATAAACCGATTGCCTTTACGATTTCTTCCGAAAATCCCAATTCTCTTAACTGTTCAATCGTGACTTCCGTATCTTCAATGACATCATGGAGAACAGCCACGACCTTCTCTTCGATGGTTTCCACTCGGTTCATGACAGCTAACGGATGTAAAATATACGGCTTTCCACCTTTATCAAGCTGGCCTTTATGGGCTTCTAACGCAATTGATATAGCTAATTCGATATCCAATATGATCAGCTCCTTATAACAACAGTATAATAAAATGCATGCTGCTTCTATGAATGACTTTCTTTTTCTAAAACATTGTATTTGATTACATCATAGAAAGATAGAATGTTATCTTCAGGACCGTTCATAAGCCGTTTATACACTTTATCTATTGGAAAGGCTTTAACGCTTCCAACCTGTAGATGCAGTACCTCGCCATCGCCAAAAACATTCTCAACATACCAGTTACATCTGTCCAGATTATGATTTCGTATCACTTCACCCAAATAAACACCCCATATCAATGCCATGGATTGAAGCTGATTTGTAGTGGGCTTGCGCCTGGTTATGGTTCTTATGACGGATTTAATCCATCCGGGGTTCAATTCCTTTGAATAATAATCCAGGATCTCTTCGACTTCGGTAATGCTTGTTTCTGAATAATCTAGATTTTTATGAAAAGATTTACCGTATTCAATTGCAGTTTCACAATTATCGTGAATAATTTTTTCGTTTGGTGATACTAGCATACATTCACTCTCCGATTAATTTTTCGATTCCATCCCTCTAGAAATTAAACTCCACCTTCTTCATCCCATGGCCATCGAATCATGCCACTTCCTTTTGAGTTTTTGATTACCTCTTCATACTCGCTTTTATTAAATATGTACTCTTCTATTTGATCAAAATAATGTACTTTATCCTCTTCCAGATCATCATTCAAATTATTTTGTGTTCCGAACCTAGACCAGATAACAGTATCATCATTTATTACAATGTTCACAGTTATAGCTCCACACCCTAAATCTGCGCAGGCAGGACAAATATAAATCGAATTTCGGTTATTAGGCAGATCAGAATCTATCTTTAAAAGCAACCGATCAACTTGCATTTCTTGAAATTCATGACTTCCCCACCCCAAACATGACACGAAATCATATTTGTGTGCAATCAAGTCAAATAGAGATTGGCCATCAATAATGATATCCGCGTAATTAATGAGCCCAGGATAACCTTCTCTTTGACGATTCCTAATTTCAATCTTTGAAAGCATCATTTTCCCTCCCCTGTTCGCTTTATTTAATCCAATGTATCCATTGTCCTTCACTTATTTTTTGTTCCATGATAAATGTCTTCAAGCGTTTCTCTATTTCATGCATCACTTTGTCGTACCTTCTTAAGTTCAATTGCTGAAGCAAGTTCAATTCCATCATGCCTTGATTAGTAATTTCTTTCAGAGTCGAATGAAGATTTAATTTTTCTATTTTTGCTAAGGTAATCGGACTAAATAGACGCTCTTCTGCCTGATCCCAAGTTAGAAGCTCTTCTTTAATCGCAGTTATACAGCCCAAAATCAGTATGGAGTAGAAGGCTTCAATTTCTTCTTTATCCGAAATTTCTATTTTAAAATTTATAATAATTCCCACCTATATATATTTCTCAACAAACAAGGTCTTCTCGCATCTCATTCCCATCATTGGACAAGATGATATTTATACCGTATTGAAGAAATATAGAGATTATTGTTTCACAGCCTAAAACACTATCTAGCTCGAATTTGTTTCTTTAACAGCATGATTTGTCCAATATGATAGGCATTATGAATACTTAGATTAGAAACAACTCCCCACCAAGGAGCATTGAAATATTCTGGCAGTTGTTTGGTGAGCTTCATTTCATCTGTTTCTTCTAAAACAATTCTCCAATCGCTAAATACATGCTCAAGTCGACTTAAAGTTTCCTTCCAGCCGGAATCAGTCAATTGATCCGGATCCAAAGAAAACGTCTCATCATTGTTAATCTCATGATTTAAGACAAATTCTCCAGCCTTAAAACGCCCAAGCCATTTCTCATTCCAGAAAATAAGATGATTTACAATGGACCATATGGTTTGTTTATTGTTATTCCCAGTGGCTGCTTCTTCTGCTGTTACATCTTTCAGTATATCCTCAAGAGAAAGAAACCAACTTTGGTCGTTATAACATGCTGTTAATTGATCTATTAAAATGGATTTATAGGACATTGAATGTTCCTCTTCTCTTCATTGATTTTCTTGTATTTTTGACCCTTCACCTAACGATCCTGTAATTATAGTTCATCAATATGTATGGATCATATTTTGTTATATTTTTCAATATTACTCTTATTATCGTATCTATCACTTATTCATCACTTTTTTTACATACTTCTCAGCCTTGTAATCCTTACGGATTTCATGGAGCGCTGTGGAATTCGATTCCGACCAGGATTCAAGTATCTTTCTGGGTTCCGCTTCAATTATCCTGCGGGCTTCAAAGGTATCGCCAGTTCTTAGGGCATCCATAATGTTAGATAAGTCAGTTCGGTCAATCAATTTTACATAATTGATACCAGCTAACGTTTCACAAGAATCTGTAAATCTCGATGTTGCAATGACAATCGCTTTTTTAGCCTTATAATATCTCATACAAGAAAAGACCTCTTGAACAGCGCTGATGCCTACCGGGTTATGTACAGCATATCTTTTGGCTTGAATGACATTCCTAACTCCATCTGCATCAGTAAAAACGACGTCAGCTCCAAAGTCACGACTACCGACAGTCTTATACACACCAGAATAGCCTAGCTCAATTAATAATCTATATATGTACATTTCAAAACCTGAGCCGTCCTCCATCCTGTCTATATCAGCTAAAGTAATATCTTTCAGATCGTAGTCATCTTTATCGAAAACAACGGTAACCTTTTGTTTTCTCCATAAGATAAGGATTAATATAGAAAACACAACAATCGCAGCAATAATCATCAGGAAAATAAAATAATCCATTAAATCTCCCCCCGTCTAAATTCCAGTACGACATTCCCATAAAACTGCGAGGAAATATTTGGTTATCCCACCGCTGGTATTACACATATTACTACCATTAAGTCTCCATTCTCATATTTGTGTAATATGGTTTAAATCCTGCCTTGTTCCAGAATCTCTTCCCGTCAGGGTTAGTCTCTAATACATCAATCTCAATTCTCTTTACATCCTTCAAACGCGTCTTCTTTAAGAGTTCAATTCCAGCAATTCCGTATCCCATCTTTCGACATTCTCGTCTAATACAATATTGTCTTATATACACTTGTCGTCCTTCACTATTATGTGAATTCACCTGATATTGATAGAGTACATATCCAACTACACCATCTTCCTTCATAATTAAGTCAATCTCCCAATCTCCGAAAAACTGACGCATACGTTCCTCCAGTTCTTTCATTCCCATCGGGTTGGAGCTTTTCTCATCTTCAATTAACTGCTTATTCATTTCAGCCAAAATAGGAAGATCACCTTCCACTGCACTTTGCAATCTAAGCGTCAAGGTTTCGACCTCCTTGTTATTAATGATGTTACTTGATGTCAATGGTGTTCTCGAATCAGCTAAATTTCGTTCTATATTCATAGTTAGCAGATATTATAATTTTCTTGCCTTAATCACAAACGTTACAGGAAGCACCTTTGCTCTCTTTGCCATATCGCTATTACCATCCAGCGTTTGCATAATCTCATCATCCGTTTCTTCAATCATTTGTTCAATTACAAATCCCGCTTTTGCTAACGCATTCACATAGGTTGATAACTTACGGTCCGCTAATAACAGTTCACCTTCATCAACAGCGACCGGATACCAATTTTCATCGAAATAAGTCTTTTTAAAAGTAAACATGCCATTGTCTGAAGCGACACATCTATGTATAGGATGAGACCAACTGAATATAAATACTGCATCTTTTTTCAGGTAAGAAGCGATCCGACTTAAAGTACCCTCCAGATCCGTGGTCCAACCTATAGCATAAATCGAATAAACATAGTCAAAATAACCCACAGGGATGCCGCATTCTTTTTCCATAGGAGAACAGATCAATTTTGCCGAAAGACCTCTTGCCTTCAATTGTTCTGCTGCTTTTTCGATTTGTTTTTCCGATATATCCATAGCCCATAACTCAGATGGGTTTCGCATGAACAAGGCATTCCTCAAGTAATCTTAATGGTTTCAATGAATCCTCATACATATCACTCGTTATTGCAATAACCATACTCAAGCTAGGGATTATACATATATATTGACCACCAAACCCTAAAGCAAATATCATTTCTGTGCTGCCTGCTTCAGCATTGTTGATATTAAGGTTTCTTACCCACCAATGGTAAGCATAATAACCGATAGCTTCATAAGTTAAATAATAAGGTTGTGTTGACCTTCTCAACCAGTCTGATGATACAATTCTTTTGTCTTTCCAGTTCCCTTCCTGCAAATACAAAGTACCCATTTTCAACATATCAACCGTAGTCATAGTTAAGCCGTCTCCGCCTCGGTTAATTCCTTTACTGTCCTCATACCACTGAACATTTGTGATTCCAAGAGGTTTGAACAGATGAAGGCTTGCAAATTCTATAGCTTTCATTCCTGTAGTCTTCTGCAAGATCGCTGTTAACACATGCGAACAACCAGAATTGTAATTCATCTTTTCTCCTCTGTCATTTTCAAGATTTCTTTCAAACACATATTTTATCATGTCTGAACTAAATAACATCGGAGTAGAATAATTCCATTCACCGAATTCGGGCCATTCAAATCCCGCCGACATCGTAAGTAAATCCTCAATAGTTATGTTTCGTTTTCTAGGATCGTCAAGTATATTCATTAATTCCGGAAAAAAACTGCACACTGGTTCTGCAATACTCTTTATATAGCCCTTATCAAGTGCAATGCCAATAAGTATGGATAAAATACTTTTAGTGCACGAATTTATTTTTTGAGGATTGTTTTCTATCTTACGATTTTTGTAATATTCAAACACTAAACGGTCTTCCCTCATGATTAGACAGCTTTTGATTTTTGCCTTTTTTATCGTTCGTGCAAATTCATCAAATATTTTCGAATCCATTCTATCATCCTTATCTGCATATTATTTCGTCTAATGTTTCTGAATTCACGAACACCAACGGGTTTGTTATAGATGTCAGCTTCATCTTTGAATTACAATCATATATGTTCAACAACCCACACTTTCTTGATCTTTCCTTATGTATTGTATTAATTCCTCTAGTGTTCCTTTGCATTTATGCACTCCATCTTGATGATAAAACACACTTGTCTTTTCAATATCATTTACTTCATCATTGGGTGAATATAAATATGTTTTAATACTGTTACCCAGTGCAATTCCTAGCTCAATATGACTTCCTTTACCTGCCGGTAATAAAACCACAATAAAATTTGACTTCTTTACTGCAGCCATCTCTTTCCGTCCTATATCTCTCATTTGATCTATTGAAGTTACTTTATCATTCTGAGTCCAATCATATGAATGAATAAAACCCATTCCCTTCAATTGATCGATTACATATTTTACATTTTCTACATTCTTGAGACTTGATGCAATATAAAATTTTTTCATGCGCATCTCCCGAACACCTTCCGTTTTTTATAGTTCAACAATCCAAGAGTCTTTTACAATTATTTCATTTAATAGTTTGTCACGAACCTCAGGAGAATTTTTCCCTGCCATTTCTACTGAACTACTCCACATTACCTTGTCCAGTTCATAGTAAGGAATGTCAAATTGCTTTGATAAATTTTTGGCTAGATATGTTTTACCGCTTCCAGTGGAGCCGATGATGTGGATTCTTCTTGGCAATTTAGTCATATTTTCTCCTTTCTTTAAACAAGTGATCTGTTACTTCGAGCTACTTTCAATGAATTTATGAATTTCATTGTGCTTGGTTCGTTACGATTGAGATATATTCTTCATCTTTAAGCCTTGTCACCTTACAATTCTCATTGGATTCAAATTCTACTATTCTCTCTTCAATTGTTTTATTAGTACTATCTTTAAATATGTCCTCTCTATCATAGTGAGGAAAAATAAGCTTGTCGGTTACACCTAATGCCTTAAAATCCGTTAAATCCATAGTGTTCATTTGTGGAGTAAAGAAATCGACAATGTTAATATTTGGCCCCAGTAGTAACGCTCCAGCACTTACTCCGACTATAATTACATTCTGTGCGGCGAGCGTCTTAATAATGTCGTCGGCCCCGCTTTTCTTCGCGTAATACAATAATGTAAAGGGATTCCCACCGTTGATATATATAACATCTCGATCTACGAGAATTTTCGGGTCATCGAATTCTATATCTACAAAATCGATATGCTGAAATCCCATGTCCTTGAAATCTTGCTTCGCCCTTTGCGCATACCTATTATTTTCTTTCATAGGGGAGCCTGTTGTAATAATAGAGACCTTTAATCGAGAAATATCTCTATCCATAAAATCAAGAAATTGATTTTTGATATCTTCAGTAATAAAACCGCAAGAAGTTAGTAACAATCTACTCATTAAAAATCCCCTTCCTTAAAATAATTCTTGATGCTTCGGACTATGCAGCAAACAGTTTCACATGCCAGAGAGTAGATGACATCCTTGGTGTATAGGTATTCTCATTTATCATGTCTTCTAGCACTTTTATACCTTCTTCGATATTCCTGTCATCTATGTCTGTCTGTCTTCACCTCTATTACTATTATATTTTTTCACGCGTGTTGAATAACCAATAAAAGGTAGAAAAAGAACCGCAACCTCGGTAAAATGTTTGTACCCCTACAAACTCCGAAAGGTGGCGGTTC
>NZ_JACHKG010000012.1:14729-173465 GCF_014203995.1 Paenibacillus sp. JGP012 | reverse complement strand
GCGTAATGGTGGGTGGTACTTCCATTGTACAAGGAAACATATGACGGTCTCTATTTTTTTTACAAATTATTACTCCGAATTTTGGCAAGTACAGTTAAATATATGAACCATACTCGAACCAGTCAAAGTCCGCTACCTGATCGGAGGACTGACCGTTACTGCTACTGAACATACCGATACAGCACCCGACAAAACCGCCAGCTACCTCCGTGCTCAGACTGGTCGTGTCCACTTGTCCTGCAACCAGATGGTATTCGCGTCCATCTGTGCTGTAATAGAAGCTGAGCTGCTGCCCAAGCGCAGCCATTTTGAGGTAGACTCGCGGAGTCTCTCCATCCAGCACAACGCGTCCAGCTTGTGATTCCACACCGCCAAGCCAGGTCATGACTCGCAGCACCTGATGCCCTTCTTCGATTGCCCGCTCTATCCGCACATGATACTGGTCGTTCTGAATAACGACCAGACCGGCTGTTTCATACTCATGCTGCGGTACAAATTCCATGGCCGCTGCTGCCACGTAATCCATATGTCTTTGCCGCACACAGACAAAGCTGGAGTTTTCAAGTTCCTTCAATGTTTGCGGTTTCAGCTTCAAGCGCAGGTATCCTTTGCGTTCCGTCAAGGAATACAGGTCCTCCTGCAGATTACGCAGGAACATCCACTGCAAGCCCAGATGATCATGGTCAAAATGTTCACAGCGCAAATCTGGTGCCACAGGCGCAGCGGGCAGATGAAGCACACCCTTCTCCTCCAGCTTGCCTATTCCACGATTAACAACAGGCCAGCCATCCTCCCATTCCACCGAGGCAATGAAGGTTTCGCGGCCAAGGTTGCTGAAATCTCCGCCATACGGTCTGGAAGCCAGCATCACCATAAACCATTGTCCATTAGGTGCCTGCACCAGGTCAGCATGTCCTACATTGATTACCGGATAGTGCTTGCCCATATGACGATGCGTAATAATCGGGTTATTCGGATTGCCGACATACCCCCCGGTTAAACTGCTGCTGCGTGCAATTGTGACCGCATGGTTCAGACCTGTACCACCTTCTGCAATCATCAGGTAGTAATAATCTCCGATTTTGTATAGATGCGGACTTTCCGGCCAGATGACATCCACCATCGCCCCGCGCCACAGCACATAGCTGTCACCCACCAGCCTCATGCTGCCCAGATCAAGCTCCCGCAGCCACACTTCCCAGTTCCCGTTATAACGAACTCCCTCGGAGCAAGGCCGTGTCCCCAGATAATACGCTTTACCATCTTCATCGAAGAAAATCGTTGGATCGATACCTTCCGCTCCTTCAATAAAATAAGGATCGGACCATGGCCCCGCCGGGTCTGTAGCGGTCACTACGAAATTTCCGCCATGGGACACATTGGTGGTGATCATGTAGAAAAGCCCATCATGATACCGAAGCGTCGGGGCAAAAATCCCTTGCGAATGCCCCGCTCCCTTCAGATTGAGCTGCGAAGCACGGTCCAGCACATTGCCAATCTGCTTCCAGTGAACCAGATCGCGGCTGTGAAAGATCGGCACGCCCGGAAAATATGCAAACGTAGAAGTGACCAGATAAAAATCATCCCCCACCCGGCATACGGACGGATCAGGATAGAATCCTGGCATGATTGGATTGTTAAACGTACATAACTCGCCTTGATTTGCATTGTTCATTCTTTTACCCCTCCAATGGTGAGTCCAGTGACAAAGTATTTTTGCAAGAACGGATACAGCAAAACGATGGGCATTGCCGTCACAATGGTAATCGCTGCCCGAATGGATACAGGGGTAACCATGTTTGTCACATTTTTATATTGATCCACATTGACGGTTCCCCCTTGTGACGTTGACGAGGATAACAGCTTCATTAACTCATATTGCAGTGTTGTCAGGTTGCGGTTGCCTGCCGTATAGAGCATGGAGTCAAACCATGAGTTCCATTGACCCACAGCTATAAATAAAGCAACTGTAGCCAGCACCGGCTTGGACAGCGGAAGCACAATACGCATGAAGATGCGAAAATCTCCGGCTCCGTCCATCTTGGCCGATTCAATCAGTCCCTCCGACAATCCCTGAATATAGGTACGAATGACAATCATGTTAAATACACCGATCAGGCCCGGAATAATGTATACCCAGAAGCTGTTCAGGAGTCCAACCTGTTTGATCAGCATGTACCCGGGGATCAAGCCGCCGCTGAAATACATCGTAATCACAAAGAGTGTTGTGACAAGCTTGTTAAACATGTATTCCTTGCGGCTCAGCACATAAGCCAGCATAGCGGTACAGAAGAGCTGCACCACCGTTCCGACGACGGTTCTCGCAACCGAGATAAATGCCGCTTGGGTCAGATGAGGATTCTGGAACACGGACACATAATTTTGCAGCGTCCACTCCCTCGGCCAGAGATAGATTCCCCCGCGAATCGTATCCAGACCGTTATTGAAAGATACGGCAATGGTGTTTAAAAAAGGATATAACGTAACAACCATAACAAGCAACATAAATATGCCATTGGTGATCGAGAAAATAGAGTCACCCAGGCTTCGTTTTCCACTAATTCGGTTCATAGCGCTTCCCCCCTCATCATATCAACCGCTCTTCACCAAGAGATTTGGCAATCCCGTTGGCGATAAAGATGAGCACCAGACTGACTACACTTTTGAAAATCCCGGCTGCGGTAGCAAGGGAGTAGTTTCCAAGATTAATCCCGTATTTCAGTACGAAAATATCAATGGTCTCGGATACATCCTGCACCAGTCCGTTCCCCAGCAAGTATTGGATCTCAAAGCCTGCATTCAGCACGTTACCCACGTTGATAATCAGCAGGATAATGATGGTTGGTTTGATGCTCGGAAGGGTGACATTCCACATTTTGCGGAAGCGACCCGCTCCATCAATGGAAGCCGCCTCGTACAGACTCGGATTAATGGAAGCCATCGAAGCGAGATAAATAATCGTGCCCCAGCCAATCTCCTTCCACATGCTGGACAGACCTACGATGCCCCAGAAATATTTCGGTTCGGCAAAAAAATTGATCGGCGTGTCGATAAGCCCCAGCTTGGTCAACAGCACATTCACAATCCCGTTCTCTGTTGATAGTACATTCGCAACAATCCCTGTCACGATAATCCAGGACAGAAAGTGCGGCAGATAGGATACCGTCTGTACAACACGTTTAAATAAAACCATACGCAGTTCGTTGAGCAATAGCGCCAGCCCAATCGAACCGACAAACCCGAGAAACAGACTGATGAGACTCATCGCCAGTGTGTTTCGAATGACACGTAAAAAGGTAGGGTCCGTAAACAAGGTTCGGAAATGATCCAGCCCCACCCACTCCTGCTCCATCAAGCCCAAGCCTGGTCTGTAATTCTGGAAAGCCATCAGCCAGCCCCATAAAGGACCGTAGGCAAAAATAGCAATAAACGCAATGAAGGGGAAGGACATCCACATCAATTGACGCTGACTTTTCATTCTGGACAAGTTATATCCGATCCAGCTTTTCCCTGAAGGAATATGGCTGGTATTTAACGAGGGCTGCAGCTCCTTTTTGGCCATACGTTCTCTCTCCTTGATTACAAGTTTTATCTATATCATCCAACGCGGATGATTCGAATCCATTCCAGTCCAATAAGCACACGTCTATGTGTTGAATAAGAAAGGCTATAGGGATGCCCCATAGCCTCTGACTTGCTCACAACTTTACTTGCGTATAGTGCTTGTGGTATTGCTTATCATTTTTCTTGTTGTATTTCTTGCCAAATATTTTGTGGTGTTACTTATCGTATTGCTTGTCACATAGCTTGTTGTATTTGCTTGCGTTACTTGTGGTATAGCTGTC
The DNA here is from genome assembly GCF_014203995.1 of Paenibacillus sp. JGP012. Taxonomy (NCBI): domain Bacteria; kingdom Bacillati; phylum Bacillota; class Bacilli; order Caryophanales; family Paenibacillaceae; genus Paenibacillus; species Paenibacillus sp. JGP012. The sequence goes on along the minus strand of NZ_JACHKG010000012.1, from coordinate 169,620 downwards.
ATGCTACATGTAGCGTTGGTCCGCCATTAACCCCACAGCTCTACACGTCTGCGAACCTCTTCGGTCAGCGCATCCTCATAAGCTTTAATATCCGCGCTCTCTTTCAGGGTCGATTGATATTCTTCCCATGTTTTATCGAACTCGGCCGGAGAAGTCATGATGACTTTCGGCAACCATTTCCGCTTCACATCATCCATCTTCTGTCTGGCAATCGTCTCTGGTTTGTTGGGTTCGAAGTTGTACGTATAGATCGGGAACCAAGGCTCGTTATCTTCTGCTGGCTCCAGGAAATCGGTAAATTTGGTGTATCCGTAAGCCTTGAGCACTTTTTTGTCGATATCATTCAAGGTTGCAAGGTACTCTTCCGGCTGTTCTTTCGGGTCCATTGCATTTTTACCGTCTGCTGTCATGCCTTCATGATGCGGGAAGTACACCAGCGGGCTTCCTGTGTTCGCAAGCACCCAGTCCGGATCTTTGGCATTGGCACGCTGCTCCTCATTACGGGAAAATACTCCTTTGTCATCCACCTGATAATCCACATCTTTCTGTCCCCACGTTCTGAGAACCTCAATCTCCGGATCAAGCAGGTCGTTAATGTATTGCAGTGCTCCTTCAACATCTTCACAGCTCTTCGTGATCGCCAGTCCGCCGTTAACATTCAGGATTGGCTTATGCTGATAACGCCCCTTCACATCCTCGGACAATGTAATGGACAGCGGCACGTACGTTCTTTCATACAGCTTCTGTTTGACAAGTGAAGCCTCTGCATCAAGGAACTGCCATCCCTGATCGACCATGCCCAGTACACGTCCTGTTGAAATTTTGGAAATGTACTGATCGTAGTTGGCTGTGAACGTTTCGTTGTCTACGAGTCCTTTGTTGTAAACCTCATTGATCTTTTTAAAATAAGCCTTCGCTTCCGGAATCGTATTATAGTTTTTCGCTGTTAATGTAGCCTTGTCGATAATAGCGGCCCCTTCGTTCGGATAACCAGCCAAGAAGAGTGGTGGGTTCTCCAGCGCGAAGTAACGCCAGTCGTACGAGATAATCTCAAAGCCAATCGTTGGCTGACCGTTAATCGTTGGATTGGCTGCTTTGTACTTTTCGATCAGATCGAAATACTGATCCAGCGTTTTGATCGTTGGGTAATTCGCCCACTCCAGCACCGCTTTTTGAATCCAGAATGCTTCCCCATCATGGGACACCTTCATGGAATCACCCTGCACGTTGCCGAATTGTGGAATGAAGTAAATGTGACCGTCGGTTGAATTTTTCATCTTTTTCCAATCGTCACCGAGATAGTTTTTGATATTTGGATATTTGTCGATATAGTCTTCCAGTGGCACAAGTGCACCGGCAGACACCAGCTGCTGTGTACCATCACTGCCATCAATAAAGTCCGGATACTCTCCACCTGCAATCATGACACCGATTCGTTCTTTGGCCGTCTGGCCTGTAAGCCAATCCATCGTTACTCTTACACCCGTCTTTTCCTCAATGGCCTTCATCACACGATTATCGTCAGGTGCAATCTTGCCAGGTACGGCAAAAAATGCGGAAAATTGCTTCAGTTCCTTGCCGTCTGCGGTCTTCTCATCCGTTTTTGATGCTCCTGGCGTACATCCAGCCAGCACTACCGTCAGCATCAAAGTCAGTAAAACGAACTGCCTGAATCTTTTTCTGACATCCTTTTTCATCATGACCCCTCCAGCCAAGTATGTTGAGAATCGCTCTTTGGAAAGCGCTTTCCAAAGGCTGACTTAAAATTATCATTGTTACCTGAGCCGCTCAACGGGACAAATTATAGACCTCATCCCAATAATTCCAGATATGCAAAAAATCCTGCTCCCCTCTCAAGGGGGACAGGAGGATTAATCTGCAGTATGCATTGCTTGTGCCCTTTTTCGATACTGGGCAGGCGTCTCTCCCCTGATTTTCTCAAAGCGGTTAATAAAATAATCCGAATCCCGATATCCCACCATCACTGCAATCTCATACACCCTGTAATCCGTTCTGCGCAGCAGCCGGGTGGCCTCTTCAATTCGAATCTGATTCAGATAATCACTGAAGCTGACGCCGTAATGTTTTTTGAAAATCTGTCCAAGATACGCACTGTTCATATAAAACTGCTCCCCGAGCAGCTTCAGGCTGATATTATCCATATAGTGCTCATGAATGTATGCTTCGACCCGGGCCAGCACACCCATTGCATTCCATTTCTGCCGCTCCTTCAGCTTCTCCGCACATTTGTATGAGAACTCACACAGATTATCGATATTCTCTTCCATCGACAGCATGGCATAATTCTCCTGCAGAAACGTCGATTGCATCCATTCCCCGTCCAGACTCAGATCGCTGTCGTCTCTGTTAACCAGTCCGAGCAGGGTATACGCCAGATAATGCAGATGGATACCTACGATGCCCGGCTCTATGCGCTCCTCCAGAAAAAATTGAAAAACAGCCTGTGCATGACCGCGTATATCCTCGGTACGATGCTCCTCGATAGCCCGAATGAGTCCGTCAAAAAGCTGTTTCTCCCGTCCGGCGGGCTGATTGTTAAACACACCTGTATCCATATGTTCAAAATAATAGATCGGACCATATGCGCTAAAGAAACGCAGGCTTTTAATTTTACCACAGGAGTAATAGGACTCATGCAGCTCCTCCAGCCTGTTAACTTCCCTGCCGGCATAAATGGCAATCGCTGCACTCTGTATGCGGCTCAATTCGGTATACAGCCGCGTGACGTATTGTTCGAGTGATACAGCCTCCTGCTTCAGCAGCAGATCGGTTACAATATGGAGCACCCTGTTTTTCTCACCTGTAAAGGACTTCAGGACATACCCGGCATACTTTTGGTTTAGAGCAGCTTCCACGTGTAGGCACCCTTCTGTCTGCTGCTTTTCCTGCTCCGACTCTGTTTCAATCATCAGACATCGATATCTGGTTGCTGTCCCGTAAAGGCTTTGCACATGATCAACTGTATCCTCATCAGCCGTTCCTAGCAGGATCGATTGCACATGCTGAGCGAGAACGATCTGTTCCTGCTTTTCCTGATGCCGCTTTTCTTCTGTTCTCTCCCGAAAGAAATCTCTGAAGGCCTCCAGCACTTGCTGCAGCTCGTCCTTGACAATCGGTTTGAGAATATAATCGTTTACCTGATACTTGATCGCTTGTTTGGCATACTCAAATTCATAGAATCCGCTGAGAAGCACCATTTTCATCTCGCCGCCATACTGTTCATATATGATTTTGGCAAGCTGCATCCCGTCCATCTCAGGCATTTTAATATCGGATATAACGAGATCAGGCTTCACAGCCCGAATACATTCGAGCGCCTGTACGCCGTTTGAAGCTTCCCCGCAAATCTGAAATCCCATTGCGTTCCAATCCATCAGCAAAAGTAGTCCTTGGCGAATAAATGGCTCATCGTCCACAATCAGCACGTTGATCATATCCTCGCTCCTTATCCCTGAGATGCTTGTACAAGAGGAATTTCAATCCGAATCGTGGTTCCCTTGTACCTTTCACTGACAATGTGCACCTGTACACGTTCATCAAAGTACATTCGAAGCCGTATAAAAGCATTCATCACCCCGATGCTGCTAAGCTCGCTGAGCCGCTCCAGACTTGGATCAAGCATCATATTGCGCAGCATAGACAGCTTGTCTTCATCCATACCAACCCCCGTATCACGTATCACAATGTGCAGTTGCTCTTGCTGCTTCTGGAAGCTTACTTCTACAACACCATCACTTGAGCCGCCCTCGATGCCATGTATGCAAGCATTTTCTACAAAGGTTAATACGGTCAGCTTTGGTATTCTCATCTCCAGAATGTCCTCATCGCCAGCATGGATCACGAACTGCAGCTTCTCGCCAAAGCGATACTGCTGAATAACCAGGTAACTCTCGACAAACCGAATCTCATCCTGGACGGTAACCAGATCATTGCCCCAATTGATCGTCTGTCGCAACAGCAACGCCAGCTTCTGAATAATGTCAGACGTTTCATGCTCATCCTTGATCAGACTTCGCATTCGAATGGTTTCAAGGGTATTAAACATAAAGTGTGGGTTAACCTGGCTCTGCAGCGCCTTTAATTCAGCCTGTTTCTTCGAAAGCTCCAGCGCCTGCCGTTCAACCTGTCCTTTAAATACAATCTCGATCAGATTCCTGATTTTGACCACCATCATGTTATAGCTGTGGGTCAGGCTGCCGATCTCATCCTTGCCAGCGGGTTCTGTGATCACTTCGAATTTTTCCTGTTTAACCTGGTCCAGATGCCTCGCGATTCGTCCTACTCTGTCAACAAGCGATCTGGAAATCAGCCAGATCAGCAGTGTCGGCACCAGCAAATTAAGGATAATAAGCAGCAGCAGATTCGCTCTGGAGTCAATCATCTCCGTTAGAAAATCCAGCTTCTCTCCACGAACGATAATTTGCCAATTTTCCGATACAACAGGAATGGATTCCGTGGATTGCGAAGCATCCAGCTCCATGCTGGACATAAGGTTAAACGGCTTCCGCGCCTGATTCATCTGTGCATCATTGGAGAAAATAATTCGATCATCCGAAACGATATAGATTTTGCCGCCAGCGCCCTCATTTTTGAAAGACTTATTGATGAAGGCATAGTCGAGATCAACCTTTAACACCTTCTCCACCTGCTGCTTCCCGAAATAATTCAGTTTGCGAATAATGCTGACCTTCCGCCCGCCTTGACTTTGCGACATCTCCGCCTGCTGCTTGTCAAAATACGAGTAGATCATCATCTGGTCGTCCGTGTTCATCAGTGCCTGATACCATTCACTCTTCCTGATGTCATCGTTCAGCTTGATAAAGTTGCCTCCGTTCACGAAGGTATCATTGTCTACATAAAAGGTCACCTGGTTCACCTGCTGGTAGCTGTAATAGTACCGAACCAGATTGTTGCCGCTCAGCATATCATAATATGCAAAATAATAATCTTCCTGATTACGGTATTTGGACTCCATAAACCGATTCAGCGTGGCATCCGTGTATAAAAAATTGGATACGTACAGGCTGTTGTCCAGACTGTTCCGCAGATTAAAACGAATCCGCTGCTGCATTTCATTGATTCTGCTCTGCTCCTTCGCTTCGATCTGTCCCTTGATGCTCTGATAGAACACGGCATTAGTCGCCAGCACAGGTATCAGCACACAAAAAATAAACAATATGTATAACTTCGTTCTAAGACTCCAATCATCCAGCACCTGAATACGCTTACAAGCTAACTTGCGTTTCATAATCGTTGTTGTCTCCCCCACCCGTGTCGTCCATTAACACCATTATAACGAGCAATGGTGATAATGGAATACACGTTTCGGATTAACATCTTACATATTTGCGTTTAAATCCAAGCTGATTGCGGTCCATTGCCTTTTGAATATTATCGGAGGCACTGATCAGCTTGCTTTTTGGCTTGTCCTGACCGACTTGCACAGGTCCAACCTTCTTCGCCGTTTCTACGGCCAGATCATGCAGCGAAACATAAGATATGGCAACGGTATAGATAAACAGATTCATGGCTATTTTCGCACGTTCAGGAGCGGTGTGAATGGTCTGCTCCACCTGTGCAAGCATCTGTCTCAGCTTATCCTCCTCAAACTCGGCATCCTTGCGGCTGCCCAAAAGCCAGCAGTAACAGCTCCACCCGCCGGACATTCGCAGCTCTTCTCCACTGACAATCCAGCTATCTGCAACGTCCTGTGCTATATCCGTCTCGGCCAGCGTCACAGCAACCACATAATCGGATAACATGTAGAAATATGCCGCATCCATCCAGCGCTCAAAATCGGCAGGGCTCATCGCTTTGGGATCAGCAATAACACCAGCAAAATACATCGCATCATAATTGCCTGTAGCATACAGCTGTTCAGCCAGCGGCTGATCTTTCTTGATCTGCTTGGCCATCGGTTTCATCGCCCCTGTCGCCACACCAAACAAGGGTTCATGTGCACCGTTGGACAGATAGATTTTTTTCGTACGTTCCGTGCCTAAAGCTTCAAGCTCCTGCATAACCTCATTTACATTCATGTGAGCAGCTCCCTTTGTAAGGATTAAGTTTACACGAACACTCCGATGACAGAACTCCGTTAAAGTGAAAATGAATCGTTTAGTCTCATAGTAATTAAAAGCAACTCGCGCTATACATAGCTTCAAGTTTTGAAATACTTTTTATCAGTCTAGCACATCAGGTAGTATGTCCATACATGTAACGTATGACATTCAGCGATAAAATGCTCCATCAGTCATAACAAAAAGCCCAAAGACTTGCAGCGTATGTGCTGCGAGCCTTGAGCTCTCTTGTAGCAAATCATTTTTACGGACACTCCGATGATGATGTTAAACCGAAGCCTGCGCCCCTATGCAGGTGATGATCGTATCAAATGGAGCGATATGCACTGTCTGCATTCCATACTCGGTGTCAATTGTTGTTGTCTGCGCCTGGTCACTGTTGTTGATCACAACCAGCTTGCCGCTTTCGGGATAATACGCACATTCGATAAGTACATTATCCGTAATATACCGGGCACTTTGGAGTTCATTACCGGCAAAACGAATCAGATTCAGCAGCAGTCTGGCATTCGCCCAGCTAAATTCATATGAGGACAAATAGATGCCTTTCCCTTTGCCAAAATCATGAATAGACAGCGCAATGCTTCCTTCCGTTTCTTGCACCACTTCTGCCGTTCCATCCGTTAGATAGACTTGTGGTTTACCTGTCATAGACACACCTTTTGGCATGAGCTTATGTCGATCCTGCACATCATAAGTCCATTTGCCATGCACCACGCGAGCTCCTGTGTCCTCATCCACCCCAAGCACATGAGCCATGCGAAAAAAAGTATCATAGCCTTCCACCGCTGACGGCTGGTTCATGCCGATGAACGTGCCGCCTTCGTGCACCCAACGCGTGAGCAGCTCCACACATGTCGTATCATGCCAGTGCTCGCCGCCGCTCCACGCTGAACCCGCTCTGCCCGCATTAATGACCACATCGACCTCGCTCAGCACACCTTGACGAATATCTTGAAAATCAATAAACCGGACGTCTAGCGGCAGCCCGGATAATGCCTCGTTCACATGGATCAAATCATGCATGTAGGTTTCGTGAAAATGACCCGACAATGTCCACGACCTCAATCGGCCCCAGCTATGGAGCACCGCTACCCGTGTCCGAAGCTGAAACGGCTTGCCTGCCTGATGCAGCTCCTTGATCTCCCTGAATTCATCTGCCACCTTCTCGATGTAGTCTACAAAGTCAGGATAAGGCTCCACCAGATGCAAATATCCGCCGAGTCCAATCCGGTCAATCTTCTCACGCAGCAGTGCGCGTCGAATGTTAATCCAGTAGTTTTTGGCGTCCAGCGTTGGATTGCCCCCTTCCTTAAAGGTCGGCAGTCCACCCAGTCCGACGGGGAACAGATAAGGGTGAAGACGGATCTCATGTGTATCCACGTTGATGCCCGAGCACATTCTGGCCTCATACCCGGAGAACACACATTTGATCATGCCGTCAAATCCAAACTCCTCAAAGCGCTCATTATACGGCTCCATACCTACCCAGCTGTCATCGTAGAATACGTAGGCAAGCTTGCCATGCCGATGCACGATATCAATCAGTTTGCGGCCAAACCCAATGACAAAATCATTGATGAACGCCATCCAGTCCAGCTTTCGCTGCCCAGCAGGCATATGACTGACCTGGTACTTTCCACCATTCACAAAATCCTCTGCCGTGAGTGAATAGCCATATTTTTCGGCAAATAAATCCAGACCTCTCGAACTTACCGTGAAATCGTATGAGCCCCAGTCCGAGAACAGATGACGGTTACGCTCATCACTGCCCCATATCCAGGCAAAATTATAAAATAGAGACGTAAACCGAACCACCGTTGTTTCCGGGTGAGCAAGGCACCACTTTTCCATCCAATCCAGCAGATAGGTCTGCGTATCCGCATAGATCGGGTCGATCTGCATCAGGTGCTCCTTGTGCCAGTTGTTCGTGGTATGATTGTACATCGAGATTTCTTCCCAGATACGATAAACCATAAAGCTCACTGTGTACTTATGCCAAGGCGTAATACCTGTGAGAACAACGTTTCCGGATTCCCTTTCGTAATTCCACTGGCTTCTTGGCACTTCCCGTCCTGTGGTACGGTCAAACACCTGCCAATACTTCAACGCTTCTCTGGAATCATTCACTTTGAACTGTTCGGCAAAAAAATCCTCCATCAGATAGATGGAAACGTAATCCTGCACCGCTACCTTCGGCTGGGTGATCAGAAAACATTGCTGCAGCTTATCCAGATTCCTCGATGCCCACTCATTATGATCACGGATGATACAGATCGTCGAATAAATGCCGTATCCGGCCTGAATAATCTCCTCCGACAATTTCGTCCCGTCACTATCGCGAATGACATCGGCTCCCCACCGTTCAGCAAGCTCCAAGGTCAGTGCCTCATAACCTGATTCTCCGGGCAACGTGAAGGCACCTTTGGTTGATTTTGGCAAATTGTTTCCTCCCCCTTATCTCACTAGGTCAGACAGAAATGCCAGTGCCAATCCCTGCCCCCAGCCTTGAATCCAGTCCTTCGGAATGTTGCGGTAACCGTCACGGTCCTTCATCACGGCCGTTCCACCGGATACCCCGAGCACACGTCCATCCTCGCTGATATTGCTCAGAATGCCTTCAAGCGCTTTTTGCACGTATTTCGTATGCAGCGGATTGCCATTATTGATCATAGCAGCGGCAATACCGCACGATGCAGACACTTCCTCATATGATTCCGGGTCATCCAGCACCGTACGCCACAAGCCATTGTCTGTTTGCAGCAGCTTAATAGCCGCGAGCTGATCGCGCAAGGAACATTCCACGTCCATACACTGCGGGTATAAATACCACTCCTGGAGCTGAGGTTTCACCTGTGACATCGTATAAGCTCCCCATGCATTCGCCCGTCCCCAGTAAAACCCGGACATATGATCCTTGTTTACGTTGTTATAGCCGTGATACCACAGACCTGTACCAGGGTCCTGGAGGTATTTGATATGCCAATAATATTGGTTCAGGGCATCCTGAATCATCGCTTCGTCCTTCAGCTTGCTGCCCACCCGGAGCAGGAAAAAAGCAGCCATAAACAACGTATCCGCCCAAGCCTGTTCGGGAAAATCATTCGCTGTTGACACCGTATGCTGCAGCACACGATCGCCAAAGCGGAGCGCATGATTTTGCAAATAATCCACCTTGCTCATCACAATATCCCAATACTTCTGATCTCCAGTCTCTTCGTATATCGTAATCATCACATGCCCCATCGCACATGTATTTACCGTCCAGCTGGGCAGTCCCAGCTCAATATATTCATCTGCCCACTTCACCAGTCTGTCCAGAATCTCCTGATTGCCTGTCGTCTGATAGGCTCTCGAAACCCCGTAATAGGCTACGCCGCAGGGCCAGTCCCAGGTCAAATCCATATCCAGCGTTTTGTTCGTTACGTTCTGAATCGCGTTTAATAGTTGCTCACGGTCATATTTCACTTGCAGCATGTGTATACCCCTCTCCTGCGCACACTCCTCGGATGATGTATGAGAAGTGACTGTCCTGTGATGAAAACGCTTTACTTATTTCATTGTACGCAGTAAAATAGTCTGCATCTAAGCATATTCGTAACAAAACTGCGCAATTTCGATCATTTATAATCCGACGAATGGGAGCAGCCGGACATGCCCAAACCGAAAAAACCTGTCATTGAATACCGCCATTACAGCTTGCCCATTGATTTTCCCGTTCTATTGCTCAGCGGAGAGCGCTGGAAAATCTCGGATATCAAAAGCGAGCATCTGCACTTTCATAATCATATGGAGATTGGCATCTGTTATTCGGATGGAGGTGTGATGGAGATTAAAGGAGAGAACGTTCCTTTCCAGGCAGGAGACGTCACGTTCCTCCCTCGTTATCTGCCCCACACCACTTACAGTTCGCCTAATAAGGCAAGCAGGTGGGCCTATCTCTTTTTTTCACCGGAAGATCTGTTTCAGCATGTTATAAAGACACCCCAAACGAATATGGAGCCGAATCTTCGGGCCATTCAAGCCAGCCGTTGTGTTCTACATAAAGACCAGTATCCCAAGGTATATACGCTGGCGACATCGATTGTTGAGGAAATTCAACGACAGTCCCCTTTTTACCGCGAGAGTGCATATGGGCTGTTAATGTCCCTGTATATTGAACTGCTGCGAATTCACGCAAATGATGAGAATGGGGGTAACCGGGAACAGGAGCAAAATCTGGAGCAGGCACTGGGACAGACACGGGAACACGAACTGAACAGTCGCCTGCCTGATCTTGTGATCTCACCCGCTCTTGAATTTATCACGAAAAATTACATGCTGCCGGTCACGATTGACGAGCTTGCAGAGCTGTGTCACCTGAGCACTACCCACTTTCGCCGCAAATTCCATGAAATTATGGGTACGACACCGCTTGATTTTCTGAACAGCACACGTGTAGAAGAGGCCTGCAAACGTTTAAAAAGCACCGATGCCTCCGTCCTGTCGATCTCCGAGCAGGTGGGCTTTCGCTCCATCTCCAGCTTCAATCGCTGCTTCGCCAGATTAATGGGCGAGTCGCCCAAGGCCTGGCGCACAGGGGCTCACATGGAATCCCAATCTGCCAAAGCATCGATACTTGCCTTTACAGGCTGGGTATAGCTCGCATATAAAAATCCCGAAAGTCATAGAGACTTCCGGGATTTTTGTTAAGAAGTAATGAGATATGTTTTATAGCAAATCAGGTAAGATCGGTTATCACGCACCCGGATTATACAGGATTACAATAAACAAAAAATAAACAAAGAAAATTGTCGAAATTCAATTGCACCCCCTGGGGATATCCGCTACAATGCCGATAGAATACTAGAGATGATTGGTAATCTCCAAAGGAGCAGCAGAACGTGTTAATACGAATTTCAGGTGTTGTTCTCACAGTGTTACTCGCTGTTACGCTGCTGGTTCTATCCACAGCAAGAGAACCGCAAGCTGCCGCGCTCCATGCACGTCAGGGCATTCTCGATCTATCCACCTGGAACCCGAAGCTTGAGGATCGCATCAGGCTGGACGGTGAATGGGAATTTTATTGGAAACAGCTGCTACCAGCTCCGGATCACGTGGCGGATGGCAAACAACAAGAAGCCCTAGCATCACCTGGTGATTTTGCAGAGGTCCCGGGCACTTGGGGACAGCTTCAGGTAGACGGCAAACACCTGCCCTCCCACGGCTATGCTACATACCGGCTTGTGCTCCGCAATACACCTGTCGAGGGTACACTCGCCATCAAGAAAAGCAACATTCGGTTTGCCAGCGAAATTTATGTCAATGGCGCCAAACTGATGCAAGACGGACAAGCCATGGAGAAGACAGCAGGTTATAAGGCAGGCAATTCACCGCAGATCGGATTTTTCCCGTATCATGGCGGCGATATTGAAATAATTGTTCGTGTCGCCAACTATGACTATCCCAATGCAGGCATCTCGGGTCCACTCTTTTTCGGAGAACAGGCCGCCATGCTAAAAAGCCATCAAAACCGCACAGCTATTGAACTGGCAACCATGGCTGTATTGGCCACGATATCTATCATTTTTCTCATCAGCTATCTGGGATCTGCCCTGTATCGAAACCGGGATGACTCGCTGCTAATTCTCGGCCTCATCTGCCTGTTCTATGCCCTTTACAATGGCATGATCAGTGAACGTGTGCTGGCGGGAACCAGCCTGAACCTTTCCTTTAATATGTTATATAAAATTAAAGATTTCTGCTCCGTTACTTGTCTCGGCCTGTTAATCTTTTATTTCTACCGCTTCAGATCGGGCATAATTTCCGGAATAATGACCTTGATCACACTGTTTATATTAGGAGCTTATATTTGCCTGCTCACATTTCTTCCGATCTCTGTTTACGTGTTGACGGCACCATTCGTTATTGGGCTCTATACGCTGGTACTGCTATGGCTGCTCATGCAATGTGCAATACGATATGTCATTAGTGAGAAGGGGGAGCGTCTATCCGGCTTCCTGTGGTACGCCGCAATACTCTGTATTACGCTGTACTGTCTGGATGTTAACCTGTTCTCTGTATCACTCAAAGAAAATGTGAATATCGGACAGTTTTGCATCGTTTTATTCAGCATCCTGATGCTCTTTCTTGCAGTGCTTCGATTTTTCGAGGCTTACCGTACCGTTCGCTCGCTCAAGGATCAGCTTCTCTTGCTGGATCAGGTGAAGGATGATTTTCTATCCAATACTTCGCACGAGCTGAAAACACCGCTCAACGCCATCGTTAATATTAGCGAAAGTCTGCTTCGAGGTTCCGAAGGAGCGCTCACGGAGGATCAGGCACATAATCTGGCCATTGTAACGGGCAGCGGGAGACGTTTGACTTATTTGGTGGATGAACTCCTCGACTATTCCAAAATGAAGCATGGTGACATCACCCTGCATCGCTCGGCAACCGATCTATCCTCTTATGTTGATTCTGTTATGCGTATGCACTCCTTCTTGCTAGGTACAAAAAAGCTGGAACTGCTGAACGAAATTCCAGCCAAATTCCCGTTGATTTATGCCGATGGAAACCGACTCGTGCAAATACTGCATAATTTGATCGGTAATGCGATCAAATTTACAGAGGAAGGCTCTGTACGCATCAGCGCTGCTATCATTCAGGGCAGAGCTGAAGTGCGCATTACAGATACCGGGCGCGGGATCAGCCCGGACAAGCTGGAGCATATTTTCCTGCCCTTCGAGCAGGAGGCAGATGCGGGACCAAGGGCTGCCGGAGGTACGGGACTAGGTCTCAGCATTACGCGTAAGCTCGTTGAAATGCACGGTGGAACCATTTATGCGGAATCGGTACCTGGTGAAGGTGCGACGTTTATCCTCACTTTTCCGCTTGCCGAAGGTAAAAAGGAAAAACGTGTCCATGTTACCCCTGTCAGTATGCCTCCTGCCATCACAGGTCATCGAGAACTGAGATATGATGAACCTCTCATTATAAAAGGGACCAGAGCGGAGTGGATTCTCGTCGTAGATGACGATGCTGCCAATCTGCAAACGATCAGCAGTCTGCTAAAGCTGGAAGGTTATAGTTATGCCGTTACTTCACGCTCCGATTCTGTATTGGAGCTGCTAGACCAGTTACCTTCCATACATCTGGTGATTGCGGATATCATGATGCCGGGAATGTCCGGCTATGAGCTGCTGGATCGCATCCGGGAGCGCTTCTCGCCTTCTGAACTGCCAGTGCTCATGCTGACGGCTGGCAACAAAGCTCATCAGTTAAAGCTGGCTTTGGAGAAAGGCGCTAACGATTTTGTATCCAAGCCCTTTGAATTGGAGGAACTGCTGGCCCGAATTGGTGGTCTGACCCGGATGAAAACGTCAGTGCAGGCTGCCCGTAATGCCGAGATCTCCTTTTTGAGGTCCCAGATCAACCCGCACTTTCTATACAATGCCTTGAATGCTATTGCTGAATTATGTGTCGATGCGCCAAATGAGGCAGAACGATTGATTTTGCAATTATCCAGTTATCTGCGGGGCAGTGTGCATTTCAAACATCTGGACTCCAAAACCAGTCTGGAGAATGAGCTGGACATGATTAATGCTTATGTTGCGATTGAACAAGCCCGCTTCGGATCAAGGCTGGAGGTTATTATCGATGTGGACGCCGATGTGGATCGAACTATGCAGATCCCGCCGCTAACCCTGCAGCCTTTGATTGAAAATGCAATTCGGCACGGACTGATGTCTCGTGTGGGGGGCGGACGTGTGATGCTGTCCATTCGCAATCTGAATGAAGCAGAAGCAAGGTTTACCATCGAGGATAACGGCATGGGTATGACCAAACAGAGAATGAATGATATCCGGCAAGTCTCCGACGGAAGCACGGGTGTAGGTCTATGGAATATATCCAGCAGACTAAAGCTGCTGTATAACAGAGATTTTCAGATGGAAAGCCATGATGGTGAGGGGACTCGCATTACATTTGATCTTCCCATCCAGCACCATACCTCTAAGGTGAACGGGAGGCATATTACATGATCAAAGTAATCATTGTAGACGATGAGGACCTGTCGCTCAAACGGCTAAAGCGTATATTGATGGAAAGCGGAGCCGTTGAGGTGTGCGAAGTATTTCAGGACCCTGAGAAAGCTTGTGAATACGCAGCACAGCATCGCTTTGATGCAGCCTTCCTTGATATTACGATGCCGCGTATCTCCGGAATGCAGTTGATTGGAGAATTGCGCAAGCATCAGGCTTCCCTGCCAATCGTGCTCGTAACGGGGTATGAGGAGTATGCCGTGCAGGCTTTTGATAAGGAAGTAACGGACTATATCATTAAACCGGTGACAACCGAACGTGTGAGCAGCAGCATACAGCGCTTGCAGCAGCGACTTCGTAACACTACAGCCTTGCCTGAGCCGATTGCCCCGGCTCCCCGCTTAACGGTGCAGCTATTGGGTGAATTTACTGTACTCGGCGGAGCAGATGCCAGCAATCCTGTCAAATTGAGAACACCCAAAACAGAGGAATTGCTCGCATTCCTCTTATATACGAAATCAACAAGCCGTGATGCTCTTGCAGATACGTTATGGAAAGACCTTAGTCCGCAGAAAGCCTGGACCAACATCAACTCGACGCTGTATTATGTCAGACGTGCAATTGGAGACAACAGCGATGTTCCGATTATCCTGAAGGATCGTAACGGAATTCGTATGGACCGTGAAGTCATTGATTGTGATCTGTACGAGTTCGAAGCCTTGTTGCGTCAAATTCGCCAAACCTCGACTTATCAGCCAGAGATGTTTGAACGGATGGATGCTCTTTATCGGGGGGAGCTGTTGAAGGGGCGACATTATGAATGGGCTTTGCCATGGTCAAGACAGCTCGAAATGGACTTCATTACCACAATGGAGACAGCTGCTCAATATCATAACCAGCAAAATCAGCCCTTGCGAGCCCTTCATTATCTGGATCGGATTCTGCAGATTGATTCTATTCGGGAAGACATTCATCGTGAGATGATTATGCTGTATTTATCCCTTGGTCGGCGTACGGAAGCCCAGTGGCAATATCAGCGGCTGGAGGAACTCCTGCAAGAGGAGCTGGGCTCCCGCCCGTCCTCCGATATCCAGCAGCTGCTGCGTCAAAGATAGGTAGCCTGATATAATAAAGAATAAAGCCCGAGCCAGTGGTATAACCAACCACAGGCTTGGGCTTCTTGCATGTTTCACATATTTAATTACAGATTCTCGGTGGCAAGCGTAAAACCTTCAATAACCGCGTCCTCATCCACCTCAATCATAATACAGCGTCTTCCCTGATAGTTGACTTGTCTCACATATTTGAGGTCCTGCGGACTGATCGAGATGGTTGCCACCTTCGTATCAATCTTGATCGATTTGGAGGTGTACTTCGGCATCACACTGTTTGCCTTCAGCTCATAATTTTTGTTGTCCACGATCGTTTCAAAGGCACGTTCCACCTTTTCGGTGGTCAGGTCTTCAACGCCGCTGGCGGTAAGCAGACGCTCCACGTCTTTGTAATCCAGCTTCGGCGGCTCTTCCTCATGGGACTCTTCATTCACTTCAATCACCCGGTTGATCTCTTCGTATACATGGGCCAGTGTGGTCGCATCCATCTGCTCCCCCGTGATCTCTTTAACGATATCCTCAAAAATCGCCCGCTCCTCGAGCGCCGTTACGGAACGTTCCCCATTCAGCACATTCTCTACAAAATGAGGGTCCGGGAAATTCGATTTCCCCGTGCAGTACAGCACACGATTCACATCGGAGTAATTATCGGTCACGCTTGGATACAGAAAGCCCTGTTCAGGCGTACTTAATTTGATAATAGGATCCACGATGATGTTATATTTAAACTCCCGCTCCACATAGTCGAAGAGCAGCGTCTTCCGCTGTTTCTCCGTCGAGTTCACACTGCACAGGATGAAGGGATGCGCAAACACCTCGTTTTTCTCGCTCTCTTCCGCTTCATCATTTCTGGCCTTGGTCGGTAAATAATACTGCCCTTTGATAAACGTAACCACCATATCCCGCTCATACTTAGCATCGGCCAGCATACGGTCAACGAGCATCAGCATCAGATCCTGCCACTCATCCGGGTCACCTGTGACGAGGGCCTGATGAAGCATCACCTGTGCGGGCTCTTCTGCCTCTTCCTGAAATTTCAGCTCGAACAGCTTCTGATCCAGTTCGCCTGTCAGCAATTTTTTGAAATTACCCATGTATAACTCTTGCTTCTCCCGATCCACCAGTTCAAACGGATGGCGTTCCCAGTGATAGACTTCATTGGTTTCTTTCGTAATATAGACATTCAGGATGTCGTAAATGTTCAGCAGGTCATGATCCAGCTTGAATTGTTTGCGAATGTGCGCGACTTCTTTTTTATTCATGATTCGTTAGACAACTCCTCAAGTAAATTGGCTTTACAAGTATAAACGATAAAAAAAAGCTGCGCCAGAAGGATAATCTTTGAAATTGGATTGTACCATATTTTCACTTTACTCTTTTAATGACCTTAAATAATATATAGTAAGCAATTAAATTTATTAAAGAAAGGAATCTTCAAATATGGAGGAACAACAATTAAGAAATATTAAACAAGCAATAAATAATTTTCAACAATACATACCCGCAGGAAAAGAAAAATTATTAATGATTGACTCTATGGATACAAAGGATTTGTTATCTTCTTTAGATAATATCTTTGAATTGGAAGAACAAGCTATAGAACTAGTACATTCCCGGCCATATGTAACTGACGATTATGAGAATGATATTATGTTCTTTGCTATACAATTGTTAGATTCCATGGTACCGAGCCACAATGAACTTAAGACCTATGATGAATATATGAATTTGCTGCGCCACAGACATGTGGCTTATGGGTTTTACAATACGATCGAGCAAAAACGTATAGAAGTAGTCGATGTGTTGGATGACACCACAATAGAAAGTTTGCTCTACTCGGGCTTGGTTGAATTTTACCAAAATTACTTTGGGACTTTCACGGATAATCAGAGAGCGATCAAGTTTCTCTGTAAATTTTATCCTAAAGATGATATTTCGATTGAACAAAAAGATACTACAGTTAGAGCAATTTATAGACATATTACAAATGCTGGAACGCCAAGTGATTTCGGTTTCGCCTTCAGTGGGATTGAAAGAATTCGGGAGAATATAGGATATCTTCCTGTAGAAATTATTGATCTTTTACTTCAAAAGTATGAGTTATATAAAATCGTTAATAAAGGTGTTTACAGAAACCAAATATTCACCATTATTGAGTACTCCTTAATACCTGATGCAGAAAAGCAAAAATATAAATTCAGTTTTTTGGACAGTTTACTTATAGCAGATTTAATGAACTCTGGTCTTTATCAAAAATACGGAGTCCAAGAACATTTAATTAGAAATTATCTTCATCTCGATGAAAGTCTAGCGTCGGACAAGCTTGGATTAATAATAGATAATCATCAAAAAAGTATTTATGGCTATTGGACAAATTCTTGTGCTTTCGATAGACAGTTTATCATAGATGAAAAAGCAATTATCAATATACATCTTCATTCTGACAATAAACAGATATCTGTAACCTACATAGATAATCCTAGTACAGAGGTGATTTTCGAATACTCCTATCAAGATTGGATGTTAGATAACTACCGCTCAATAGAATCAGAACAAAAAGTATTGGAATTCATAAATGAAGATTATTCAAAAGAATCAGAGTACATTTACAGGTCTCTTAAGTTTTCACTTCTTTATCTTAATCGTTATAGAGGTATGAAATCTCAGCTAATTGATTTTGACCATAAATTCACTTATAACGTTAACACTAAAGAACTCAAAGCTTCATTTAACTCCGATGAGATGCCAAGCTTTTATGGAAATAAAGTCTACTCACTTTCATGTATAGTTGGCAAGAATGGTATGGGAAAAACCAGTACGGTAGATTTTTTACGAGATACTTTTTTCCGCCTCATCCATTTAATAAAAGAGAAACGTATTTCATGTAATAACGGAATCGTAAATGAACTTGAATATGAACCTTATAAAATAATGGAGAATAACATCGAATTTTTTATTGTATTCCATTTAGGTGATCAACCATATTATTTGACAAATATAACCAGCACCATAACTTCAGGTGCCAATGCTTTTAATCACAAAGCATATGAAAGTAGAAATGAATTAAGCAAAGTTGTATATTTCTCAAGTATGCTCAGTGTTAACCAAGATAGTCTATTTGATATCGAAGAACTGACAACCAGAAAAGAAGAAAGAAAAAAAGCAGACAATGAAGATGACAACAAGAGCAATAAAGAGGATTTTGCCAAATCCCTTATCGGTTTAAGGCAAGTTGATTATTCTGAAAATTCAAGTTTCATTGAAAAAAGGAATGTTATAAAAAACGCTATAATTAATAAAAAAAATAAGCGAGCCAGGCCTTTTGAAACAGTCAACAAGGATCTATGTTATCAACTTGCTTTCTTAGACTATTTGGCACAAGAGGAGTTTTGGGAATATTTTGATTTCCCAGAAGATAAGAATTTTTTTGTGATGAGTACCTTATCTGAAACTCCTGAAAAACAAATATTAGTTAAAAATCTAGATGAGAATCTTAACTCTATAAGTCAATTTCTTACTTTACCTGATTCCAAGCTTGGACATTTTTCATCTGGACAGCATGCTAAATTTTCTTTTCTATCTAAGCTCTACTGGTTTCTAGAGGGCCGTCGAAAGTATTTGAAAATTTTTGAGGATTTAGTTAAAACTCAACTTTTCAGTGATGATGAGGCATTACAAGAAGGAGAAACTGCTCTTCTATTTATAGATGAAGGGGAGCTTTATTATCATCCTGAATGGCAGCGAAATTACATTAAGATTCTTATTGATCTCATACATGCTTCAAAAACCGAATCTAAGATCCAAATCGTTATTACGACAAACTCACCATTCATTATCTCTGATGTTCTTAGTGAGGACATTTCTTATCTTTCAAAAGAAGATACCGAGTTTGACCAAACATTTGGCCAAAATATACACAAACTTCTTACACATAATTTTTTTATGAATTACACCATAGGTGAATTTAGTCGAAAATTCATTGTAGATGTCAGTGAATTACTGAGTCCTGATGAAAACAACAACATTAAGCCCAAAATCAGCACATTTCTAAAACAATACTTTGACGCCCCTTTTGAGTCTGAACAATTATATGAAAAAATGAGCCAATTGATTAATAAAATTGGTGAACAAGTATACAGAGAAAAACTGATGCTCACTCTTAGCCAAAAGTTAGGTGAGGATGCTGAGTTGGATCTTTTAGTTAAACAGAGAGATGAATTAGATCTCAAGATCAAACAGTTTAAATTAATTAAAGAAAGGAAAGAGACAGAATGATTCAAATTCAAAATTATTCAGAAGAGTTTGAAAGTGAATATTGGAAATCTGTTATTGGCAAAATTCCCACCCCTTGTCAAAAACTAATTTTGAAAAGTTGTAAAAAATATCTACCCTCTAACTTCTTTGATAAGAGCAGTGATGAATTTAAGACCCTAGTTCTTGCACCTTTGCAAAAGTTAAAGGATGCATATTCCTTCATCAATAAAAATAGCCTTGAAATAATGAATAAAGAATCCTTTATACAATCAAATAAAAGTAATCCTCCTATGAAGAAATTATATAAAAAATTACATGACTCCTACTCAATTATTGCAAATTCGGAGGTTAACAAGGTTTCTGTCCGTGTTAGATTAGTTCGAAGTTCCGGTCTTAATGTATGCCCCTATTGTAATAGAGATTATATCAATTGCAGGGCAGACAATGTTGCAGGAGCACAATTAGATCATTTCTTTAATAAAGCTAAATTTCCTTTGTTTTCAATTTGCCTGTATAATTTAATACCAGTGTGTGGAAATTGCAACAGAATAAAGGGGTCAAAGAAATTAGAATTCTCCTCTCCTTTTGATAGTTCAATCAACTGGATCAATGATATAAAGTTCACTTATGATGGAACCACTTCAGATGATATGAAAATTATTGTAAAAACAGAAAGTGGTACCGAACATAATATTGCAGGAATGAGAATTCGTGAGGCGTATCAGATTCATAGCACTGAAGTACTTGAACTAATCGAAAAAAAACAGATGTACAACAACACACAAAACGAGGAAATTCAAAAAGTATTGGGCAAAATCAATTTATCTGATTCAGAAATCAAAAAAATTATTTTCGGACCAGAAATTACTGAGGACCAATTTAAAAATAAACCTCTTACAAAGATGATGTATGATCTACATAAGGAATTGAAAATTTATCCTTGACCACTTTGCAATTTTCTGAGAATTATAAGGGTTATAATACACAGAGATGTTATGGTAATTCAATATTTGTCGCCTTTCGAGATATCGTATTTCACGGTATCTTTATTTTTACTCTTAATGTACACATCCAAATCAGAATTAACAGTGGGACATTAGTTCCCCTCAGAATACATTATCTCTTTCCATATACCATTTATTAACCTAAACAACATTTGTCCATGTCCAAGCAACGCCAAGCTATGGTTGAAATGCCCTAAATCCGTTAAGTTCATGATAGTTAGTAACCACACTTAATGCATGGAAAAATGATATTTCGTTATTTCAAAAAACAGGATGAGGAAGGAAGCGAGCGATATAATGAGCACACATACAACTTCAATGATGGGATTTGCCCCTGCGCTGGGCTGGAATTCATGGAATACGTTTACGTGGGACATTAATGAGCAGTTGATTCGGGATGTAGCTGATGTGTTTGTGACGGAAGGGTATCGGGACGCCGGATACGAGTATATTGTCATCGACGATTGCTGGAGCCTGAAGGAGCGGGATGCGGACGGCAACCTGGTTGTTGATCCCGCCAAATTCCCGAGCGGAATGAAGGCGCTTGCAGATTATATTCACGACAAAGGTCTGAAGTTCGGCATGTACTCTTGTGTGGGTACGCACACTTGCGCCGGTTACCCGGGCAGCTTCGAGCATGAATTCCAGGATGCAGCACTGTTCGCCGAATGGGGTGTCGATTATTTAAAATATGACTACTGCTTCAAGCCTCGCCATATCTCTGGCGAACTGTTATATAAACGGATGAGCCTTGCCCTCAAAAACTGCGGACGCGACATTCTCTTCTCTGCCTGCAATTGGGGAGAAGACAACGTGTATGAATGGATTCGCGAATCGGGTGCACATATGTACCGTTCCACCGGGGATATTCGTGACAACTGGGATTCCGTCAAGGAGCTGGCCCTCTCACAGATCGGCAAACAAAGCTATACCGGCTCCTTCTGCCACAACGACATGGATATGCTGATCGTTGGCATGTATGGTGGAAGCAATAGCGATTTTATCGGCAGCATTGGCGGATGCAACGATATTGAATACAAAACCCACTTTTCCCTCTGGTCCATGATGGGCTCACCGCTCATGATTGGATGTGATGTGCGCAAGGCCAATCAGATCACCAAAGACATTTTGCTTAACCCCGATCTGCTTGCGATCAATCAAGACCCGGAAGCACGTGGTGCTTATCGCATCAAACCCGAGCCGCAATGGTTCCACACGGATGATGTATTCATGCTGGTGAAGGTGCTGACGGGCGGTGATCTGGCGATTGGTTTCTTCAACCTGAGCGACAGCCAGCGCGAGCTTTCCCTGCAATTCTGGGATATGGGACTGCCTTACGCATCAGGTTACTCCCTGTCTCTCTATGACTGCTGGGAGCACAAGGAACTGGGTGTATTCCGTGAGCGTTATGCACCGGTCGTTGCAGCTCACGATTGTCTTGTCGTACGGGCCAAGCTGGTGAAATAAATGGCACAAAGCCGCCTGTGTACCACCTGTCAGGTTCCGCTCTCATCCGACGATGTGGGCATCTATCTCAAGTTAGTCTCACGCACAGCCCAGCAATTTCTCTGCATTGACTGCCTTGGTGTGAAGCTGAACTGCGGGCGTGAGCCGATTGAGCAGCTGATTCGGTATTTTCGCGAGTCCGGGAACTGTGCCTTGTTTCGCTAACGCTCTCTCTTTTTCTGGTGCAACATCATATATGCGGATGGCGTATGTGATGTTGCCTTTTTGAATACTCGGGAAAAATAAAGCGGATCATGATATCCGACCGAATAGGCTATGGATTGAATGGACAGCCCGGATAACTTCAACAGCTCACAGGCACGCCGAACACGATAGGAAGTCAGGTATGCTGATATTGATTCACCCGTAGCTGCTTTGAACCTGCGGAACAGATAACTTCGCTCCAGGTTAACTGCCTGTACAATCTCCGTAACGGTCAAGGTTGGCTTCCAATAGTTCTGCTCAATGTATGTTCTCGCCATCCACACGTAATCCTTGGGCTCTGCTTCCGCTTTGCGAGGGAAATACTCTATGTAATAGGACAACAATAGCTGCAAGCGCGCATCCGCCCTCAATACTTCGCCTGGTGATGCTCCCGCATTCCAGCTTAGATAAAACCAGGGCTCCAGCGTTTCGGGCGCAGCTGGCAGTACAGGGCGCTGAACCGATAGCTGTGTCAAATCTACGAATCGCGAGGCGTCTCGTCCGTTGAACTCGATCCATACGTACTCCCACGGGTCCGCCGGGTCGGGGTAGTAATAGATTTCTTTTTGCGGAAAAATGATAAAGCTCTCTCCGGCACCCAGCCGAAATTGTTGACCTCCGGTCTCCAGTGTGCCCTGTCCCTGAATGATATAATGCAGTGCGTAAATGTCACGTACGCCAGGTCCCCACTGGTGGAGATTGATCGGTTTGTGACCACCGCTAATAAAATAAATCTGGCTTGCCCTGCTTCCGTCTCGCCATAACGAGTCCACACCCGAGCACCTCCACTCTTGATACCAGTCATTATATATCATTATGGGGGTGTCTTGGTTTAATTTCGATGCTGGAAACAACACTTCAAGTTGCTTATGATAGAGATAGAGGGTTCAATACCCAACATAATTGTAAGCGCAACCACACATCTTGAATCGGCTTGAATATAAATGTTCAATTCAGAGAGGAGAATGTTGTGTGCTTCGAACAGTTACGGTAGAAAATGGTCAAATTCAGGGACTGCCCGCCGCAGACCCGCGAATTACAAGTTTCAAAGGCATCCCTTTTGCTGCGCCCCCGGTGGGGCAGAACCGCTGGCGCGCACCTCAACCGGCAGAGGATTGGGATGGAGTGCTGCAAGCTTTTGATTTTGCACCGACCTCTATGCAGGCTCCAACCGTTATTGATGATAATAATATCTATACACGAGAATGGGCTGTTGACCCCGACCTGCCAATGGATGAGGATTGTCTGTATTTGAATGTGTGGACCCCTGCCAAACGTACGGATGAGAAGCTGCCCGTTTTCGTCTGGTATTTTGGCGGCGGGCTTCAGGTAGGTCATACCGCCGAGATGGAGTTTGATGGTGAGCGCATTGCTCGCAGAGGAATTGTTGTCGTGACCATCAATTATCGACTGAATGCGTTTGGCTTCCTGTGCCATCCCGAGATTACTGCCGAGTCGCCACATGCACCTGCAAACTTTGGTCATCTGGATCAACAGGCAGGCACGGCATGGGTGAAGCGTAACATTGCCGCATTTGGCGGTGACCCGGAGCAGATCACGATTGGTGGACAATCCGCCGGTGGCGGCAGTGTACTCAGCCAGATGACCTCGCCTCAGAACAAAGGTTTGTTCCAGCGAGCCGTTATTATGAGCGGTATCGCGACTGAGCTGTATCCAAAGGTACATGTACCTGCTGTCCGCAGTACGCTGCAAGATGCCGAGCAGAAAGGGGTAGATTTTTTCCGTTTCCTTGGAGTATCTTCACTGGAGGAAGCCAGACAACTGGATGCCGTCACACTGCGGGATAAAATTTTGGAGTATAGAAGCTTCTGGGGAACGGTCATTGATGATCAGTTCTGTGTAGGTGATCCCTTCACCCGTTTCATGCAGCACAAGCGCGAGCTCGTGCCCGTGATGCTTGGTCACACCTCCTCCGAGTTCTGGACACGGCCTGCGGTAAACAGTATGGAGGAACTGAAGCAGATGGCTGCAGAACTGTTTGGTGAAGATGCTCCTGTTTTCCTTCAGCTATGTGAAGCCGATACGGGTGATCTCGATCATGCCTTGCAGCGCGCCTCCATCCGCATGATTGAACATGCGATTCAGCTTGTAATCCGTTCAAACAGCGGTCATCCGTCAGAAACACCTCTCTATTATTATAACTTTGATGCAGAGATTCCAGGCTGGGATCAACCGGGTACGTTCCACTCCGTTGATTTGTGGTTTTTCTTTGAAACACTTGCCAAATGCTGGCGGCCTTTTACAGGCAAGCATTATGACCTGGCACGCCAGATGTGCAATTATCTATCTAATTTCATCGCAACAGGCGACCCGAATGGTCTCGATTCCACTGGAAAACCTCTGCCTTACTGGATTCCCAGCAGTATTGAACAACCGTATCGTATGGAGTTCGGGGATGTGTCCCAGCTACAACGTGCAGAGCCTGGTCCTGTGCTTGAGTTGGTGCTTGAGCAGCATTTTAAAAAACAGAACGAACCGGTGGTATAAACACATCTAATCGCTATTTATGTAAAGATCAAGAGATAGCCCTGCACTTGCAGCAGAGCTATCTCTTGATTCACTTCATAAGTTTATAATGTATATAGCTATACTTGGGATACCTTTACTCCCACTCGAAAGCACCCGTATGTAACTGATAATATATGCCTCTGTTCTCCAGCAATTGATGATGATTGCCGCGCTCCTTAATCCGACCTTTATCCATAACCAAAATAGCATCGGAATTACGCACTGTTGACAAGCGGTGAGCGATGACAAAAACGGTTCGACCATGCATCAGATTATCCATTCCCTTCTGGACCAGCGCTTCTGTACGCGTATCAATGGAGGAAGTCGCTTCATCCAGAATCATGACAGGCGGGTTCGCAATCGCCGCTCTTGCAATTGCGAGCAGCTGGCTCTGTCCCTGGGATAATCCATTCCCGCTACCATCAAGCCAGGTGTTATATCCATCTGGCAATCGTTCGATGAAACTTGATGCATAGGACAATCTGGCAGCCTGGATTACCTCCTCGTCACTGGCCTCCAGCCTCCCGTAACGAATATTGTCAGCTACTGTACCCGAGAACAAATGGGTATCTTGCAGCACTATTCCCAAGGAACGACGCAGGTCTGCTTTTCGCATACGACGAATATGGATGCCGTCATATATAATCTCGCCTTCTGTAATATCGTAGAAGCGGTTGAGCAGATTGGCTATCGTTGTTTTGCCTGCCCCGGTCGCACCGACAAAGGCGAGCTTCTGTCCTGGTAGCGCGTATAACGTAATGTCCTGAAGCACCTGCTTTTTCCCGTCATACGTGAAGCCCACACCTCTGAATTCCACTTTGCCTCTTAACGTTACCGTAGAGCCATCCTCCAGTTTCCAGACCCATCCTGTCTGATCTGCTTTCCTCTCCAAGGTCACACGCCCTTCATCTGTTTCAGGCTGTTCATCCATCAGATTAAATATGCGCTGTGCTCCAGCAAGCGCAACGACAAACATGCTCACCTGAGAGGAAATTTCGGCAATCGGCATCGTAAAATTACGCGACAGACTCAGAAAAGCGGCTATACTTCCCAGCGTCAGACCCGCGTTCCAGCCTGATATCGCCATAGCCCCGCCTGCTATTGCAACAAGCACATAGATTAAGGTCGCCAGATTGGCATTAATCGGCATCAGTATATTGGAGAACTTGTTCGCGGTTGCCGAATTGTTAAACAATTCATCGTTCAGACGTGCAAACTGTGCCGTGGCATGCTGCTCGCGGCTGAACACTTGCACCACCTTTTGCCCGTGAATAATCTCCTCAATATATCCGTCCACCACACCGATGGATTCCTGCTGCCTAAAGAAGTGGTCCGTTGCCTTCGTGCCCACCTTCTTCGTAACCCAGAGCATGACAAGCGCGCCCAGCACGACAACAATGGTGAGTGGAACATCCAGATACAGCATCGTTCCCAGCACCACGATTACCGTAACGGCTGTGGACAACAACTGAGGAAGCCCGTCTGTCAGCATCATATTCAACGTATCCACATCATTGGTATAGTGACTCATAATATCACCATGGGCCTTCCGGTCAAAATATTTGACCGGAAGCTTCTGCATGTGTTCGAACAGGCGGTCACGAATCTTCTTCATGATCTGCTGCGAGATCGTAATCATCAGTCGCTTCGAGATAAATGTGCTGATCACTCCAGCAGCATAGATCACAGCCAAAATGATTAAAGCCCGGAACAAGGCATCAAATACCGGATGCTGATCGCCCAGCAGCGGTACAATATAATCATCTATGAGCAATCGCAGAAAAGCTGCTGAAGCGACAGAGACGGCAGAAGTTACAAGCACGAGTATCAGTACAAGAGCTGTTCGAAATTTATAATATTTGAAATAAGACAGCAGACGTTTGATCGTAAGGCCATAATTAATGTTGTCCATCCTGCTCTTCACCGCCTTTCGTCTGGGTATGGTAAGCCTCTTGATAGATTTCGCTTCTGCGGAGAAGCTCCTGATGTGTTCCGATATCGGCCATCCTGCCTTCGTCCAGCACGATAATCTGATCGGCATCTTCGACCGATGCAATGCGCTGTGCAATAATAATTTTGGTTGTATCCGGTATGCTTTCCTTAAAAACACCTCGGATTAATGCATCTGTACGTGTATCCACAGCACTTGTAGAGTCGTCCAGTATCAGAATCTTCGGTTTTTTGAGCAATGCTCTGGCAATACAAAGCCTTTGCTTCTGTCCACCGGAAACGTTGGTTCCGCCTTGTGCAAGATGGGTGTCATAACCGTCCGGGAAAGCCGAAATGAATTCATGTGCCTGTGCCGCCTTACACGCCCGGGCCAATTCCTCGTCTGTTGCTGCTTCATTCCCCCAACGCAGGTTCTCTTTGATTGTGCCTTCAAACAACACATTTTTTTGCAGCACCATCGCCACCTGATCCCGGAGCACCTTCAGATCGAAATGCTTCACATTGGTTCCACTAACCAATACCTCGCCGTCACTGACGTCATATAGACGTGGAATCAATTGCACCATTGTCGATTTGGCACTGCCGGAAGCACCGATAATGCCAACAGTCTGTCCTGAGCGTATGTGCAGATTGATGCCAGATAATGCATACTTCTCCGCTTTGTCAGAGTACCGGAAAGATACATTGCGGAATTGCACTTCTCCACTATGCAGCTGTGTAACCGGTGATTCCGGGCTGATAATATCAGGCTGCTCGCTCAACAGATCGTTGATCCGTCCAGCAGATGCCCTGGCAATCGCAATCATAATAATGACAAAACCGAGCGTCATCAAACTCATCAATATTTGCATGGAATATGCAAACACACTGGTAAGCTCCCCGGTAGTCATGCTTCCGCCTACGACCAGCTTGGCTCCGATCCATGAGATGATTAACATGACGGCATATAGTACAATTTGCATCAATGGGAGTTCATACGACAGAATGCGCTCCGCCTTCACCATCTGTGCGAATATCCTCTCGGATACAGCCTGAAACTTGGATATCTCGCGTTCCTCGCGAACGTAGGATTTCACAACGCGAATGCCGCGCACATTTTCCTGAACGACTTTGTTCAGATCATCATAGCTGCCAAAGGCCCGCTCAAAAATAGGAAAGGAATACTTCATAATTAGTCCCATGCCGATGGCCAGTACAGGAATAACAATCACAAACCACATGGCAATTGTCGGGCTGATGCGATACGTCATGATCGTAGCAAAGATCATCATCACCGGACTGCGAAAGGCAATCCGTATAATCATCAGAAAGGCATTCTGCACATGGGTGATATCCGTAGTCAGTCTCGTCACGATGCCAGAGGTTGAAAATTTGTCCATATTGGAGTAAGACAACTGCTGTACATGACGGAACAGGTCATAGCGCAAGTTTTTACCAAATCCCGCCATAGCGATAGCAGAATGTTTACCCGCAAGCACTCCGAAAACAAGTGATACCAAAGCGAACAGCACCAGGATCAAGCCGTACTTCACCACCTGATTCATCTGCCCACCCGTAATCCCCTGATCAATCAATTCAGCCATAAAGAGCGGAATGACCACTTCCATCGCTACCTCGCCGAGCAGAAACAGCGGAGTTAACCATGTATCTTTTGTATACTCGCGTACACTTCCTAATAATTTCCTTACCATAAGCATTCTCCTTATCTAAAATAAACGCCCTGCTTTCGATCTAGCGGTAGATCGGCGGTCAGAACAGCTGTATTATAAACTGTATAGCAACTATACAGTCAATCCACTTCTTTCGACCTGGAGGTACCTATGCATCCGAACGATATGTTGTCCATTAGTGCTTTTTCCAAGCTGTCCGAGGTTACGCGCAAAACGCTTATATATTACGACCATATCGGCCTGTTCAAGCCCGCCTATGTTGCAGATAACGGTTATCGCTATTACAGCCGCAGCCAGCTTGAGACGATCGGAGTTATTCATATTTTCAAAGAGCTGGGCATGTCACTGGAGGAAATTCACGAGCATCTCGGTCGGCGTTCCCCGGAAAACACCCTTGAACTGCTGCGCAAGCAGGAGGAGGTGTTGCGATTGCAGATTGCCAAGTTAACTCAGGCCGAACAAATGATTATCCGGCGCGCGAAAAATATAGAGCAAACGCTGCATCTGGACACCAGCCAAATGCATGTCATATGGCAAGCCAAAGCACCATTACTGCTGAGCTGCCGCATCTATTCCTCCAAACAGGAATTTCCTGAAGAGCTGTGGGAGGACTTCCGGGTACGCCTGAACAAGGAGAATGCACCGCTTGGATATCCGGGGGGCGTCATCATTCCCAAAGAGGATTTGCTGAAAAAGGATGGCGACAAGATCTCCCATATGTACAGCTTCATGAAGACAAAACATCACAAACAGGCCTATATGCCGGAGGGATACTATCTGGTGTCCTATGCCAGAGCAGATTATGCGGATACCGAGAAAATCTATCCGCAAATCTTTGATTATATCGAGCAGAAAAAGTACGTCATTAAGGGGGATGCATACGAGGAGTACATGCAGGATGAGATTGTCCTGCAGCATGCAGAGGAATATCTGGTTCGAGTCATGGTGCAGATTGAGAAGCCCGGCGAAGAAGAAGTTCGGCCTTAACCCGGGTCAACTCAAAAAAAGGGAGTGACTCGACTTATGCCGAATCGCTCCCTCTTCTCTATAGGAACTAACTATACAATCACCTAGCGTTTTCAGACACGTCCTGGTTTTCTCACTAAATCGTTATACTCTTAACAGACCTCGAAAACCTCTTGCAGCGTAGTAGGATTCGGCACCATTATGGTACATAAACACGGTATCGTAACGAAAATCGCAAAAAACAGCTCCGCCCCGCTGCCGGATCGTGTCCGGTGTCAGCACCCAACTGGATGTTTTCATATCAAAGTTCCCCAGCTGCTGCAGCTCCCGATACTGAGACTCACTTAGAAGCTCAA
The DNA here is from genome assembly GCF_014203995.1 of Paenibacillus sp. JGP012. Lineage (NCBI taxonomy): Bacteria > Bacillati > Bacillota > Bacilli > Caryophanales > Paenibacillaceae > Paenibacillus > Paenibacillus sp. JGP012. Next base: position 139,947 of record NZ_JACHKG010000012.1, on the reverse strand, counting down.
TGCCCATCTCGATGCACATCTGAACAGCACTGTGCTTTGGCTTGTTTTCTTTCCGTGCATCCAGCGCGGCCTGATCATAACAAACACTGCGACGTCCCTTCGGACTCTCGGTGGAACAATCTACAAATATATATTCACCCTTCTCACTGTGCAGTTCAACCAGATCAGGTTCACCGCCTGTCTTCTCCATCTCATGAAGCGACCATAGCTTATCCGGGTTGGCTTCTAGTCTAGCTTCTACGTTAACCCATCCCAGGTTTGGATGACGATCCTTGTTTTTCTCAAAACGTGCCTTTAAGGTGTTCAATAATTCATCACGTTGTTCCATTGATAATTGTTTATCACTTTCAATAGAATTTGTTGTCATCCTCATTCTCCTTCGGTTCGTGATCGAAGTGTAACGTTCGCTGTTTCTACTCGATTGTAGTGAAAATAAAAACAAAAAACAACCTGTCCCGTTCACAGGTTGTTTACCTCGGCATCGAGCCGCCGAGCCAGCCGGGTTATGTCATAGACTGCTGTCTTGCCAGCACTTGCAATCGACTTCGCATGAAATCCGGTTGGGAGCTGTTCCCCCACTATGGGCAGATTGTCGAGCTGTAGACCCGCTGTATCCAGCAAATAGACTCGTTTGGCAATCCGCAGCATCTCATCGAGCAGTACGATTAACAGCGTAATCGGAATCACTTTCCATACGTCTGTAAGGATTGCCGATTGATATATATCATCCTCACAGAAATTGACGAACCCTGCTTTGAAGGCGGTATGAACATCTGGTCTCTGCATACGAATCATCTCGGCGTTACGCTGATTACACGCAAATACATCCGTAATATTGAACCTGTTTACGAAGGCGGGGGTCATGTACCCCACTGCTAATCGTCTGCCTTCATTATGCAATCCAAGCCGGGTCGGGTCAAGATCGTCGTAATCCTGCGGCAGATATTGATCCGCTACTTTAAACTGTCCGAGTACCATCTCATATATAAAGTTTTGATTCACATAAGACAGCTCAACCGGAAGCTCCTGATGCAGCTTTACAAAGTGCAGATGATTTTTCCGGCTGGTCATCTCCACCGGATTGAACTGCTCATGTGGCAAATGTAATGCTCGGAGCGAGGGGTCTGCCCGGAAATGCAAGCCAGCCTTCCAGAGCCGATAACCTAACTCCAAATCCTCGTGCCCCCAACCGTGAAAAGACTCATCAAACCCGCCGACCTGCCTCAGTAAATGCGTTTCCACAGAAACCATGCTTGTCCAGAACATCGACCACGGAGCTAAGCAGCGATCCAGATCATTTTCGTAAAAATCAAACTGTGTTTGTCTGGAATCAGGATAGGCCTTCAGCATTGGATTCCGCAAGCAAGCCTCGGGATGTTCGGAGGAAGCAATGGATTGCAAGTATTTAGCGAGTGGATGCTGGTCATCCTTTTGATTCATGCCATGAACCGTGCCGAGTCCAATCGTATTTTCGTAACATTGATGAAAATGAATGATATTAACAATGAGGTCCGAGCCAACCAGCACACCCGTATCCAGATACATACATATTTCATATTTAGCCAGATGCAGTCCCATATTACGTGCTGTTCCTGCCCGAAATCCCAAGTCCTTCTGATAACAGTATCGTAGATCCAGGTCAGCTTCGAAGGAACAGGCGACCTCTTTTGTATCATCACTGGAACCGTCATCACACACAATGACCTCAAATAAAGAGGTATCAGCCTCCTGATGTTTCAGACATACAAGTGTTCGCTCCAGCAAATCCGAGTGATTATATGTAGGAATGATGACGGTGACGCCCCGAATCATCTAACATGCCTCCTTCCTGAACTTGAACGATTCCATGATCTGTGCATGTGACAAGTTTCATGTTTGGATCCACGATATCCACGATGCTGTATTCGATGGCCTTGCCCTGCTTTTTCAAAGAAGTAATTGCTGCAAGCAGAGGCAGAATTTCTGTTCCTGGACTCAGGCAATAGCATACACGCGAGGTTCTCAGCGCTTCCACCAGCAGATGGAAGATCATCTCGGGCCTGTACATCGTCCAAACGGTTGTAATAATACACCCGTCGAAAGTTAATGCTTCAAACGGCATGCAGCTCCCGGCAAGCGTGTAAACCTTTTTTCCAGAAATATTCATCAGGTCTTCGCTCATTTCTCTAGGGTCAATAAGAGTACTCACCTGCGATAAGGCAAACAGCCCGGCTTCATAACCTACCAATAACAAGTGAGTGTCATAGCTTGAAGTGACCATCTGCACAACAATCTGCATCACGTTGCTCATTTCATCTCTCTGTGAGAGGCTGTCGTCTATGGGTATGGTATTGGCAGTGGCCGGGACTACGGCTGAGTCCTTCCTCCAATCAAGCAGTTTGAGAAAGAATAATTCAATCTCCATGGTAGGGTATTTTCGTAAAAACCTTCTTGCATTAACCGTCTGCTCACGCCTCCGCTTTGCCTCATCCACCTCATGCGGCACATGCACAGCCCAAGCTGCCCGGCTCAACGTGAGTGTGTAACCCGATTGAACAAGTCTGTATCCCACCTCGATATCCTCAATTCCCCACCCTTTGAATCTGTGATCGAATCCACCTGCACGCTGCAATGCGGTTCGGGAAACAGAGATGTTGCCTGACCAGAATACGGCCCAAGGCCACTGCAGTTGCATTAACTGATCCTGCACTGGCCCGTAATATTTCTCCCGTTCATCTGCACTGCGCCCGGATTCATGCTTAAACCATCTCATAAATGCTTCAAGCTCCAGCTTCCCCTCATAGTTCAGCTCCTCCCGATTTATGCCCTTCTTCCCGTAAATATAACCAATGACCACATCATGTCCGGCACCCTGCATCGCCATATGCTCGCCCACAAAATCAGCGCACACAATCGTATCGGCATCGAGAAAAATAACAACATCCTCAGTGGACTGTCGAATCGCTCTGTTTCGTTTGTCTGATACCGTTGTATGTGCAGGTGTATCAAGGTAATGAAGTCGCAGCTTATGTTCAAAGGCATCTTTAAACGGTTCAAAAGCTATCGATCCGCCCTGATCAACGAGGTAAACAGAGAAGCCGGAATAATGCTGCTCAGCAAGCGCCTGCAAGGTCAGGTTCAGCACATCAGGTTTGCCGTATACCGGGATGATGACCGTCACGCTCATAATGATTCCTCCGCGAGCGTCAGGAAAAAGCTTTCCAGAATGCAAGATGTCAAACGATCCAGTGCTGTACCATCGTAAGCATACGTCTGAAGCTCTGTCTGACCACGCAAAATCTCACTGGCATATTTAGCAATCAGCCCCTGATCCATCCCGGACTCCTCCAGCCACCGGATATAACCTCTCTTGCCCATCTGCCGTGCATAAACAATATTGCTGCGGTTCACTTCTTCTCTCCGGGGAACAGCAATAGCCGGTATACCCAATGAAGCCAGTTCCCACAGCGTCGTATGCCCACCCCTGCACACCACCAGGGAGCTGTCTCTCACTTCGTCCATAAACGAACCCGGGTCTGCAATAAACTGTGTCGTTTCATCCCCGAGCCGCTGCAGTGATTTGGTCAATGTACCGCTGTACACCAGCTTGATATAATCCGTTTCCCCCTTTAAATCTGATATTGCCTTTCTGAAAAAAGGGACGTCCACAAGCGTCGCTGAGCCTGACGTGATGACAATCTTTTTCTCCCTGGCCGCTGTCCGTTCAGGCACTTCAACCACCGGGCCTACAAAGTTCAGCTTCTCCCGAATCGAGTCCGCTGCCCCGAACATCCAGTGATCCTGCTGATCCACAATCGCAATCTGGTCCGCCATCTGCAGATAGCCCACAATCTCAGGTTCATCCTCCAGCCAATTCGTGATAAAGCAGGTAGGAATGCCCATACTTTTGGCAATTGGCAGAACCAGCAACTCTTCATCCACCACGATGCCGTCGGGCTGTGTGCAACGTATCAAGTCCAGCAACTTCGAGGTTCGCTCAGCACTGCTGCCAGCAGAAGGCAGTTTGAGATCGATCAATTGGCCTGAATATACCCTCTGTAAATATTGAAGTCCTGATGAATAAGATGCGATAATGACTTCATGATTAAACTGTATGAGCCGCTGCGCAACGAGCAGATCGCGCTTTGCATGTCCAAAACCGTTTCCCCGCGAAACAAAGAGTACCTTCATCGGATATTTCCCCTTCCTCGGCTTCCAAGTATCACCCAACGGATGCGGCCATTCCCTGCTTCTTCAGCAAAGCAACCTGCGCACCGTACATGTTACGAAATACTCCATCCTCCTCCAGCAGCCTGAGCGGTGCACCTTCCTGCACAATCTGCCCGTCCGCCATAACGTAAACCCTGTCACAATGCATAACTGTACTGACCCGATGCGCGATCAGCAGGGCCGCTTTACCCTGAGCTGCGAATTGTTTCACACTTCGTACAACACGTTCCTCCATCACCGGGTCCATTGCAGCCGTAGGTTCATCCAGAATCAGCATGGTTCGCGTATTAGCCATCGCCCGGGCTACAGCCACACGCTGCCATTGTCCGCCCGACAGCTCCGTTCCGTCTGTATATCCTGTACCCAATCGTTTGTCTCCACTTCGCTCGGTGATATCCTGTACAAGCTGCTGTGCAGCTTCATTCCATTCCCGATGAAGTCCAACATTCTGCTGTACACTGAGCGGGAGTCTGGCAAAGTCAGCATAAGCAACAGAGACTGCACGCAGCCTGTCTGTATGCAGACTGGGTCTTCCATCCACCCATATCTCACCTTCGGCAGGCTCAAGCAAACCACAGATCAGATTACACAGCGTCGTTTTACCAGCCCCATTCTCGCCCACCAGTCCGACCAGCTCACCCGTGCGAAAATGCATGGTCACATCGGTCAACACAGGTTTGCTGTGATTTGGATAGGAGAATCCAACGCCATTCAGTTCAATCTCGTTCTCTGCTTTCTTGGGTAAAGCCTCTACTTGATCCGAAGTATCTGTGGCCAGAAAACGGGTAAGATTGGATGCAGCGAGCAGCTCGCTGGTAAACATACGGAGCTCCAGTACAAATGCATTGGCTTTGCCAAGCAATTCATCAATCAGTTGAAATGCGATGATCAAGCCACCAATGGAGGAACTGGATGTCAGAATGGACACCATGTAGGCTACAGAGATAAGAAGAAGCTGCCCGATCTGCATCAGTCCTGATGTCTTCTGGGAGGTAAGAAGAAAGGTTTGATTCGTCTTGCTGATATCAGCAAATGTATTTTTCCACAGGCTCACAATATAAGGTGAGTATCCAAACAGCTTGCGTTCTTTGCCCAGTTGAAAATCCATGACGGTGCTGCGGTAGTAGTTTTCCCGAATACGTTGTCTTGACAGCCGGTTCTCAACGTCAAACATCTGACGGCCCAGCTTGTATTGTTTGAACACAACAAAAGCAAAGGTTACCATCATTACCAGACACCCGATTTTCGTGACAAACCATAGTGCTGTACCCAGGCTGATCAGGGTGACTGCCGCACTTAGAACATCCAGCGCAAGCGTGAGTATGCGATGCCCGCGATCCAGGCCGTTCGCTGCCTTTTCGGCCGATTCGGAGAACGAGGCATCGAGAAGCCTCTGATATGGCACTTTATTGTATTGATCAATGTACAGCTCTTTGGCGGCTCGGCCCAAGTGAACACGCAGTCCCTCCAGCGCTATGCCATATAACGAATCCATGACTTTCTCTCCGATGGTTGCCGCTGCGAACCAGGCCATCAGCAGCAACATGCGATCGAGATCGACTCCGGAAATCACCTGCTGAACGGCATAACCAAATAGAAAAATGCGAACAGCAGGCAATATCCCTTTCAACAGCGTCACGGACAGAGCGAACGCAATCCATGGCAACAACTTTCGTTTACCTTTTACCTTAGTCAACCACATTCAGGCCACGTCCCCTCCTTCCTCTTCCTTCATCGTTTCCATAAAAGAAGAAGAGGCTTTCCACATTGCTTGATAAGGTGTGCTTGTCTCAAGCAGCCCTTCATGGGTTCCATAATCCCGGATTTCCCCGTGATCCATTAGGATCACCGAATCGGCAAAAGCACAACCGACCAGACGATGAACAACAAACAATACGGTGTAGCCCTCTAATCGATTAATGATGGACTCCAAAATGCTTAATTCGTTACTCGGGTCCAGTTTGGACGTTGGTTCATCCATAATAATGACCGAACCTGCACGATAGATAGCCCGGAACATACTTCTGGCTAACGCCAGTCGCTGCCACTGCCCCTCCGACAGATCCGAGCCTCCGACTTCCGGCCAGAGCTCGGTTTGCTGCCCTTGAGGCAGCTTATCTACAAATTGGGCATTGGTGAGCTTCAACGCTTCCATCATATCTTCCGTATGCTCTTTACGAGTGATATCCCCCAGATATACATTCTCGGCAGCGGATAACTTATAACGTCCGTAGTCTTGCAGGCAAAACCCACCAACATTCTCTGACGCTACGGAACCGTGATCCGGCTTCAACAGACCCGCAAGCATCAGCATAAGTGTGCTTTTGCCTGAGCCATTGGCACCAACGATCGCCACCTTTGCTCCGCGTGTAACATCAAAGTTGATATTTTTGAGAACAGCATGCTCCCCGTCATAACTGAACGTTAATTGACGAACGGATATGGCATAGGGAATGTCCATATCATTGTTTTTACAGTCAACCGTATTCATCGCCATACCTTCATATGGCGTTGTGTTTGTACTGCTGGCAACAACATTTGTGTTTGCTAATGTTTCAGAAGCCGGGCTTGCAGCTGTGTTCGTCTGTTCCTCGGCAGGCTGCTGAAGGAGCTCTGCCAAAAACATTTTCCGTCCCAGCCAGTGCTTGCCTTGGCTAAGAACCAGGCCAAGCAGCTGTTCCAGATGCAGACCTCCGATAAGCAGTGCAGCAACTTCTCCCGGTTGCAAGGTACCTTGCCACAGCTTCCATAAACCCGCCAGCAATACAATAGTCGTCACAATCCCACTGCCCAGCTGACCTGCCAGCCTGTAAAATCCGGCCTTGACCATTTGCCTTATCGTTAACCGTGCAATTCGACTTTGCTCTGTCTGCCACTTGCCTTTCATCCAATCGGACATGCCAAAAACACGCATTTCTTTGGCAGACTTCAATGTGGTCAGCATATCCAGAAACGTCCCTTCGAGCCTCGTGGTTTCCGAAATACTTTGCAGAAAACCCGATTCAGAGAGCGCTGCCCTTTTCATAAGCCAGACATTAAGCACCGTTCCAGCCAGGATCAGCAAAGGCGCCCACCACGCCACCACCAGCAGAATCCATATCAGGGAGAATCCCGTTATTATGACCTGAAGCAATGCCGTCAGCCCATCCAATCCGCCATGGTAGATCGAGCTAACCGATTCAGAAGTACTTGAAATTCGATTTCGCGTTGCCGCCCGAAGCAGCTCATTCTCTGTTCTGCGATTGACATTATCAAACAAACGAATAGACAAATTGTGATAGACGTGGTCTTTTACTTTTCTAAGAAAATAGGGCTGTATCACGTTGAGCAAAATCGCAATCGTGCCAGCCCCAGCAATAATGCCTATGTAAGCTAATGAAGAGTTGCGGTCGCCATCAGCCAGTTGATTCACTGAATGCTTGATCGCCCATATCATGAAGCCAGGCCATACACCGAGTGCCAAAATGAGCGCTAACAAGGCCCAGATGGCCCGATCTCCTGCCCGAACAATCATCCATATCTGGGCAAACCCGGCATGTATACGGATCATAATATTCTCCTTCCCGAGGCAGAATCTACGAAAGCAATCGGTGTATGAATCTGTGACAATACGGAAGTCTCAATGTAATAGCCTGGTTCAGTCCGAACGGAAGGGCATAATAAAACAAACTTCCAGGAGGTCTCGACATCATGATCAATGAGCAGACAGAGCGTGTCCGCAGTATCGAATTGCTTCTGCCCCGTCATATGCTCATAAGTCACGGCGGCTTCATGATAACTGCGTTGTATATGATGCCTGGAGCAGATCTCTGCAGCACCTTCTGCATCCCACGGCAGGACTAGAAACGGATACGCTCTCTCCAGTTCACCCTCATCCTCAGAATCGGCAATATCATAATAATCAGCAATCCATCTGGTATTCGCCAAAAGTTTATACTGATCCTGAATAGAGACACGAACTTTCTTCTGGATCGTATGTACGACAGTCATAGGAATATCATGACGAGCCTCTTCCAGATGCGGAGGGGGCCAGTGAGCATTCAGACTGCGAACATATTCGATCAGATGATTGCCAAACCCCATCTTGCCATCATATTGCTCGAGCGCCCACTGGTAGACCAATTTATCTTCTTCATGGAAAACCAGATCAATATTCGTACTGAAAAAGTGATCCACTTCAATCAAAATGATAGCTGAAACCAGATTAATCAGATACGGCTTCAAGCCCTCCTTCACTTCTCCATATTCACCTTCATGCGCAAGCAGCCATTCTTTAACGAGATAATGGATACCACCTCTGGCGAAGAAAGAGATGTTCAGGTTAAAATCATCCCACAGCTGAAGCGGTGGTGCTCCAAAAGCCAAATGGACGGAGGTAGTCATGGCCTTGCTCAGACTTGCTCCAAATCTCCCAATCTGCGGAGGAGGCATGGTTGATAACGGATACAGCTTCAGCTCAACAACCTCGGCTATATCAAAATTTTGAACTAAAGGTGCAAGATATTCCCGAATCGCCTCACATTGTGAAGCCAGATATTTTTCATATTCAGCCATAACCTCATCGGCTTTGTGATCGGCAGATGCACCGAGTATGCGCTTGACCAATTTCACTTCCGGCCCAGTCTCGACAGCCAGCATATCTTTCAGCAGCAAACTGCCCCAATATCGATAGACATTAGAACGAAGACCGCGGTTACGAATAAGATTCAACAGCGCAGGTGGATAGTTTCGCTCCTGGGTAACCGTCCATAGCTTATCTTGTCTTAACTCATTAATGGCTCTACACAGCTCCAGTAATAGCGGATATTGACCAACTCGTACACGAAGTGTCGGCATCGTATTCCGGCTCCCCTTCTTCCCTGATACTACATGTCAACGCAAGCCTCTTCCTCCTTGCGCTGACATATGCAGGTTATGCTGGCGCGACTACGTGAGAAAAAACAAACGGTTCTCTTCAATACTGCTTCTCCATTGCTTCGGCACAGCGCTTTCTGGAAAAATAGCTGCCACAGGGCAGGCCAGATCACACAAGCCACAATCGGTACATACCGATGGATTAATGTAATACTGCTTGGCATCCGGAGATGTCTGAATGGCGTTCTCGGGACAAGCCACGATACATTTAGCCAAACGTTCTCCTTCGCACGTAGCGGTAATTACCCATGTCATACGTTTGTCCCCCTCATATGAAAACCTATAATCGCTGCAATGCTCAGTTCGGCTTGCAGGTTATTCCAATAGTCGACTGCTGTCCGAGCCACAAAGTCCACATCACTCATGCCAATAATACCGGCAGATTCATCGGTTTCTCTCGCCACATCATAACCAGCAAAGATCACGATCCTGCTGGCAGCATACGGGAGCTCCGATAGATGCTGTCTTGCACCTTCATGAATGACAATCGTTGTCCATCCCTTCTCCCGCATACTCCTCAACTGATTGAGCGGATTTTCCTCAATGAGAATCTCTACACCAAAGGCACGGGACAAAACCTTATCATACGAAAATCCAATGGCCTCAGGATGAACGACTACCTTCATTTCAGAGAATGACCCTTGTGAACGAACTGCAGTTGATAAACACTGATTATCGGAATTTTGATTAAGCATTTGCTCATCTGGTATGTCCAGCCGCCCCAATACATCCTTTCGTCGTACGGGAGGATCAGACATATGATTACGATCACCCGCAGTAACAACGAAGTCATGTCCCAGGCTGATAATGCGATGAGCCAGATAACCGTTCATCTGGTCACGAACCAGTACAACGTCCCCTTCTTTTATTTCATCCAGTAAAGGCTGCACTGAAATTTGTTGCCCCTGAACGAGAAGAGGATGCATGCAATGGCCCTCAATGACGATCGGAATGGACTTCCCTTGCTGCAATGCGCGAATCAGGAAATCCTGTCTGCGGGTACTAAGCATTCTTTCAGAACTCCTATTTTGGATAATGCCGTTACAAAGTCCCGAATGTCATCCTCAACATGATCTTCATCGCCAATATTAAAATTCAGTTTGATCTGCTGACACATCTCATCAAGAGATTGCACGGAATCTGCAAGCATGTTCCATACCGCTTTACTGACATCATCCTCCAAGACGAATACTTCACCAGCATCAGAAAGAATGAATATTCCCTCTACATTTTCATCAAAAAAGACATCATCGGCTATTTGAAACAACTGGCTCATTCGTTTTACCTCCTGCCATTTTGAAATATGCGACCATTTTTCTACGGATACCGCGTCTGATGCCTGAACAATCCTGAGGAGAGGTTCCGTCAACATCGCCTGTAGCTCCCCAATGGAATGCACGACAGCCCCCGCCACAGGATTCCCTGAACGTACATTTCATGCACTCTGGTAACGTGTGCACCGTCCTGTTCCGCGAGCGTTCGAACACCTCCGATGTCTCCCATATTTCCCTAAGTGACTTCTCTCGAATTGATCCAGCGTGGAACATTGGAGAATGCATCAGTTTGCAGGGGAATACGTTGCCTTTCGCATCGATCGAAAATTCACTCGTGCCGTGACCACAATGTCGCCGACGCTCATATTGCCTTACGTTCAAGGCATGACAGTCTTCATGGGCATCCCCCATCTCGATATCCAGCATCCGATCGGCAATACGGCGACGTTCACCAAAGTTCAGTCCTTGCATGCGATCATCCCCGCGGCCAAGCGTCGCTAGAGGTACAATATTCAAGCGCACCGAGCGTTCCGTGGCAAACTTCAGCATCGGATCAACCGAATCCCGGTTATGCTTGGTCACCGTTTGGTTGATTTTCAACTTGATTCCGGCTTCCAGAAGAAGATCAATGGCCTTGCGCGCCCGTTCCCACGTATTTTTACCGCGGTTGGCTTCATGCTCCTCTTTGTCAAGTGAGTCAAAGCTGATCGTAAACAGATCCACCAGCTTGGCAATTTCATTGACCTTTTCACGGCTATTAATCAACGTGCCGTTGCTGATTACGTTGACTCGCAATCCAATTTCCTTGCTGTAGGCCATGAGCTCCATAATATCCTTGCGGATAAATGCCTCACCGCCCGTAAACACGATGGTACTGGTCCCAAGTTCCTTGATCTGTCTGATCATGTCCTTGGCTTCCTCGGTGCTCATATCCCCGTTCATCGAGCGCTCCGGGCTGCTATCCGCGTAGCAATAAATACAGCTCAGATTGCATTTGTAGGTGGTTACAAAATAAACAGCGGTAGGCGGCACCTTGCCCATTCCCTGCTTCTGCATCACATCCAGCATGTGATACTCGGCAGGTCGTTCTCCTTGATAAGCCACGCGATACATCAGCATCTTTCGGGCAACCTGCTTCACCTGCTGAGGATTTAAGCCTGAATCAATCAATTCAGCTGCCGATTTTCCGTCGTATATCAATTCCGATGCAATCTCATACTCGCTTGGTGAGTACACAACCCAACAGTTGAGTTGAACGTTATGTACGACATAATGGCCATCTTCGTAGTACACCGCGACATCCGGAATATGCAATCGTTCGTCTATTTGCATGAACAAGCCTCCAGTAATCAAGATAAGAGGCCGATAAACAGGCCTCTTTGTGTGTTCATGAACAATAAATGATTAGCAAGATCCATAACCGCCACCCACCGAAAATGCGCAGCCGCAGCCGCAGCCTGCTGCAACGGCAATCGCTGCAGATTCCAGTTTGCGGAACGTTGGTTTTTTATAATTCGTCATGTCTCCTCACCTCCTCTCATATAACAACGTAACGTAAGCGCTTGCATATTGAGCCAATAAAATCTAGTGAAAGAGGAAGCTGGCTGAGAGAACAAAAAAGCTGAAACAATTGAATCAGAACGAAAGGGGCAAAGGCTTGTCTAGCATAACGTTGTACATCAAGTCTAGTTTTAAACGAAAGGAGGGAAACAAGAGGTCATTCTAGGAGTGAACGTGAACATAAGTTAGGTCACATTGAATAGTACAAAAAGGTATACTGTAGAGCATTTGCGTATGTGAATTTTAGCATTGCATTGAATGCATTTTGTTTCATATATTTGAATTTTTTTCTAGAATACTGCCATTTTTTTACTGTGTCAACTGTTTTTTCGAATATTTTGTGAACGATTCATTTCTGGTGTATAGCTCTATGCTTGGAAATGTCCTGCAGTGCCTGTTCAAAACGTTCTGCAATGCTTTGAACCGCATACCTCCTTACAGATTCTCTGCATACTTCCGGAGCAGGAAGAGACAAGTCACCCTGCATCATTCTGTCCAAAATTGAAGTCAATTGCCCCGGATTCTCAGGCTCGTACAACCAGCCATTACTGGCATTCACAATCTCTCCTGGTCCATACTTGCAGTTACTGGAGATCACAGGTATTCCCCTGGAAAGTGCTTCAATAAGAACCAGTCCAAACGGTTCAGTATCGGATGCCAGAACTAATGAGGTTGCATTGTGTACTGCATCCCACGGCCTTTGCTGCCATCCATGCCAAACCATGTGATCTTGCAGCCCCAATTGCCGGGACAGCTCTACCAGCAATTCATATTGATCACCATCACCGATGATGTGTAATTCAAAATCTTTCTCTTGCAAAGGAGAAAAAGCCCTCAAAATCTGATCCACATTTTTCACCTTGGCCAATCTCCCAACAACCACAAAAACGGGATGGACTGCCCTGTTCACATATGGAATGTTATCAAATTTTACGGGATTATAGACCAGCCTGTTTTGTTTTTCGGGAAAAACACATTGCAAATCTCTTAAATTTCCTTCGCTAATGGCCAGATGGCCATCCGCAGCCCGTAAATCCTCGAAGAATTGATAATAGAAATCCAGATTAAAGTGAAGCCAGCTAACGACTGGCACGTGCATATTTAACCGTTCTATCGCCATCGTCGAGGCTTTCACACCAATTGCCCCTGTTGATACGATGATATCTGCTCCCGGAAGATCTTTCATGACGTTTGCCAAGGCAGCAGAATACATATTGAACAAAATATGCTGCGGGATAAAATCGTTTATTTTCGCTGATAACGCGATCGTGTTGATTCCCTCTTCCCAGGTATCATCTTCTGATTGCCCTCTCAAAATCACGGTGATATCATGTTTCTGTTTGAGTTCATGATAGATTAACGAAAGGGCTGTCTCCATTCCACCTCGACCACTAAGCAAAATATCCACGACAAATAGGATGTTCAATACCGGATGCCTCCTTGAATGTAGGTCGTTCAGAAGCAAAATCCATGGTTTTTTTCTAACTTTTTCCACCAAATACTAACACTTCTCCGCTTTAAAGTAAATTATTTTTTTGACCTCTAAAACTGTTTGTTCCACAAGCTCCATTTATCGATATTTACATGATCCTGCTTGTTATACAGAAAAAGCGGCACAGATGATTCCCTGCACCGCTTTTCCCCATTTATCTTATTCAGAGATCGTACAAATATCTAGCGCCCGCAGCCGGATTGCCTCGTGCTCATGCTGCCTGTAAGCTCTAAGACGCTCGCGGCAATCTTCATTCCAGAACAGTGCCTCCCCAGCAAGCTTCAACAGGGAAAGCTCTATATAAGATGAAGCCAGGTCGATCCGTAATTTCAATATATCGACGATGCCAAGAAGCTGCTCCGGTTCCCAGTATGATTTGCTTGCAAGCAGTATTCGGGTAACCTGCTGATCCACCGAATCCCATACATACGGATGAGCATTCATGATTTCTAATACAGCGTTCAGATGTACCACCGCCAGGTCAGCCTGACTCCAGCCTATTGCAGCTAAATGTAGAGGAATCACAGCAAACTTTAGCGTTTCATACGGCTGAAGCGCCTCAATTATGGCCGCATATAACGGTGCAAGCATACTCCTCACTGGCGGAGATAACGACACAATTCTCTCCAACAGCCTCAGCAAGCGCTGACGATTGGGCAGGTCTCTCTCGCTGCCCGCATTCCAGTCGTCCTTTATCTTCGCTTCAGCCAACTGCCGAATGACATACACGACCTGATCATTCACTTTTCCGTCCTGGACAACATGGACGAACGCATGCAGTGCGGCTTGCCAGCGGCTTGCGTCTTCCAGATCGATCAATGCTCCGCCCGCACAATCCGCGATGACTTCTGCACTCACACTGCCCCAGCGAGTCATGGCCTGAAAAGCCTCCATCGATACAATCGGGTCATCATGACCGGCAATTTCCGTAATCCACTGCAAATATCGCAAACGCGCTTCTACCGGCAGCTCCGCCGGGGACTGGTTCAGCAAGCTTCGAGCAATATCCCGGTCCGAAGAAGATGCCATGACACTCATCATGGCCCAGCTTCGCTCATCATCCAGACATTGTCTGGCAGCATGACCGATAGCAATGATAACATCCTTATGCTGGTTCGGCTTCTCGTACTCCCGAACAAGCAGCGGCATGCTTTCACTGCTTTTGTACGCCCCCAGCAGCCGTATCGCTTCCTTCCTCACCGTGATCTTCAGCTTCTCCCGATCCAGCAGCTTGGACAGCATAGAGGAAAGCAGCTCCGGGCTTACCCTGCGTGCACATTTCGGTATGGAATACATCGCTACGCGCGCACGATCCCCGTCCAGATTGTTCAGCAGCACCGGAAGTGCTTCTTCCGGCTCCTCTGTTAAAGAAAAAGCATGCAGCGCGGCTTCTACAATATGTACTTCGGGGTCCTGCAGCTGCTTCTCCAGCTGATCCGAGTGATAATCCGGCATGCCTGCCAAACTGCGCATTGCACTGGCTCGTTCGTGGAAGCTGCGCTTGTTGTCCTGCACCACACGCTCAAGCAGCGAAGCAAGCGCCTGCTGCTGACGCGGCAGCCAGCGGTAAAAGCCATCATACGCAGGCACGAGATAGATCGTTTTGCCCGTTAGATGTTTGCCTTTAAGAACCTTACCGGAGATAAACGGGTCCAGCCACTCCTGACGTTTCCGGTGCAGATGCTCAAACACCTCATAGAATGAAATAAAGGTCGGGTCACGGTCCAGCAGTTCCCTCACACGTGCATCCCTTGTCTTGTAGGGTGCTAACCAGTAACGGACGGCTTGAGCAGGAGCCTTCTTGCTCTTGACCAATTCCTCCAGCAGCTGATGAAGCTTGGGCAGATGATCTATGGCTTCCCCAAAACCATCAGCCATCCGCAAAACAACATAATCACTTTCCCGCTTGTTTGCTTCTAAACCCACGGCATAGATTTCGTCAAATAATGTTTCGATCGCAGCCCGTGGTATTCCCTTCCAATCCCTTGCATACAGCATGAACTGTCCGTCACGCATCGTCATTCTTTTCATCACTCTAAGCGCAAACTGGAACAGCGGATGTTCAGCCTCCCCGGCATGCTCTCGCAGAATCGCATAAGCCAGCTTCTCCGTTGCCGATCTTGTCCCATGAGAAGTATCTCTGGCCTCAATGACGCTATCGACCAGGATTGTCAGATGATCCACATGCTCCCCCTTGAACATCGGGGCAGGGCAGCTAGACAATTCTGTCATTACAGTGAAGCGCACAGGGTCCTGATCATTCTTCACCCTTGTCAGGAAACGCAAGGTCTCCCCCATGCCGCGCCGGGATAACGCTGTGCTCTGGATAAGCCGGGCATACGCTAATGCACGCTCATCTGCACTGGACGCCTGCGCCGACAGCTCCAGCGTTTCTCTGGCTGCATCGATCATACGACGCGCAGTCAGTTCAAGCATAATGCCCCGATCTTCCCGAGCATCACGCAAATTGAGCATACGGGCTGCTTCCCGATCGCGCAGCTGATGAGGAAGCACATCGAGCAGGCTCATCGGGAACATGCGCAGCTTGCGCTCCTGCTCTGGATAAGCAGCCTCGAACAACGCCCCCCGGCTGGAAGGCGCAAGTGTATCCAGCACCTTCGCCACTTGATAAGGCGCCGCAGCCAGCAGCTTCACCAGCGCAGTCCATTGCGCAGAGGTGAACCAGCCTCTTTTTTTCAATACACCCGCCGGAACCCCGTTGTTCAGCAAATACGCCCTCGATTCCTCCCGTGTCAGCAGCTCGAATACTCGCTCGGGGCTCGTTTGAATCAGAATACCCAATTGCCCTTTGATCACGGGATGGATCAACTCTTTGGGGCCATATTTCAGCGCGTAGTCCAGTATCATTCCAGGCCTGAACACACTCAGCTTCTCTACCGCAGTGCTCATCGTGTACCAGACACCTGACTTCCCGCTATCTGACGCCTCGCTCAATACCTTGTTCAGATATGCAGCTGCCTGATCAGGATAACGAGTTGTGAGGACCCGCCAGTTACGGAGAGCGTATCCCAGCTGCGGCAGCCTTGTGCGAACCGTTTCTTCACTGCACATCGGCAATAGTATAGCGGCCTCCTTGGCTCCCCAGCGTTCCAATACGATCTGCAGCAGTCGTTCTGCCCAATCCTGTCTTTTATGCTTCACGATGCTTCGGAGCAGCAGCTGACGCTCTTGATGAGACATCGAAACGATCTCGGCTTCAACAGGGTAACCTGAATCGGTAATCAATTCTGCGAGCATCCAGGCCGCCCGGCCCCTGACCCCCGATTTGCAATGTTTTAATGCATGTTTCACCGCTTGTGCATCCCGCATCGCGCCAGCACCGGTTAAGGCCAGATGGGCTTCGTAAGCTGTTCCGCTCTCCAGCAATTCGATCAGCAGCACAGCATATTCTTCAGGGACTGGATGATCCAGGCCCAGCCGTGCCATTTTTTTCATCCGATCCGAGTAGCCCAGTGAATCCAGTTCCTGCAAGATTCGATCTTTCGTTAGTGGAGTGTGACTGTTCTTCTTCATGAAGCTCTCTCCCCTCACATGTTGACATTCCTTCTATATTAACCCTTCATACCCTGCATAAGTTTCATCTGCAAATCAAAAATGCACGGCTGCTGCCTCCATCTTCTTTTCCTCTGCTATCCCATCATCTGCTCCTTCCCCTTCCACAACGATCACCGATCGGTATTACTTAGAATGACAGGCAGCTCAATCTGTAATGTGAATCTATCATTTCGCTCTGATGTGCTTAACGTTCCATTATGCTGCTCCAGAATTTTTTTACAGCTGACCAGGCCAATCTCGTTGCTGTCCTTCGTTTTGTCAACAGGTCTGATCCGATTGGAAACGTTCATGTATAATATTTGCTGTTTCATATGCAGCTCAATATGGACAGGATGGGATGTATCTGCATACTTTTTTATATTCGAGAAAATATTATCAAACACACGACGAATCGCAACCAGATTCATTTCCAGCAAAAAAGGCTGCTCCCCGTAATTCGGCTGAATCTGAACATCGATATCCTCGATCACCGCCAGCTGCTCATCCAGCAGCTGATCCAGCAGCTCCCGGCCCTCATAGATTTCGAAGTCCACATCCTCTTCCTCTGATGCAGAAGATACCGTAAAGTATTCAAACAGCTTGTCCGATAAAATCTTGATCTGATATGCCTTCTCCCGGCTATTATGGATGTATTGCAGCAGGTCCTCCTGTGTCTTGTATTTGCCAAGCTCAATGATGTCCATATACCCCAGCAAAATGGTGAGCGGTGTGCGCAAATCATGAGAAATGGCCGTAATCAATTCCCGATTGGCTGTCCTCACTCTTTCCTCGCTACCAAGCCGTTCCACAAAGGATTTCCGCATCTCATCAATACTCCAGGCGAGTGATGACAACTCATCTCTGCCGGATATGGTGATCTTGTAATCCAGGTTGCCGCCTTCCAGAATTTTAATCTCCCGCTCCAGCTTGCCTATATACGAGATTTTATGACTGATAAGCAGCAGAAAAGCGATAATAAAAGCAATAACGGCAGCGAATACACTCAAAATGAGAAGCAGGTTGTAATACTGATATTCATAAAAACCAACCAGATACACCTGTGCCGGCTGATCTGCAAACTGGACTGTAGTAATCGGTATTTTGGATGGTAAAAACTGAGTCAGCAGCTCCTCATTAATCTCCGGGTCAGCCTCGGTATTGGAGGTGTAAATCAGCTTGTCTTTTACAAATATAAACAGCTTCAGGTAACGCTCCCCGCTAATCCATCCGGATAATTCCTCATGATCCTGTGTAGACAACTGCTCGCTGCTTACAAGAGCCTGGAAGCGTTCCAGCGCATCCTTCTGCCTGTTCTCGACAAAGGTAGATTTGCTAAGATAACTGTCCAGTGCCGTCTCTCCCACCACTTGAAAAACAATGGATACACCTGCTGCAACAAGCAGCGAGATAATAATGGCAAGCACCATCTTGAGCTTCAGCTGTTTGCCCATCAGAAATCTATTCAATTTTGTACCCCTTCCCCCAGACAGTCTTCACATATTTCGGATGCTGCGGGTCGTCTTCCAGCTTGTTTCTCAGGTTACGGATATGGACCATGACGGTGTTATTACAGGTATAAAAATAAGGCTGTCGCCAGACACTCTCATATATATTTTCGGCTGAAAATACCTTTCTCCGTTTCGATGCCAGCAGCATCAAAATCTGATATTCAATATCGGTGAGCGAGACCTCCTTCTCCCCGATGTATACTGATTTGGAATCCTGATGAATCTTCAGATCCTTCACCACGATGTGGTCTGTCTCTTCGATTTTCTCTTTGCCCCGGTAGACATAATAGCGGCGCAGCAGCGCTTTGACCCTTGCAACAAGCTCGGTATAGGAGAACGGTTTGGACAGAAAGTCATCGCTCCCCGAGGAAAAGGCTAGTTGTTTATCCGAATCCTGTGTTTTCGCTGTAAGAAACAGGATCGGTGCACTCGTTTTTTCACGAATCTCGAGACAGGCCCTCAAGCCTGACTTGTTGGGCATCATCATATCCAGAATAATGAGGTCCGTCTCTTCCGTTACTTTATCCACGGCATCTTGGCCATCCACGGCTTCAATAACCTCGTAATTTTCACTCTCTAACAAAATCCTGACGATCTCGCGTATTTCACTATTGTCGTCTGCAATCAGAATCTGCTTGCTGTTATTCATTGCAATCCCTCCGTCCACTATCAGTATAGTCCGCGATTTCACCCAGAGCCAGCACATCCATCCCGGCTTAAGAATTCTTCAGAAGTTCTGTGGGCTAATCTTCATGTTTCCGATTTATACTGTAAGTAATCAAGGTTATTAAACAAAGGGAGTCGTATCTATGAAGCAATATTCGAAACATGGCGTGCTCAAAATACTGCTGGGTCTGTTCGTTGCCTTGGCGATGGGTCTGCTCATCTATTACGCTTCTGACATTATCAAAATCATGTCGTCGATGGACAACTTCAGAGCTTATATTCATTCCACGGGACACTGGGGCCCGGTCATGTTCATTTTGTTCCAGATTCTTCAGATCGTCGTTGCACCGATTCCCGGGGAGATTGTACAGATTGCCGGGGGATATATCTATGGTTCTGCACTTGGCTCCTTCTATACAACAGTCGGTCTGATCCTGGGTTCAGCCATCGCCTTCTATTTCACCCGGTTCATCGGCCGTGATTTCGTATCCCGCCTGCTTCAGAAGCAGAATATGAAATGGATCTCGTTTATGCAGGACGAGCGCAAGTTTACTGCCTTTTTGTTTATCTTTTTTGTGGTTCCGGGGCTGCCCAAGGATATGCTGGTATTTGTTGCCGCACTGACCTCCATTAGCTCCTTGCGTTTCTTCATCATACTGCTGGTGGCACGACTGCCATGGATTATCGGATCAGCTGCGTTAGGTTCGACCATTCAAACACAGCAGTACACTGTTGCGATCATCATATCCGTTATTGCTGTTATCGGTTTTGTACTCGGCTATATCTACAAAGACAAGCTAGTGAACCTGTTCTCCAAAGCGGAGCAGGCCAACGAAGCGCCCCAGGTCGATGAGACTACCAAAACAAATGAGACAAAGGATGCAAACAAGGTCATGAGCGCTGTCAAGGCCAAAGCTTCCCCTGCTCTGACCAAGCCGCGAGACATGGCCACCGTCAAAAATAAAGGATAATACGATATAGCTATTCTTCATTCTGTACTATGTACAACTTAACTGGAGGAATTATTTATGCACCCCATTGAAACCAATCGATTGATCCTGCGCAATTTCACCGCCTCGGATGCTGCAGGACTGCTGGAGTATACAGCTAACCCACGCGTGAATTGTTTTATGGATCATCAGATGACAACACTTGAGCAAGCCGTAGTTGAAGTCGAGAAACGCAGCAATGACGATTCCCATATCGCGGTCTGCCTGAAAGACAGCAATGAACTGATTGGTGAGCTGTTCGGCATGAAGGAAGAGAAGGATTCAGATACGTACAGTATTGGCTGGAATTTCAACGGAAGATATGAAGGGAAAGGTTATGCCAGCGAGAGCGCGAGTGCGTTCATCGAACATCTCTTCACGGAGCAGGGCATACGTAGACTGTACGCCTATGTGGAGGACGATAACTTCCGTTCCCAGAAGCTGTGTGAGAAGCTGGGCATGCGCCGGGAAGGTCTGTTTCTCGAATTCATTTCGTTTGTCAAACATGAGGATGGCACCCCGAAATACGAGAACACCTACCAATATGCTTTATTAAGTAAAGAATGGCTTGCGCAGCAGGAAGCTCGGAAGTAACCGAAATAAGCCAGCTAACGCAGCCGTGGCCTTATATGCAGATGCTGCATGATGCAACGAAACGGCTCACCATAAATAAGGCGGCTTCTCCCCGGATATATTCCGAAGGATAAGCCGCCATTTTGCTTTTATAGATGTATAGAAAGGTGCTGCCAGGCACAACATCTGTTCAGCTTAGATCGCATTTCCCCAGTATTGCTTTGCAATCTGCTGACCCTGATGAATTTTTGCCCACTGCTGTGCTTCACTCAGCTCATTCCCGCCGTCACAGGAGGCAAAGCCGCACTGGTGAGAGAGCAGCAGTCTGTCCTTGTCGATAATTTTGGATGCCTCATCCAGCAAACGGACAACGCGCTCCTCATCGTCAAGTGTACTTGTCTTGGAGGACAGCAGGCCGAGAACAATCTCCGTATCCGGTCGATCCTTGAACACCTCCAGCGCTTCGATGGAACCGGCACGATCATCATCCCACTCCAGGAAGAAGCGGTCATATTTCAACTGTTTCAGGAAGAGATTCGCAATCTTCGCATATGATCCACCGCCCATGTTGCGGGAATCATAGTTGCCGCGGCAGTTATGTGTCCACATTTTCAGACCCAGGCTGTGACCGTAGTCAATAATCGTGTTGTTAATGTCGATAAACTCTGTAGCGAGCCCTTGTACTTCCTCCTGATTAATATGCTCCCCGGTGAACGGCGAGTTCGGATTGTCGTCAGCGAACAGCTCCCACAGGCAGTCGTCCATCTGCAGAATAGTACCGCCCGCAGCTGCAAATTCCTGCACAAATTCCTTATACGCGCTGACCAGACCTGCTTTGAGCTCCTGTATATTCTGGTACACCGCTTCCTTGCCTCCGATGTTATCCGACCAGGATAATTCACCGAAAATATGCGATGGTGACGGAATGCAGAGCTTGGTCTGCTGGTCGCCAGCTTTCTCTTGCAGCTGTTTGAACAATTGAATAAAATGATGGTTTTTCCCGCTCAACTGGCCCGTAATGCGCAGTCCGATATCCTTGCGAGTTTCATATTTCGAAGTGCCATCCACATCTCTGAAAAAGTAACCATGATCCGCGATATAACGCTGCACCCCATCAAAGCCCCAGACAAAGTCGAGATGCCACATCGATTTGGAAAATTCACCATCCGTAATGACGGTCAGCTTGTTCTCAATCTCTTTCTGTACAACCTGATCAATGGCTTTGCTCTCACATTGCTGGTACCCTTCAAAGTTTGCATAGAATGGATACTGAATATCATCCCGGTGCTCAATCTGTGTTTTATATGTCAACAGCTCTTCTGGCCGCAATAAACTTCCTACAATCTGAAACTTGTCTGTCATAAAAATAACCCCCTCGTTTGTATATGTTCATCATATCACGCAGAGCAGGGTTAGAAGAGATACCAAAAAAGTATGACTGGTTATAGCTTTAGGCTATATCACTATGCTTCCATTACTACCGTTTCACAGCTGTTAAATAACGAGAATCGCTGGAAGCAATCGTTCACTTGTGCTTCAAGCTGCTTGGTTAACTGTACATCTTTCTCATACCAGACATGTTTCACAACAAGCTTGCTGGCTTTACGCTCCACAACAATCTCAGCCCTACCAATAAAGCGATCCCCATATAATAAAGGCAGCACGTAATAACCAAATTTTCGTTTGAGTGCGGGCGTGTAGATCTCCCATTTATAATCATAGTCAAACAATGCATTTATGAGTTTTCTGTCCCACATCATATTGTCCAGCGGAGCAATCAGCTCGCAGCGCATAGGAAATTCCGGATTTTGCAGTATAGTGTCGATCCAGGGCATATCTTCAGCCCTGCAATATAAGGTCTCCTTCATCTGCTCTACCTTGACCTCGATAATCCGATCTTCCTGCAATAGTTCTTCGAAGACTTTGTTGCGCTGCTCCGATTTTAATCCCCATATATGAAGCCAGGCATCCGATGCACGATTCCACAGCAGGCCTACAGCACCAATTCGGCGCAATACCCTCCACTTGTGATGCTGCAATTCGTTCAACAGTGGCTCAGGCGCATGCAGCAGATCAGACTGTATATGTTTCTCGGCCACATCATAATACTTGCGTGTCCCCTTTTTATGATGTATAACCAGCTCGCCTGTCGAATACATCTGCTCCAGCACGGACCGGGCAATGTTGTTACCACTACTCCAGTGGATGGCTGAGCTCCAGGCGAAATCTCCAGTCAGCTGTAAAACATTCAAATCATTCGAGCTTACCGGGCCATGATGCTGTATATAATTCCTTACTTGTGTAGTTAGCGCCTCCATCTCGGGATACTTCATGGCATGCTGCCTGGCAGCTTGTCTGTATCGTTCGAAATAAGGCCAGTCCTCCACGGGCATGATCGCCAGATTTTTGTCAGGATAATCGACCAGCAATCGATCCTGATACAATAACTCGTCAAGCATGCTCTTGCTAAACCCGCTGATTCGTGACTGGAGTACCAGTTCGGCGTTTTTCCCGCAGACATCGATCGGATCATATTGAATGCAGCCAACTTGCCGCACAAAGTCCATAATGCCTGCCTTTCCGATAAACTGATGTTCCCCCAACAACCCATGCTTCAACAGCAAAAACTGTCTTGCCTGCCGTTTGGTTAATCGTATCATGATCACGTCCACTCCTTAACAAGTTCAACCCCAGGAATCTACGGATATGTATTAAACAAAACAAAACAAAACAAAAACAAAACGTATGTTCTTATTCTATTGTAACATGAATCTTACCTTAATTGCCATTATCGTGCACCTAAGAAAATATGTATTATGGTATAATTGCATAGCAATGGAAAGGCTGATATGGGCGGTCGGCTAATCTCCCGGAAGGGAGGTGATGCCTTGTGACAGTGTTTGAAGCGATTATGCTGATGCTTACCTTTGGTTTGCTAGTTGCAGCGCTACTGTCCGATAAACACAAGTAGACCGCCCTCCATCCAAAGGTTGCGGTCTACTTGGTCGTGTATCCTCTTGTTTGAAGCCCACCGCCCTTAAAAGCGGCTATTGCGCAAAGAGTCGTGTTGACGCACGGCTCTCTTTGCATTATAAGCTGTTTATAGCCTTAGTATAACATGAGAAATAAAGATTTTACACCGTTCTGCGGCGCAGTTCATAAAAATACTGCACAGCAGGATGCTTCATTTTAATCGACTCTGACATGTTCAGAATACGCTTTTTACCCACTCGCCTGTCAATCAGCGCTAAAATATTAAGCAGGATATCTTTACTCTCCAGATTGTCCTCAATTGAAGTCGCTAGAAACGTAGTTGCTGCTGTCGTAAAGTTAGATTTGCTTAACGCCGTTTGAGCGGCTAACAGCTCTTTGGCATGAGATGTGCTTTTTCGGCCTCGCACCATGATCTCCAGCCGCTCCTCAGGCACAGCCCCTTTCGTTTCTTTGCGAATGGCTTCAATCTCTTCATGACTTACAGCAATGACGATGTTCGGATCGTTTTTGATTTCCTGATCGGTCTGATACCAACGGATGGGTGTTGTCGTATCTGCCATATTAAGGATGTTCTTCTGATCTACGGTCAGGTAACAGCTTCCTGATTTATCCGGTGAATAGCGATAGCTGGTCGCCCGGTACGCTACTGTTCCAGCCAGTGTGGGACTAAGAAAACTGTCTAATTGTTGTTTTAATTTACTCCAGGACATATACCTCACCTGCTTTCTCTATTTATTTGTTCGAACGACCAAGACCCCTCTTGAAAGAAAAACATAGCCGCGCAGGCTATGTCTCTCTAACCTAAATCATCATTCTTCTGAATTTCCAGTAACTAAGTCAGTCTACTTGCTTACCTGCCTCATCTGAATTATGGTTTTTGTCAAACTCATCCAGCAATTCACGTACTCTGGCGGTTGTTTTGGCGTTCATCAAGTTACCTCTCAGCTCACTCGCACCGCGGAAGCCACGAACGTAAATTTTGAAAAAACGTGCCAGCGGACTAAACGAACGCGGTTCGAGTTCCGAGTATTGATCATGCAGGTCCAGATGAAGCCGCAGCAGATGAAGAAACTCCTCCGTGGTGTGCTCGCGCGGCTCCTTCTCAAAAGCAAATGGATTTTGGAAAATGCCCCGCCCGATCATTATGCCGTCCACGCCGTATTGTTCCGCCAGTTTCAGACCAGTCTCACGGTCAAGGATATCCCCGTTAATGGTTAGCAGTGTATTCGGTGCGATCTCGTCCCGCAGCTTTTTGATCTCGGGAATCAGCTCCCAGTGCGCGTCCACCTTGCTCATTTCCTCTCTTGTACGCAGGTGAATGGACAAATTCACGATGTCCTGCTGCAGAATATGAGTCAGCCAGTCGCGCCATTCATCGACCTCGGTGAACCCAAGCCTTGTTTTGACGCTAACGGGCAGCCCTCCGGCTTTTGCCGCCTGAATAATCTCCGCCGCAAGCGCCGGTCGGCAGATCAGACCGCTCCCTTTGCCATTCTCTGCTACATTCGCCACAGGACAGCCCATATTAATGTCAATGCCCTTGAAGCCTTCCTTCGCCATACCGATGCTCATCTCGCGGAAAAACTCCGGCTTGTCTCCCCAAATATGAGCCACAATCGGCTGTTCATCTGCGGTAAAGGTCAACCGCCCGCGCACACTTTTGTTGCCCTCCGGGTGACAGTAGCTTTCCGTATTGGCAAACTCGGTAAAAAACACATCCGGTCTGCCCGCCTCACTGACCACATGACGAAATACAACATCCGTCACGTCCTCCATCGGCGCCAATATAAAAAATGGTCGTGGCAATTCACGCCAAAAATTGTCTTTCGTCATATCCAAAACCTCTCTATGCATACTAGGGAAATTCTTTATCCCGAAAATGGTCAAACATCTGTAGAACGATTATATCATACCCCTGAAAGAAGCATACTTCTCTTGGAAAACTGAATACATTTGACATTACCATATATCAAGGATATTATAGATATGTTTAATCTTTAATTATTGAGGACAGATTGTGAAAATCGCAAGACTCCTCGGAACCATTCCGCCCAAAATGAATTTATCTAAAATAAAATAATCACATGTGATCTACCTGATTTTCACTTGCCGATCCTCAATGGCTCAACTACAATGAAACTCGGGTAAATGGTCATTAACATTCATACAAAATGGAGGTTTACATCACATATGGAAATTTCACTGGATATCATGAAGGACAAGGTTGAATGCCTTCAGGCTTATGACTTTCAGGAACTGGAACGAGCGATCGATGAACGAATCAATGTGAACAAAGCCCTTCTTTTACGCGTGAAGCTGGTTCAGCATCAAACTACGTTTGACCCTGTTCGCAATAAAATGCTGTATAGTGCTGTGGTACATTTTGCAGTAGAGTGAATGGCTTATTTTTAGTAAAGCTTCATGATATTCGTTGAAAAAAAGCAGGTTATCCAGAAGATAGCCTGCTTGTGCTGTATTGCTGCATAATACATGTGGAGCTAAACGTATAAGCGGATGATACGGCGATCTCCTCTGATCGAAGTTCACATACTACTTCATGCATTCCCTACGGATTCAGTTAACAGAGGTGAATACATCATAAGCGCATTGTTCTCTGTGATGTATTCATCGTTAACAAGTTCACCATCCTGATTAAAAACACGTCGATGGAGCACATTACTTCTGACATATCCTCCCCAATGCTGCTGTTCAATGCGGTGCTGTTTCTCATAGATTTCATAGGAATACAGAGCTTTCTCTTCTGCACGCCATTCTCCTCTCAGTACATGATCTCTCAACTCCAGATGAAGCTGATAACAGATTGAGGTTGGATTTGAGATCATCAGATCCAGATAGTTATACGCACACGTTGCACCGCTGCCAAACGGTTGTGTACGGTTGGAGTCCGGAAAAACATCGTAACTGTGCCGATGACGCTCAACCACAGCGAGTGGAGTGTGCAGGGTCATCCAATATATAAGATTCGAGAGCTGACAGAGGCCTCCACCAACTCCCGGCTTAAAGCCGCCATAGAATAAAATCATACCCGGAACGTAACCTTTACGTGTGGTTGTTTTACCGATCAGCTTCCAATAGGACATCGTTTCACCTGGCTGAATAAGAAGTCCATTGAGGCATTGAATCGCAATCGACAGATTGATCTCTTTGTTGTGCTGAAGCCACATATCGACATCCTTTAATTTTCGGAGTGTCGGCGTTTCGTGCTGAAATACAACGTGAGGAAGCTTCTTCTGCGAAAAAGATTTAGCGAATGAAGTACCGTCCACCAGCCATCTGGCATATCTTCGCCAAGTGTAATATGTTTTCCCCAGCAACAGTCTAAGCCTGGATCTCGGAACAGGTTTCATTATCATTCAATCAGTCCCTTCCTTCATGCGATATCTGAATTCACAAGAATCCAGATCAACGATACATGATGGGATTTACATTCAGAACAGGAGCTTTCCTTGTTACTCTTCAAGAAAAACAGATAAAAATTCCGTGTCTTGCCACATCTCTTTGGATAACAGCAGTTCTTGCTCTATAGAGGGACCTGCTTCATTCTTGCGAATGAATTCCTTGAGCATGACCTCAGCGTTCATATGATTCACAGCCTCCCGTAATTCCGAAGCACGGATAACGTAAAAACCGTATTATACGGCTGCCAATGCTTCAAGCCATGCTTTTTTATAACAGAGCAAACATTGATAAAGTCGTTCAATCGAGCCACCGTCAAAAAGATAATGAAACAGCGCCTGCTCCCAAAGCACACCGTTAGCGTACACAAAGTTCCTGGCTTTATCTATGGATACTCGCATCGTGCGACCTCCCTTTATTACTCAAGATAGGTGAACGTTAACGTGGATAATTCCATACCTCTCTGCAAATCCCTTCCCCTACAGCTTGGGTTTCAAATGTCTGATTACAGCTACACTCAAAATGGTCATCCCCACGCCAAAGCCTGACATGGATAATGGACCAAGCAGAAATCGCATGACCTCGCTCTGCACAACAAAGCTCGCAAGCATAACGACCATACAGATCACTGTGAAAATGCCCACCGTTAACGTGCCTATAACCTCATTCATAGAATGGTTTTGCTCACGGGTGATCGTAATCTTATTTTCCTTCAGGATAGGAAGCTCTAACAATCTAGGAATGTAGTCCGTAATCTGGTCCTTGACCTTGCTTATGCGCTCCTTAACCATCTGCCCTTTGTTCATATGATCGGCATAGGACTGACTTGCTGCGGATAAGGAGAACGTATCATCTACAGATGACAGCGTCCCATCCAACGTAATGATGGCTCTGAATGCTCCCGCAATCGTTGGTTTTAAGGACATCCCCATCTCCGTGATCATGGACATCATTCGTTTCATCATGACAGTGGTCGGGTCTGGTGAGAAAGATGCTTCTGCTAATAAACGATTAAGACGTTGTTCGATCAGCTTTTGATCCAGTAAGTCCCCTTCCTCGCAGACCTTTGTTAAGCCATGCGCCATCTCTTTGGTATCTTTATTGCTGTAACCCATCAGGAAGCTTAACATGCCGCCTCGTTCCTCATCTGTCAGATACCCCACTGAACCAAAATCGATCAGTGCAACTTCGCCATCGGCAGTCAGCATGAGGTTGCCAGGGTGCGGGTCTGCATGAAAAATACCCATCATCAGAATTTGATCCAGGAATGCATGCATCACCATCTCCGAAACGTCGTTTGTCACCGCTCTGGTGAAGCTGGTTCCTTCGATATATTCCATAGTGAGAACCTGCTTCGTTGAACACTCGGCATAGATTTTAGGAACACGAATTTCAATACCATGTTCCTCGAAGGCTTTTCGCATCAGATTCGTATTTAAAGCCTCAATATCAAAATCCGTCTCTTCAAGTAAATTCTGTTTGAAACCTTCGGCCAGCTGGATTAATCCAAGTCTCCTGATTTTGACCGAACGTTCGGAGAGCCATGACACAAACTGGATCAAAATATCCAGGTCCACTGTCATCTTCTGCTTCACATCCGGTCTCAAAATTTTAACGACAACCTTCTCCCCCGCCA
The DNA here is from genome assembly GCF_014203995.1 of Paenibacillus sp. JGP012. Taxonomy (NCBI): domain Bacteria; kingdom Bacillati; phylum Bacillota; class Bacilli; order Caryophanales; family Paenibacillaceae; genus Paenibacillus; species Paenibacillus sp. JGP012. The sequence goes on along the minus strand of NZ_JACHKG010000012.1, from coordinate 111,160 downwards.
ACTTCAGCGTTGCCAGATGAACCTGTCCGATCGAAGCCGCTGCAATAGGTACCATGCCGAAGGATTCATAGGTTTCATCCATATTTCCGATTCTGGCGTCAATGATTGTTTTCAGTTCCTCCTGACTTAGAGGTTTGACCTGGTCGTGTAGACTGGAGAACGCTTGAATATAGGTTGCAGGCAGCATGTCTTTTTTGGTCGATAACACTTGAGCAAACTTGACAAACACGCCGCCCATGTTATCCAGAACCTCAGCGATGGCAAAGGGCAGCTTCGCATGATCCTGCTGAATCAGATGAGTCAAGCCTTTACGTGAAATAATCCAGAACAAACGCATCATACGTCTGAAAGCACGAACCTTGTTCCAGATATAGAGGAGTGGATTGGTCGCTTGCAGCATTTTAAAATTAAACAGGCTAAGCAGCATGTAGACATAACACGCAATAAACACAATCAATAACGGATAATACATAAACATCACTCTAAGAACTTCGGCGTCCGGCGGAGCTGTGGTTTGATTGAAGTATGTAAAAGAGAGCACCAGGGTTACGATGGACGTACTGAATAATACCGCCAAGATCAGTCTCAGCTGATTGCTTTTCAACGTGCTGATATTCCCGATAATAAAATAAACGACAAACGCCGCCACTAAAATACTGCTCAGATAAAATTGCTCCAGAACCTGAAGCAGCACACTCACCACAAAGGCACTGGCTAACGAGATCAGCACTTTATGTTTCCTGTTAAATAACGAAGTCAGCAGCATGAATACAATGAAACACACAATCAATGTAATGAAAAAGAACATTTGCATCCCACCTGTTATGTAATTAGTACCGTTGGACTCTCTTCCTCATCAATATAACATACTCCCCCTTGTGTAAATAAACACAAATAACCAAGCCTCCGTGCCACTGTTAACATGCTATAAAACGTCTTTCTCCATATACACCATTCAATCGTTTTTTTGACAAACAAATATAATTACAGTAAACTGTAAACAATACAGTAAAGTGTAACATAGATAATGAACTGTAATGAACAGATCAATACTTTAGGTCAAAGGAGATGCACCATGAACAGTTATACCGCTAAACAAATCGCTGAAATGCTGCAGCAGGATGACCCGCGTATGAATCTGCGAACCGTGAGGTATTACACTCAGATCGGTATGGTACCTCCCCTTGAATTAGCAGGTAACAAAAGAGTTTACACAGATAACCATCTCCATTATTTTCGGGCAATTATCACACTGGCGAGAACCGGGGAAACCCTGGCCTCCATCCAGGAAACATTGAAGAAACTCTCTATAGCAGACATTGAAAAAATAAGTCAGCAGCTAACCTTATATGAACCCAGCCGGATAATTGAAAATGAAACGCTCAAAATCACAGATGATGTCATCATCACGTTCAGCCCTCGAATATCCGCAGAGGTCAAACAGCGAGTTATTGATTCAGTATCACAAGCTCTAAGGGGTGAGAATCTGTAATGTTTGATATCCAATTAGCAAAGTCCAAGATGGAGAACGAAGAAGGAATGAATCATCTATGGATCAGGCTCGTTCAGGGGGAACAATGGCAGGCAGCAGAAGTTCAAATACAACTGCCAGAAGGGATATACCGCTCTCAAAATTTGAATGGCCTCACTGAGAATGAACGAGGACATATTGTAGTGGATGCGCCAGATCAAGATGTGCTCCTTGAAATCTATACGCAGACAGCTGTTCCATGCGGTGAAATGACCATCGTAGTAATCCTGCACACCGCCGAGACAATGATACGCCGAGATATTACAATCCAAGTGGTTGAGGAAGACGAAATGCACACTGCCGAAATGAATGAGCACGTTGTGGAACGAATCAAGACGTTGCGTCCCCCCTCCTCAGTCAGCAATCAAGACGATGATGGAAGCACTATCATATACATTCAACCAAAGAAATTGGAAAAGAGTACATCAGAATATTCTCATCTAGAAAAAGATTACAGAGTTGACTACCGAACTTGACTACTGAAATGGAAAGGATGAACGCCATGACTCTGATTCCTTACGTTATCGAGCATACCTCGCGAGGGGAACGATCCTACGATATTTATTCCAGACTGCTGGTTGTCCAAGCCGACTGGTCAGCCACTGGAAAAGATTGCACAGGATACGGATAGGGACCACTTTATGAATGCGGATGAAGCTCAACGTTACGGTTTAATTGACAAGGTCATTCATGCGGCACAATAAAAACTTATAGATTAAGGAGCTTATGCCATGCAGGAACTACAATTTGTAAAAGGTTATAGAGATCAGGACACACTTCGAGCAAGTTTCTTCGAACTCGCTGCGAGTACGTTTGGTATCCACTTCGAAGAGTGGTATCAACAGGGATGCTGGGGCGAGGGATATGTCCCCTTTTCCTATGTGGATGGAGATCAGGTCGTTGCCAATGTTTCAGTAAATCTCCTTGAACTCATCATTCATGGGGAGAAGTATAAAGCGATACAGGTCGGCACGGTGATGACACATCCTGATTACCGAAAACAAGGGCTGTCAGCCCGTTTAATGAACAAGGTTTTGGAGGAATATGAAAATAAATACGACTACATGTACCTTTTTGCCAATGAATCGGTGCTTGATTTCTACCCCAAGTTTGGATTCAAACCCGTGGAAGAGCATCTTTTTTCGATGGATTATACGGCGAAAAAACGATCGATGCCTGCGAACATTCGCAAACTTGATGTTACTAACGCGGAGGATATACGTCTTATCTCTACATTTGCATCCGAAAGACAACCTGTTTCGCAGCATTTTGCAACCGCTCAGACTAAAGGCATACTCATGTTCTACTGCCTGAATGTTTTTAGCCATGATATTTATTATTTGGAAAAGGAAAACGTCATTGTTGTTTATCAGAAAGAAGGCAATACGATCAACCTTTTTGACGTCATTAGCTTAAACGAAATCCATATGACCAATATTTTAGATCAGATTGCAGATGAAGATACGCAGGAAATAACATTTCATTTTACGCCGGATGCAGAAGATAATATCATGCTCAAAAGCACAATAACCAATGAAGGTTTGTTTGTAAAACCTCATGGTGAAAATCTCTATCCTGTGCATGTGAAACATCCGGTTACATCGATTGCTTGATACATCTTCGGACCAACCTTATATCAGCATTATGCAATGCGTTGAGGACAGATCAGTAAGGAGTGGGGCTTCCCCCGCTCTTTTTTTATGATCAAAGATTGATCTTCTGCTCCTTCTTCTTTCGAATTGACCTTAGAAATAACCCGAAACCAACAAACAAAACGGTTGTCACAATCCCCGTTGTTGGACTGAGCCAGAATTCCCCTACTTGGGTTAATGTGATGATCCCCGCTACGGATACCAACAAGGTCGGTACTCCATCCTCCACAGCGTGCATGATCACACATGGCCATACTGATTGGGTCAGACGGTATATTTCAACGTACATTATGGACCAGGCAATCATCAACACACACCCTATGATCAGAAAGCTCAGTCTGGTCGTATTTTCGAAATAAGTTTCCGGTAGGAAAACCATATAATACGCAGCATGCCATAAAGCCCATATAAGGCCAGACACAAAATAGAGCGTCCAGTCGTTTAGCTTCAATTCAATCAATTTGGGAGTCAGATAGCCGCGTTAGGCAAATTCTTCAAAAATGTTCTTAATAAAACTGCCTGCAATGGAAACCCCGATAAGCGGCAGCAATGTGTTTAGTTCAACATCAGCGGCACTGGCACTATTGAAAAGGAAGGCAAGACCTACAACAATCACCATCACAACCGGATAGATGACAAGAGCTGCACCATACCATTTCAAATTGCCCTCCAGCTTGAATCTCACACCAATATCCTTCCAATCCCGATTCACAATTCGCAGTACAAGCATCATGAGTAACGGCAGGATTAGCCACAATCCCATGCCTAGGGAATTTTCTGCTGGCTGCTCCGGCATCACCGTATCCACCCATACACCAATCCAGCCACTTGCTAATACGACCACTACGAATACAAGAAGACTGAGCTTTATTCTTGCTGCTGACATATTGACAAGCACCTCCTGTCAGGATTGTTCCATCCTCCGCCTCGCTGTGCTGATGACATCTTCGGCTGCACTATTCATAAGCCTGATCATCTCTTGTTCCGTATACTCTTCCGGCAACAGCTCATTCGCAGCCATCACGCTGATCCCCACCTGAAACATCTTCATCTTGAGCAAAATTGTCTTCAGTTCATCATCTGATAATCCATTCAGATCAGGGTCCATTCTCATCACGTGTATGAAGCTCTTCGTTTCCTCCTCATTGTGCTTCGCTTGATCATTTTTCTTCATCACAATATCCCGAAACAATATAGGATACTCTCTGGCAAAACGGATGCTGGCTACACCAATATCCTGAAACGGATGTCCTGAGTTCTGCTCCAGCAGCATTTGTCTACTCACCTCAAAGGTTTTCTGATATACCCCTTCTAACAATTCGCCTACCTCTTTGAAATTCACATAAATCGGTGCAATGGACCCTCCCAGCTTCTCTGCCACCTTGCGAATCGTAATGAATTCAATGCCTTCTGTTCTAGCGATTTCGAATGCCGCATCAATAATTTGATCTTTAGTAAATTTCTTTTTGGGTGCCATATGTCTCCTCCCGCCATAATTGCAACGATAAATTTCATACGATATATATCATATGATATATATCGTCCAAGCCACACGTCAACTACATTTTTTCAATATAATCAAGCTCTCTCGGGAGTATACAAGGTATAATGAAGTCAGATGACCGTTTGGCATAAATTTATGACCATCATAACGAAGGAGAGGACATTCGTGGCGTTTATTCCGTTAAACTGTCCCAATTGCAACGGACGAATTGAATACAAAGAGGGTGAAATTCTAAAGTGCCCTTATTGTGAAACAGAGCTTCTATTGAAGCAAAATAATGTCTATTACGTAGACCAAACCATTAATCACTATCACGGAACGCCTCCTAAAGCTCCGCCGAAGCAGGCTGGCTCCGTAAAGCTGTTACTTATACTGATGCTGGTGCTCGTCGGCGCCATCGGTACTTATGTGTATTCGAGCGTTAGCTCCACTCATCCACAAACAGAAGCCAAGCTGCCAGTGCGCAAGATGCCTGAAAGCGAGGTACTGCTCTCCTTTTTGCGGGATATCTTCGATAAAGGGGCTGCCTTGCCGACCGAGGAAGAACTAGCTCGTATTCGCTATTTGACTGTAGATTATTCGGATAATGACCAGTGGGAGTTTACATACAGCTTCTCCGATCCCTTCAGCGATGAACAGGCCGAGAAAATTACTTATGTGACTCAGGACAAAAAACTGAATACCCAGGAGATTGATCAGCGAGATTTTGAAGCTTTTACGGGACTGACTGCACTCGATCTGACCGGAACCTATGAAATTTCCCAGACCGATCAAACTACTTTTGCACATATGCCAGGTTTAAAAAGCTATGGAGGCGCATTTAACGAATCCTTCAGCTCATTTTCCGATTACTTTGGTGATAAGTCTAAAATTACGCACCTTTCTACCCAGTTACGAAGCAATCGGGAGTTAGCTCTACTGCTAGAATTCCCTAACCTTAACTCGTTATCGATTACCTATGTGGATGAGTCTGTAACGGATTTTCACCTGTTAAACCAGCTGCCGCTCAAGTCTCTGTCGCTCACCTTTGTCAATGAATTGGGATGGTTATCGTCCATGACGGGATTATCATCCTTGTCCATCCATTACAGTGAAGCTACAGACCTACAGCCGCTATATGCATTAACCCAGCTTCAGGAGCTTCATCTGTCTTTTTTATCCAATGTGAAGTCTATCGACTTTGTGCAAAACATGCCTGCTCTGCAAACGTTAGATCTCGAAAATGTCAACTTTTCGAATCTGGATCGCCTTGCTGGCAAAGCCTCCATTACCAAACTACGCCTGGTTTCATTAAACAAGCTTGGCTCGGTAAAGGCCATAAACACCCTGCCCTCTCTGCGTGAGTTAGTATTGTCAGGCTACTACGAAAACGCAGAAGCGCTGTCTTTACCTAAGGTAACGCGAGTAGAAATTCCAAGCGCTTTTCTCGCCGGGCTGAAGGCGCCCGCTGCAACCAGTCTGACGCTCCGCGGTGGAAGCGGCGATCTGAATCTGGCGGCGCTGGGTAAATTCCCGAAGCTGGGGCAGCTATCCCTCTGGGAAACAAGTGAAATTACGGGTCTTGGTTCACTGGACACCTTGACCAGCCTGCAGACCCTGAACATCTATGACTCCTCACTGTATCAGGAGAGCGATGCCTTATTTCGTCTAAAGCAGGTTAAATCTCTGACGTGCTCCGAATGCAGACTGAATTTTGAACAGCAATCTGCCGCGGAGAACAACGTTCTTGAGCAATTGACCCTGGACCAGTCCTATTTTAGTAAAAATAACAATTCGATCACCGAGGTGGATCAGATCATGCCTTACTTTGCGAAGCTGTCCGCTCTGCGTTCCTTCACTCTGCAAGACAGTAATCTGACTTCTCTCGATTTCATGAGCGGTTGGAAGAACATAGAAGAGCTGCATCTTGAGAACAATGCCATTTCCAATGTTGAGCCCCTAAGCCAGCTGCCTCAACTGCAAAAGGTACATCTGACTGGAAATTCAGTACAAAACAAGTCTGTGCTTGGTGCGGGTGTGCAGGTGTATTAATAGTTTTGGAACGGTTATATCTTCAACATCATTTCATATTGAGTGACAAAGTGCTGTAATCCAAGGCTTATGAGAAATTTCGGATGTACTTCTAGCTGCGGAATATCACCACTTTGTCACTCAATGATGCCATATCCAGCGAATTCCCCACTATACCTGACGATGACATGTATGAATGCTTCGGGGATAGCGGTAACACATTTTCCACAAAACACTCTATCATATCTACTAACTCAGTATTTTAAGGAGGAAATCACGTTTGGAGACAAATAGATGTAACATAATCAGGCTGCAAAATAATGATTATCACGATGTGAAATTGATTTATATGAATGAGAAAGTTAGAACATATCTCGGTGGAATCATACCTGAGGAGCACACATTAAACAAGTTTTTAGATACATTAGAACGCTCCCGGACGGGTTCTTATTATTGGGTTGTGCGATTGAAAAGCAATAATGATTGCATCGGCCTGGTTTCTTTGGATAAACACATGGATGGTCAGCACTTTGAGGTTTCCTACGAGTTTCTGCCTGATTGGTGGGGACGAGGATATGCCAAAGAAGTGATTACTCGCATGCTTGATTACATATTTAATGAGTTAAATCTAACCAAAGTCATAGCCGAGACACAAACGGCCAATCATTCCTCTTGCAGACTATTAGAAAGCGTAGGAATGACATTAGAGCGAATCGTCATAAGATACGGCGCTGAGCAGGCCATATATGCTATGGAGAAACAAAGCTGGGATACCTAGTCATTCCGTTAGTAGAGGGAGAACGATATGGAAAAACCCGTAGTGATCGAAGAATACAATGAAAACTGGGCTTTCGAGTATCAACGGGAAGCACAGAGAATAAAGCAGATACTTGGTGTTCATTGTATTGCAATAGAGCATATTGGCAGCACTTCTGTTCCCGGTCTAGGGGCTAAACCGATCATTGACTTCATGGTTGGCGTACACGATTTAGGTGAAGTTGATACATGGATAAATCCCTTAGCTGCGTTAGGTTATGAGCATGTCTACCATAAAGAATTTCCTAACCGAAGGTTCTTCCGAAAAGGGCAATGGAGGGCCGGAACGCATCATTTGCATATATACACTTATGGCGGTGAGGAGTGGAAAAACATTATTCTCTTCCGGGATTATCTCCAAATCCATCCTGATATACGCAAGCAATATGAACAATTAAAACAAGGATTAGCTGAAAAATATCGTAATGACAGGGATGCTTATACGAATGCCAAACATCCCTTTATTATGGATGTGATTCAAAAAGCAAAAACGGAGTAACGACTAGTGTCATTTGAATACCTCAACGATTAACGTTATGAACAGGCCCCTGCGAAGACTTAAATATGTTTATCCTCAAGGATCAATATCGTTTGAAACAACCGGGGAAAGAGGGGGTAGTCGCCTCTTTTTTATGTCCATTCACTCAAATCTGATGATATGTTGTTCCGCATCCATAAACCCTAATACCCTTCCCCATGGGTGAAGTGCTGATGGTAACTCAACTGAGTATGATGTGGCTGAATTCACCTATTCAAGCAACCTGACATCAGCCGCTTTTACGTGACAAGGTAATTGTTCATAATTCCCCATCTCTTTAATGATCGGATATATATCCTGTAAAGCATCCTTGCTCAGTCTTCCGATTGTTGAATACTTCACCATATCCTTGGATGTCACGCCAGAAAAGGCTCTTGCAAAATGGTTAGTCGGCAATACTGCTGTAATTCCGATCCCGTAGTTAGCTGCCGAAAAAGGTGTATACTCACCGATAAGAATTTCACCTGCATTGTTTATACGGGTTAAAGCCAGATTCTCCGTTTCTTTATCACATACAATCATCAAATGTTCTGGTGCAAACCAATTAACAAACTCAAAAGCTTCCTCGATGTTTGATGCAATAACGATTGCTCCCTTACCGTTAGAACCAAAAACATTTAGTAAGTATTGTCTTCGTTTTTCTTCTACCTCATCAATACAATTCCATAGAAGCGCTTCTACTTGATGAGCAAGTATGGTCGAAGTTGTGACAAAGATAGAAGAAGAATCGGGACCATGCTCCCCTTCATTAATTAAATCACAAGCTATTTTAAACGGATCGGCAGTTTCATCTGCGAAAATTACACATTCGGTTGGGCCGATACCTAATACACTCTTTTTACCATATGTCATTGCCACACTCATTGCCGCTGCAATTCCACCCGGACCTGGCCCATAAATCCCATCAACTTCTGGAATGGAGCCTGTGCCCTGAGCAAACCCAGCAATAATCGATACTCCGTTGCCGATCACAAATTGATCTGCTCCCGCAAGTTTAGCCGCTGCAACCGTTCCTTGATCTCCTAGTCCATTTTTTAATGGTGGCATTCCCACTATAATTTTTTTAACACCAGCGGTTTTGGCGGCTACAACCAGCATTACGGCAGTAGAAATTAACGGACCTTTCCTTGCCGGTATCCATATACCTACCGAATCCAAGGGAAGCACATTTTCACCGATTATTGTTCCAGGTCTGATTTGCTTTTCCCACGTTTTCGGAAACATCGCTACATTAGCATCTTGCACATTTTTAATTGCTTGTTCTATAGCTGAACATAATGATGGTGACAGTGAAGAGACGTATTCCTCAACATAAGCGTTGGAGAGAATCAGTCCATCCAAATCAACTTCATCATACTTCATGGTCAGACTTCTGATTGCTTCATCCCCCTTGTCAGCCACCTCATCGAAAATGGATAAAACTCCGTTAAGCACATCCCTGTTGAATAGCGTCTTATGTGTTTTGAAACGCTCTGTAAGCAGCTCATTTTGTTCTGGAACTTTGAATATAATGCTTGAATTTTGCATCTCTTTCTACCTCCAATTTTTAATAAACAACAAAAAAGAGCCATGCAGGATAAAAAACACCCACATGACTCTTATGCTTCAAGTCCGCAGGTATAACGCCAATAGGCGTCTGTACCTACGGAAAAAATTCCGTAATACAGACGCCTAACTGTGATGATGGTTATAGGATTTTGTTAACACAGATACAAAACGGTTCATATCAATATCCCCTTTAACCACAATTGCACATATTATAAAATGCAAACCATAATTTGTAAAGTCCCCTTAATTCTTATTCGAATCAGAGCGCTGCGGATTGGCCTTGCCAAAGATATGATACGGGGTTATCCCCTTTGCAAATAGGCTATCGATCAGTCCGACCAATTCTTCTGACGATAGATCTTTGCCGTTGCGTATCCAAAGTCGAAACATAGATATTAATGTTGATATGTAAAACTCAATGATATATGGTGCTAAAGCATCGTTTATTGGAAAATCCACAATCAATCGCTCAAAGGGAATTTCTCTTTTCAGACGTTCAATAAAATGAACAGAACCATAGTCGCCCAAGAGGGCTTTAAGAACTGAAATGTCTTCTGCATTTTCCAAGCATTGAAGTGCATCTTGGAAAGTATGTGTAGAAAACTCTCTGCCTGCCATTTCCTCGTTAATGGACTTCAAAATACGCTCTTCAACGTAGTCCAACAACTCATAGATATCCGTAAAATATTGATAAAATGTACTGCGATTATATCCTGATTGCTTAGCAATCTCTTGAATGGATATTTTCTCGATGGGTTTTCGGCTGTATAAATCGCAGAATACATTAACAAATGTCTGCCTTGTTTTGTCCGTCATTTCAGGCTGCTTATGCATGATTTCCCTCCGTTTTCTATTCCATCCGTCTAAGCCATCATACGACAGATATAAAAAATCTGATGGTTGATGAGCGTATAGTGAATCCATACAATAACATTATACAACACGTTGTTGGATTATTAACGAGGATAAATTACATTTTTAGGAGGTAATATGAGAATTTTATTCTTCGGTAGAGGTGTCATATCGACCCAATATGCTTGGGCTTTTGAAAAGGCAGGGCACACAGTAGAGTTTTACGTAAGAAAAGGGAGAAAAGAAACCTTCGGAAGCCATATAGAGCTTGAAATGTGGGATGCGCGAAGAGGGAAACAGCTCATACAAGAAAACTGGAACGTCAAACTACATGAGGAGATTAACCCAAATTATGATCTCATTATTGTAAGTGTCCACACGGAACAACTTCCAAAAGCAGCACAATTACTATCGAACGTTGCTGGAAACACCCCTGTCCTCATATTCAATAACATTTGGCAAGATTTGAAATCATCGATCTCACCTTTGTCTATGAACAATGTGGTCTTTGGGTTCCCAGGAGCAGGAGGCGGCATCACGGACAATAGGCTTAGAGGCGGCTTTTTTAAAATGATATTTCTTGAAAAACCACGGGAAGGCACGGAACAAATAAACAACAACGTCAAAGATCTGTTTGAAAGTGCCCATTTTAAAATTAGTTGGATCAAGGATATGCAAAACTGGCTATGGAATCACTTTGCCATGAACGCGGCTATGGAATCCGAAGTGTTAAGACGAGGAAGCTTTCCAGCACTCTTGAATCATCGTGACTCATTCGCCAATGTTGGGAAGAATATGAGGGAAATTGCACCTGTACTTCAAGCAAGAGGTGCAAAAATTGATATGATTTCTCTACTGCTGACTAAAATTCCACCGGCAATTCTCAGTATGCTTTTTAACAAGGTTATTTTTGCAAAGGGCAGCCTAGCACGACTTTCCATTGAATACAACAATACCAAAGCAGGTTTTTCAGTAATCGAAGTTGTGAAAGAAGCCAAAAAGTTAGGGATATCTTTACCTCGTCTTACTGCAACTCTTGAAAACAATAAACGACACAACGTTATCGAAAACTGATCCATCCGACGAACAGAAACCTCACCGAATGCTCCGCGCTAAACATATTACTTTGGTAAAAACAACAATAGCCCGAACTTTAAAAGCTTCGGGCTATATAGCTATTTAAACAGGTGCATGTGGCTCCAGAAACTAGACCCTCATCAACATCGCTACTGACTCCACATGCGCCGTATACGGGTAACGATCCTATTATCAAGGGTTCGACTACGTCAACTGGTTCAACCAGCATCGAATTCATGGATTACTAGGGTATTTTTTCAGTATCGCCAAGAAGCCCTTAAAAAATGGTCAAAAAAAGAAGCGGGACATTACCCGCTCCGTTGCTGTATACGCCAATACATCTCAACTATTAGTCATTCCTAACCAACTTCGCTCTCCACATGTGTTGAATACTTTTCACAGACTTTAGGTACTAGACAACCAAACCCAACCACCATTAATTAAAGAAACATATGCATTATTATTATAACAAGAGCAATCACCATGAATAAAAAAGGTAGAATCGTTAAAGTTATTCCTGCAATCGCCATTCCTCTTCCTTTAGATGACTTTATTGCACTTAATCCTAGCGGAAAACCCACCAATGAGGAAATACCTGCGATGAAAAAAAATGTTAAACCTACTCCACTTGCAGATGTAACTACCTCTGCTACAATTGTTAAGACGACGAAAATGGCAGATATAATACCCAAAATCATTGAGACAATAGCAGCTCCTAGCCTATTCTTTAGTGGCTTTGGCTTTACTTTATTTACTGTTTTAGTTAAAGCTTGAGTAGACATCAAGTAGTACTCCTTTTTACCTATGTATTTTGTCCTATTAGTAAATAATACCTTTATCCTTTAACTCTTTCAACATCTTTTATAAAGTTTATTTACAATGGATGTCAACTGGTTTAATAGGCATTGAATTTATAGATCACTGGGATATTTGACACCTGTTCAGTATCGCCACCGATTCTACATGACTAATGTGCTCTAACAAAATCAAAACAAAAAAAACGGCATCTCTGCCGTTTGTGTTTAAAATGCTGATGTAGACAGCGGCGGCGGCTTCCCTGTTCGCAGCGGTTTTCATACGATGAAAAGACACATGCACAGTATGCCTGTTGATGCGGCTCATTTCTGGCAATATTAGATGTGATTTTACCTGAAAGCCTTTAACATTAAAAATAATTGATTATTAAAATGCACTTCATTCGTATATATTTTTGTAATTAAACCAATGCACTTGTCTATGATTTTCCCAGTGAACTTTTGAGACATGATGGCTTTATTCGAATAGATCCTTACTGTCTTCCAGTCACGGATAATTTGGTCCAATAACGGGTCAAGCGTATGTTTTGCATGGATATGATCAATGTTGTACTTATAGAGCGTATTTAACCTGTATTTCTCAGAACATTTTCTATAAATAGTACTGCTCAGTGTCTCTATAATCGTTTCATTTTGTATAATGAGCTCGTAATTTTCTGCGAGCAACAGTATATTATTCAAACTTTCCGTTATTTCATTTTGATACCTGCACATATTTTCTACGAATGTATTGATGGTTGTGTGTGCTGACTTCTTATTGTCCAAGATCACATGGTTACCGGGGGGCACTAGCGCATATTCCCAAAAGTAGTCTAGCATCTTTACGTGTTCCGAAGTCATACATGACGATTTAAATTCTGAAAATGGCAGAGAATATTGTCTGTACTCTGTAATATCATCAACCGTATATATTTCCTCGTTCGTAAGATTGAAGCCATAGACAAAAACAGGGTGCAGTCCATGTTTTTTGTTATAGTAAAAGTCTCTCCCGCGTTGATAAAATAAATCAATGAATATGGAAATCGGATGACCATTAGAAATAGAGTTTATGATCTCATCTTGTAACGTATCTAGTCCAGGGGATTTTTTACGAATAGAGATCCCCATTTCCTCAAGAATCTGATCTTCCTCCTCAAGATCCAACACCTCTAACTTGAAATATCCTCTTGTTTGTATTTTTTGTTTATCAAATCTATAAATAGTAATGACGTTATTCAAAATCGGCAGCTCATCTTTTTTAAAATATCTGGCAAGCGTTAACATCAAATTGTATCCGCAATTAAAATAAGGAAAATTATGATGAGGAAACATTTTTGTCATGCCGTCGAAGGGCTGAAAGGTGTCCAGGGAAATCATTTCTTCCATACAATAGTTCTCCTATACTAGGACGTGTCTTGAAACCTACTGAAGTGCATCTTTTACCGCCTTTTCGCCCCCTGCTACGTCACTTTCCCTTGACGTGCCCCGGCACACCTGCGGAAAACTTCCTGGCTTGGAACGAAAATTCAGCAAAATCTGCCGCCTTCAGAGTTTTCAGACACGCCCAAAATTATTGTTGATATTACGGCTATATTACCTCTTAACAAGGTTCATCATACGGTATTGCCGCGTTCCAGCCTTCATCTCTTCATATTTCTTCGAGCCGGGCAATGCGATGAAATCATGAATATCTCCAATATTCGTGCTCGCTTTGGCGTTGCTCGCAATCCCTTGTGTGCCAGTACGCTGCTTCGCACTCTCATCACAGGATAGAAGAACATTCGAAGTCACATCCTGATTACGGATTATAGACAGGCCTGCTTCCTCTAACAGCCTGACGTTCTGCGCTACCTGATCTCCCAGCATCAGCTCCGTATACAGAAATACGCCGCCAACTCTCATGATCCGGTACACCTCTTCATAGAAGCGTGATCGGTTCGGATAGGCATGCGCGGATTCTATATTTAACACCACATCGAAGCTCTCGTCTGCAAACGGTATATTCTCTGCATCGCCGACGAGATATAAAGCTTCGCCCCCTCGGGATTTGGCATTGCAATAGGCAATATTCGCCGGGCAGATGTCGAGACCGACAATAGACAGCGGCTTGAAATATTTAGACAGAGCTGCTATGTTCCCTCCCCTGCCGCATCCGATGTCGATCACCTGCCGCTCCAAAATCGCCGTCCTGCCCACTGTCTCAAGCAGCAGCTTGACTGAGTTTCTATTCCATGCATCGCCCGGCTCGATCACCGCATGTTGCTCACCCCCGTCCGGGACGTAACCATAATTTAAGAAGGTGGCGAATCGGCCTATACCGGACAGCGCAAGGGAGTGCGAAATCTCGCTATAATCCCGAATTTCAGCCTCTTTCCGGTTCCATTCGGAAGGGTGGGTAACCTGCTCACGCCGGTCGAGCATCGATACATAACGATCATCAATCGGATATACCGCTTCGCAGCTGCAGCATTGCAGCGACACCTCCGACTGGACCAGCACACCCTTGCAGCTGGAGCATACCAGCCTTGCATGTAGATGCTGTAGCATGACGATCACCCAGCCGATATATGCATTTGATTCAATGCGTACACATTGTAGTAATTGGGGATATTCAAGTCTTCGTAGTAATCGATCAAGACATTGAAGCCGTTGGTGCGGAAGATGTTCTCGAGCCTGCTGATCTGTTCTCCGTCCAGTCCGTGTACCTCCATTACAATTTGCCTGATTTTGCCCCAATCGTCCGGATGTATGCCTTCCAGCACCTCAAATTCACTTTTTTCCACGTCGATTTTGAGCAGATCAATGGGGTTCAGATCGTAATAACGGATCATTTCAGAGATCGTAGTTAGCTTGCATCGATGGATTTGTTCATTCAGAAGCTTCGGCGACATAAGCTGATCCACAAACCTGTTTAGCATGCGCGGGTCGTCAAAATGATCCCGGTAATGGTTGATTAATCCGTATCGGAGATCCAGATCGTGGTTCTCCCGGTATTTGATCTGGACAGAATCCGTGGACATCGTAGGGAAATAGGCAAACTCCGCTTCCTTGATCTCATTGGAAAGCCCGACGTTAACCGTTGTTACGCGAGGCAGCGAGCTCGTATTCATCTTCAAGAGCTTAAACGTCGGAGGCAGTGGCTCAAAGGCATATACCCTGCAGTTGCTCTTGCTGCTGACATACAGGGTGAACATGCCGATATTAGCCCCGACGTCCATGACCGTGCCATGATCCGGGAGCGTAATCCCGTGCTTGAAATACATCTCCTTCTGGAAAATCTCGTTGTAGAGGAAATCGGTCTCTCCTTCGTTGTTTTGATAGATTTCGATCCCGTTGTGTAGTCGCTTCTTGGCAGTATCCTCTGTCTGCGGCGAAAAGCTCTTGTACTCCATCCTGCTCATCCACTTCACCCTCTCAACCATTTGTTTGTGGCATTTCTCTAACTGCTGGCGCTCTCGTAGTGTCTGACGGCCAGCTTCCAGAACAGCCTGACCATTAGAAGCGATATCACAGGAGCTGCAAAAATCCATACCCCAAGGAAGAAGTCCAAACGGTCGATCAAATAAACCGACGGCATGTTGGTAATAAACAAGATAGGCACGACATACAGTCCTATTCTCTGCAGCCATTTGGGGTATATGTACATCGGCATATTGTTCAAATCCCAACATTTGTCCAGTATGTCGAAGATCGAACCTGACTTTACCGTCCAGAAAGCAAGAATTTGCGGAAGCAGAAGCACCGAATACATCACGATTGTGCTGCTCAAAATCACGCCGATATATCCGGCCAGGTGGATGAAGCTTGGCTCGATCCCAAGCCGCCGCCAAGCCAGTACGATCATCGTGATCCCGGCGATCAGGTTCGGAATCGGAAACGCGTAGTTAACGTTCCGGAATGAAATCATGAACTGCAGCGATAGCGGCTTCGTCATATACAAGTCCAGCGTTCCGTTGCGGATATGGCCGGCGAATCTATAAAAGTTATCCATAAACAATCCTGTATAGATTGCGATCATAATCGTATAGGTCCCGGTGAAGATCATCATCTGGTCAGGAGAAATGCCATTAATTTCGATCCCCAGCTGGAAAACGAAGATGATATAGATCAGCTTGGTAAACAGAAATACGGTCTCCATGATCAAACCGGAGTAGAAATTCGCTTTGTATTCCATATAACCGACCAAACTGTTCTTTGCGAAAATAAAAAACATACGTACATGCTTCCGAATCTCACTCAAGCTGATACTCACAGACCTAACCTCCAACGGCTACATATTTCTTCATCCCGGAATCCCAAGCCAATTTGGAAATGACCAAAAGCACCATTACCCAAACCGCCTGTACCAAGAGCCCGCTAACGATCTCATGAACCTCCAAGCTCCCGAGGATGATCTTAACAGGGAAGAATACGACATACTGGAATGGTAAATAGCTGGAGATTGTGGCAAACGTATCCCCGAAAATATTAAGCGGAAAGATGGCGCCGCTGAGCAGATAGACGCCTTGGTTGAACGCGATATACACGCCCCAAACCTCAGTAATGATGAATGCGAGCGCACTAATCGAATAAAAAAGCAGGAAGTTGATGAGCATTCCGAACAAAATACTAGTCAGGAACATAACGATCTGCCCCACTCTAAGCGGAAACTCCCAAATCTGAGTAAACACGGTCATCAGTATGACGAATAAGACAAGCACGACCCCGGTCTGAACCGTTTTCTCACCGAAGAAATTGCATATCCGATAGCTGAAATAATGAATGGGCTGAGCGATAAATTTGCTTAATCCGCCCGTCTTGATGTCATTCGCGATCTCCCCTTCGAAGCCGGCAGAAACCAGCTTGGAGACGACGCCGGACAACACGGAATAAATGATGATCTGTGAATACGTATAGCCGTTAATAATCTCTTGCGGCGAGCTGCGGAACACAGCTGTCCAGAGGAAGCATTGGACGAGTATGATAAATCCGCCGCTGATAATGCCCATCAGGAAATCGGTCCGATACTCCATCGCATTCTGAAGCGCAAGGCTGTACGTCCTTTTATACTTCTGCAAGGCTTTCATGTCTGGACCCCATCTTTCTGATATAAGCTTTCGATGCCTCGCTCGACAGGTATATCTTCAACTGTGAAATCAAGGATCGGGAACCGATCAAGTATCATTTTGGAAAGCCGCTGGAGGTCATGCTTATCAATTTCCATGACGGCATTCATGCCGTCATGTTGAGTAATCGTGCCATAGTCGCTTAGCGCTTGCCTCGGCACTTCATCCGTAAATTGCAGCTTGATAATCTTTTTGGCATGCAGCAGCTCGTTCACACGCCGAAGATCACCGTCGTATACGATCTTCCCCTGATTGATGATGATCGCTCGTTTGCATAGATCCTCAATATCCGCCATGTAGTGACTTGTCAGAATGACCGTTGCCTTCGTCTGCTCGTTATAATCCTTCAGAAACTCCCGAATGCGCTTCTGCGAAATCAGATCAAGTCCGATTGTAGGCTCATCCAGGAAAATCACCTTGGGCCGGTGGATGAGCGAAGCAATAAGCTCCATCTTCATCCGTTCCCCTAGCGAGAGTCTCCGCACCTGAATATTGAGCAGGTCTTTAACGTCAAGCATCTCCGTAAGCTCATCCAGGACAAGGTTGTAGGGCTTATCCTCGATCTCATAAATGCATTTGTTCAGGTACAACGATTCGTTCGCCGGTAAATCCCACCACAACTGCGATTTCTGCCCCATCACGATCGAGAACTGCATCTTGAATTCTTTTTTTCGCTCCCAAGGGACATAGCCTAATACCGTCGCTTGCCCGCTTGTCGGATACAAGATGCCGGACAGCATCTTCAGCGTCGTCGTTTTGCCGGAACCGTTCGGGCCTAAAAATCCGACCATCTCACCCTGCTCGATTACAAGGGATATTTCGCTAACCGCTTCTTTGATCAGTGATTTCCGCTTCACTAAATTTTTGAGCGATTTTTTGAGTCCCAGCTCTTTCTCGTAATACTTGAAGCTTTTGGATAATCCCTCCAGGTGGATAATACTCACTTGCGCACCTCATTTATGTGAATTTAGAATCGTTATACACCGTGCAAATGCAAGACACTGCACTTGGAACAAGCCGGTGTCAGTCGTTCATCCATCATTTCCCTTATCCTTCTGTAGGTCATGCTATGCCATAATTCCTGTACGGACGCTTCATGTAATTTGCCGATCTCGAACTCCTTGAAAAATTTGCACGCAACAATCGTTCCATCGGGCGTAATATCCATCCGATTCGAGAGAGCCAGGCACTTCTTATTCATCGTGCCTTTACCCCTCACCTCTTTGCCAAGCACGAAATCTTCGATCTGATCTTGATCCAGGTTCGGCTGGTAGCGTAAACGCATTTTCCAGACCCGATTATTCACCCGGTCCAACTCGCTCATCAAAGCAGGAATACGCTCCGGATCGAGCTTGTAGTTAAAGGCGTGCCAGCTCCGTTCGCCCTTGTGCTCGCTCGCCGGAAGGAAGTCGAACTTCTGGTCAAAGTAATCGTCCATTCCCTGCGTGCATTCGTCCGAGATGTACCATGGGAAGCAAACCATGACCATGTCTACACCGACGCCCTCCAGAAAGTCCAACATATCGTAGAGCTTGTCGGTCATAGCATCGTTAACGACGGTATGGATTGTAATTTTGCCCCTGAACCGATTTTCCTTGCGCAGCTCGACCAGCTTCCTAATCGCATCTATCGCCTTGTTAAATACCCCTTTGCCGCGAAGCGCATCATTCTCTTCTTCGAATCCATCAAGCGCAATGAGCAGCTCCAGGTTGTCGGAGATTCTCAGCAAGGCGTCCAGCTTTCGCTCGATCAGCACCGCGTTCGTGCAGATCGTCGTCTCACGAGGATGGGCTTCAAGCAGATCGGCCAAACGGTCGAAATGGCTGTATACGAGCGGCTCGCCGCCCCAGATATAGAGTCGCGACTTGGCTGGTTCCGTCTCAAGGATTAGCTTCTCCAGCAGCCCGTAGTCGAGCTGTTCGCGCTGCTGCTCCGGTGTCATGAAGTGATGGTAGCCGGTGTCGTTCCATTGATAGCAATGCTTGCAGCGCAAGTTGCATTGGTTCGTCAGTTTAATTCCGACCGACTCTGGCAACGGTGTCGCGTAACCCGCTATTTTCTCCATGTTCCGCTTGGTTTCCACCGTATTCCTGATAGTACGCTTCAATATTTGCAGATCCTTTGCGGAATGCTTAATCTCAGATTTCGGATTCATATCAACACACCCTTCTTAAGCGTAATAGGTCATTCACATGAATCAGTAGATATAATACCTTGAACAAGCCGTACAAATCGGAAGCATATTTTTTTTCATATACGCGCGATACTCTTTGTAATTGTCACTGCGCCAGATATCCAGCAGATTCTCTTCGTTCACGTTGCCGAAGGTCAAATCATAGAAGGCATGGCAGGGCGAAACGTCGCCCCTTGCCGTAATCTCCGCATAAGTCCATGGAAGAGAGCAACGGTTTCGTTTATCAGCCATCTGATGGAAATGTCCCGAGAAATAGTTGTGCAAATTCTGTTCATCTATCGTCTTCGGATAGGTAATCACATGGATACTGTTTTTCAGGCAATACTCTTTAACATTATTGAGCTGTCTCGTCAATTCGGGAATATCGATCTGGCTGAACGAACTGTTGTCTTTCCAGACCATCCCCTTGGCATACGGAGCTTCATGCACGCCGAATTCCTCACGAAGAACCTCCACATATTGGGCATACTGCTCTTCCGTGGCATAGAGCTGCACCTCCATGCTGATATGGTCCAACATCGACAAGTCGATATGCTTAAAGAAAAATTCCTCGATGTACATATAGTTCAAGGGCGTAATGATAAAGGATACACCCATCTTCGGAAATTGCTTACCTTTGCTTTGCCGGAGCTCATAGAGCTTCTCGATCCCTTTGATTACTTTCTTGAATACGCCTTTGCCCCTCTGCCTGTCGTTGATATCCTCAGGGCCGTCGAGCGACACCCATATCTTATTAGGCGGAGTCTCGACTAACATCTCGGCATGCTTCTCAAGCAGTGTGCCGTTCGTGGGGAAGTCCGCTATGCTTCCATAATGATTGATCATGGCGAGAATGTCGCTCAGCCAAGGGTACATCAGCGGCTCGCCGCCGAAGAAATCGTAATACGGCTTGCCGGGGCTGCACTCGATGATGATCTTTTTGATCAGCTCCGGGTCCAGCTGCGCTAATGTTTTTTTGCTTTTATAGGGCCCTTCGAGTCCCCACTCATAACACATCTTGCATCGCAAATTGCACTCCTCCAGCAGCTGCAGGACGATCCATCTCGGATAGCTTACCGTATCCTTGGCAACACTCAATGTATTTAAGCTCATCGCATAACCCCTTCTGCCATTGAAATCTTACCTCTTCGTTAAGGCAATCCTCGAACAATAGTGATCCACATAATTCGTCCGTTCACCGGGCCTGTTCTTGATCGCTTGATGCATCTCCTTAAGGATATCTACAGAAAAATCCATCTCTCGCCACTTCTCGTAGCGTATTCCGAACCCAAGCGACTCCCACAATTCCAGATTGCTGAGCTCATGACTGCCGAACGGCTCCAGAAGAATAAGAGGCGTTTCGGAGGCAAGCGAGTCGATCAATGTGCCCGCTCCCGGCTTGGCCACGATAGCCATCGCCTCAGAAGCAACGTCAAATAACCAATGATGATCAGCCTCAGCGGCGTATGAATTCGTATCTTCTCCCGCTATTTCAATATATGGCGGAAATTCGTGCAGGCCGTTCGCGCTCTTCACCCATGAACACCATTCCGGATCGTTCATCCAATATCGGTGATCGGGATCGGGCTTCGCTTCCTTCCAGTCGTAAGCTACAATATCAAGCCCATAGTTATGGCCGGCAAGCTCTGGAATTGTACTTTGATAAGTGCCCATCCCCCAGCCGCCGCCATGCACAACAAGCCGCCGCTTCCTTGATTCGAAAGGCAGTGGCGTACCAGAAAGAACCGGGATTTCGTATCGAATCGCCATCTTATCGGTGTCATAGAGACAAGCATTGTAATAATGCTCGTCATACCGGGGATGAAACTTCTTCAGGCTCTTCCAGGACGGGGCCAGATCTGAATCGACGTAGAGCAGGTCTACATGAATTGGATTCGGCAGCATCTTCTCCCTGTACAAATCCAGAATATAAACCCAGTGTCCGGATAGCGATATGAATTCGTAGCGTTCTTCCGCTTTCCACGCCTCCAGCAATAGCTCGACCTGGGCGTAATCTATACTACCCCGGATATCCATCGGCATTCGGGCCGAAAAATTGGCAATTGCGAAATTATTGTGGTATGCTGTCCTGCTGTCTGCAATATGCTCCCTCTTGTCATGCTCCAAAAAGCTTTCGAACACGAGCACTTCCGTCGCGATATCCCTTTTCCCGAAATCGCTTGCGGCTAACAGACCGGGAATATAGAACCCCAGACCGAAACCCGAGCATAGAATCGTTACTTTCCGCTTCCCCATAAACTCTCTTCCTCCATCCATGGTTTCAAGCACTTCGGAATGCATCAGCGGGCGATCTTGAAGGATAACGACAACAGAATCTCCTTAAGCTTCGCGGACAATTGTTCGTTATCCCCTGTCCCCTCGATCAGCGAATAATACAATCTGCCCTTCACCTGCTTATTCCGGATCCCCTTGCACTCGCTGATGACCTTGTTAATAAAGAGCGTATTCGCGCTTAACGGTAGTATGCCAAACCCTTGATCAGGCTTATATAGAACGCCCTCGCGGTCCAGCGATTCCAGCAATTGATCGAATGATACATCCCCTGCAAACTGTAAGGTCGCATGTGTCATACTCCCGGCCGTACCGTGCTTCTCGAGATACCGGTCAACGTAATGCTTGATCAGACTCATCGATTTTCTTGCATTGACCTCAACAATCGGAATGATGCGGCCGTCTCTTAGCAGCATCGAATCGACGCATACGTCCCCGTAATAACCCGACTGGTAAAGCTCGCGGGCCGCCAGCTTCATTACATCAAAGTACTTCGCTTCGTGCAGCATATGAAGCAGCCTGTCATCGGCTGTATAGGAGCCTTGGTAAGCGAAATTGTGATTAACCAATTGCTGCACAGAGATATGGCGGTACGTACCGTCCGGATCGATATGGAATTGGCAAGAGAAATCCAGCTCCTTGAGGAGGAACGGCTCAATAATAAACCGAACCGTTCTTCCCTTTCTGCACTGATCGGCGAGATAGGATGTGACCCGCTGCAGAATCGCTTCCGACTCGATTAGCAAATTGCCCTTCCCGGATACCCCAAACTCATCTTTGATCAGAAAGGGGCCTTGTTTCAGCAGAGCCAAGCCGCTTGACAGCAGCTCTTCGTGGGAATAGACCGGCTGGCTGTCACACTGAAGCTCAAGGCGACGATTCAATTCGGTTGAATATAGCTTAGAATTGACCGTCTGAATCGTCTCGACAGCTGGATAATCCTGTTCCAGACCGAAACGCATAGCAGCACGGTCCGCCCCCGGAATGACCGCAAAGGGCGACAACCTGGCGCCGTTCAGCCAGTCTGGATCCATGTTACCCACATGATCCGTTGAGGTGAGCAGGTCGAATATATTGGCGGTTCTGCCTGCGCTTCCTCCATCAGGACTCTCAAGATCGGTTGAATTGGACAGAAATTGGAATCCGATCTCATGCAAATACGCTTTATGAGAAGCGTTCATTCCATAACGGGTAATGAGCCTATCCTGAGCCCCGCAAAATGGGAAGAGCAGCTCATCCATGGCCATCACGACATTCTCCATTTCAGGATCGTGAAACGACGGCAGTTTGGCTTGATTAGGGTCGCGCCAGAAGCGTTCCGCATCAAACGTTCCGATAATGAGCTCGAACTTGCGTCTATCGTTCATGCAGATGCCGTCTTCTGCAGCTCCGAGATATAATTGCAAAAGATTGTAATCGATTCCATGCAATCGAATTCGAATTGTTCGAAATCAATTTCAATGTCGAAGCGCTCCTCCACCTTCAATAAGAAAGTAATTAGCTGTAAAGAGTCCAATCCCCCGTCTTCCATGATGCTGGAATGCCCGTTCAAGCTGACTTCCAGTTGGGCGTCGTCCTTGACTTCGCTTATCATCGCTATGATCTGTTCTTGCATAGGTACCTCCTGTTTAATAGATATATTGACCCTGGTAATAATGGATCGTTCTAGTGAGTGCATTATGCAAACTGATCGCCGGTTCCAAGTCCATGATGGTGGCTTCCGGCAGATTCTTCAAATTAACTGGCTGTTCATACGTAAGGTTGGTGAACGGTGCGTTGCTCCCAAACGAAACAGGTATGGTTCTAGGCATGAATCACAAGATGTCGGGTCAAATACTAGGAGAGATTCTTGAGGTGAGTGGATTCGCTGTGGTTGTGCCGGAAAAAACGCTTGAAGCAATACGGATCGTTGAAAGACAAGAAGACATTAGGCTGTCAGCAAACGTAATCTTTAGGACAAAAGTAACGGTTTGGCTTACTCAATACGCTGTATCGCAACGATTATAAGCCCGGCATCACTCCCTCCACAAATATGCCCGGATCACCACCGGCTTCGGGCTAAGGCTTCTATTCGGGTGCAAGAAGAGATATCCACAACTAACATCATCTGCTCCTTCAACATTACTGAATGCCTACCTTCTTCAGCCATCGTTCAAGGAATATGGATTCTTCATTTTCTATACTCGTAATCAGCGTTTGAAAACTTTCGGAAATACTCGTATCCCTTGTCAAATTATATTTCATCGCTACATTCACAAGTATCTTTGCCTTAAGTTCAATGGCTGTGAATTCATCTATATGCTCTTGATTTAATTGAATGAAATGCCGATTATCGTACAAGTACTTGAGTCTTAACGTCATTAACTTCTTATGATCATAAAGTAAATGAAAGGGTCTTATATCAAGCATAGCCTTCTGTTCCGATGTCTCTTTCGCATAATTTAATAGAGTTTTGTATATTTGCATGCCGAAGTCAAGATTATGCCTGTCGCCCCCATAGTTAAACATCTCCCAATACTCCGGCGTTTTCTTAGTGAAATAATTTCTTATAGAATTCACTAAGGTATCTGCACTGAATTTATCCTGATGTTGCTCATTGAATGTATACAGATAAACCATTTCTCTAAGATAATCATGATTGGTTGTTAGATGATTCGTGTCGAACGCAAGCTTGAAATCAGTAAATGATATCTCAGCCTGACTATACACGCCGTTCTTAAAGAAGTCGGAAACATACAATATCTCTCTATCCAAATCATAGCCGTAAACAAATATGTCATGATGCAATTGAAGTTTATTGTAGCGATCGCTTAGGGGCACGTAGAAATAATTGACCATGGTGTGGACATAGTTATTCGCATTAATATTTTCTATAATAAAATGAATAACCGAGTCCCATTTCGTTGTTACCGTATCTCTATGTATCTTTTGAGTAGTAATCCATTTGCACGAATCCGAAGGCCGCAGCTCATAAGTCACAGGGAAATAAAAATCTCCCCAATGATGTTTATAATCTTTGTTAATAAACAATTGGATATAATTGCTGAATATCCATGGATGTGCGCACTCGTAATGGGTAAGTATGGACAAGAGATGAGCATGCTGCGTATAGGTTGTAATCATCGGATAACTGACCGGCAATATTAGTCTGCCTAACGTTTGAGTTGAATTTTTCAACCTTTCGTTCACCCCTGATTATTTGGTTAAATGGCTTAAGGATTTCGAATCAGTATATCTCATTTAGCAATAAGCGCTTCGTACTTGCCCTGTCCAGTTTTCCTGTTTTGGTTTTTGGAATGTCATCTATAATCCTCCATTGTCTAGGCACTTTATATGATGACAAATGCAAGTTGCAATGTTGTGTCAGTGCATCTATATCAATCAGGCATTCATTAAAAGCTTTCAGAAATGCGACGGGCACTTCGCCTAACAGGTCATCGTGCACACCAACTACCATAACCTCCTCCACTTCTTTCAAGCCGTACAGGAATTCCTCGATTTCTTCCGGATAGATATTGATACCGCCGGATATAATGATATTCTTCTTTCGGCCTGTCAGTATGAGACACCCTGATTCATTCCAATATCCCAAATCTCCTGTCTTTAACCAACCCTCAACAATGGTAGCATTCGTTAACTCCGGGTTTTTGTAATAACCGAGCATCACATTCGGGCCCTTGACCCAAATTTCTCCGATCGCTGCTCCTTCAACCTCATTCTCTTCTTCGTCAACAAGACGAACAGAAACGTCATTGATGGGTGTTCCACAGGATAAGCTGCGCTCTCCCCGTTCCATCATGCTCACCCGCGGAGAAGCTTCGGTCAATCCATAGGTTTGAATAATGTCCGCGTGAGGAAATACAGTCTGAAGATGGTCACCTAATTTTGCGGGAATCGCCGCACCGCTAATTACAATAAATTCAATGGAATCAAAGGCACTCCAGTTCTTTGTCTGATGGAAATCGGAAACAAAGTGCATCAATTGCGTAGGCACCGCTGAGAAGGCCGTGACCGCCTTATTCTGAAACAGTTTAAACGCGGTGCGCGGCAGCATAGGCAAGCTGATAAGCTTAATTCGGGTTCCATATAACATGCAAGAAATCAATTGCGTGATAATCGTAGAACTGAAATGAACGGGCATCGTTACAAGAAACGAATCCTGATCCGTATACCCCACCTTTTCGCCATGTGCCAACGCATTCGTTAATACATTCCAATGGGATAACATCACGATTTTAGATTTTCCGGTTGTGCCCGATGTAGGAAGGAGAATCGCACATTGATTGGGATCGGACTGATTGGTTAACAAGATCGATTCAAACGAAGGCATTGGTTCTTGCGATAAATCCTGGGCGGTAACCCAAGGAATGTCGCAATTCAAATGCGCAGGTTGTGCAGATTTGCTGATAACCAGTTTGGCGTCACTGGCATTTAAAATATTTTCGATTTCAGTATTGGATGCCGAATAAGGAACCGGTACTAACACATAACCGCAGAATTGAATGCCAAGCGCCGCAAAAATGAACAAGGGCTCATTATTTGTGTATAATGCAAGATGACTCCCCGACTCAAGCTCGAAATTTTTGCGGATATATAAAGCAATCAAATAAGCTTCTGTCATCACATCTGCGTAAGTCCATTGCTGCTTTAAATCTTCAAGGATAATATGATCTTGGCGATCAGAGGCCTCCAGAAATAGACGCTGAATGATCGTCATCATAGCGTTTTCTCAGTCAAATAATTAAGAATTAATCCAGCCGTGGAGAACTTCTCAAATAACAGATCTTCATCAGGGATCGAGATGTTAAACTTCGATTCCATTAAAACAATAAGCTTGATGAAGCCTGCTGAATCGATACCTTGGTCCAACAAACGGGTATCGTGGTCTTCCGGATACTCGATGTCCAGCTCAGCAAAAATTTCATCTCTCAAGATAGATTCTATTGATTTAGACATCATGTTTCCCCCGTTAGATAATCTTTAGAAAGGCTGATTAAAGAGGATCGTACAAGTGATGAGCAAGTGAAAGTAATTGTGAAGAAGAATAAGTTCATAACGATAGAAAAGGTGCATTTGCACTGAAAGAGTTGTTTACAGAGTTGTTTGCAGAGATACTGCAATTCATGCTGGAGGCGGAATATGACACGGTGCAGGACATAAAAAGCTTGACGCGAAGAGTACAACGACGGAAATACTTGAGGGTTACCATCGTCAACATCGCAAAGCCTAAAGAAAAAAGCATTTTCCCAAGCAATGAAGCGTTGCTGAAAATGCTTTACAAAACTACGATGAATGTCATTCGTAAATGGACAGGACGTGTACAAAACTGTGACTAAGTCTCCCATCGCCTCTCCATTTTCTTCCTTGGTAGAATCGAACTATATTGCGTAAAGTTTTGCTTCAAGAGCGTTTACACGAGTAGATTTACAGCACCAAGCGATTGATATATTAAATATAATTACATATATGCCAATTGTCAACAATTTTGAAAAAGCCCGTTGATGCCCTCTGGAATTTTGCCTTTGCTTGATGGAAGATCACCTCCGGTTAATGCAATCGTGTTCCTTTCGTTTGGCAATATCTACAACATATCGTCCATTAACATCTTCGAAGAAACCGAGAGCTCGCAACGCTCAAAGTATTAGGCTATTATGCTCAAGGATAATGGCTAACCCCGTGCAAAGACGGCAAGTATCCCTTATCGCGATATGATTGAATCACTAAAAAGGTTGGAATAGCTATCCCAACTTTGAGGGATTGAAGAGTGATTGCGTATATCTCTATAATTCAGATATTGGATTAAAGATAATCTAGATAGCGGCAGGGGTGCCGAAAAGGAGGATGCATATGAATAACCAAACAGCAATGGCTCCGAAACGGCAAAAAAGCCGCTCTTACAGAGTAGATGAATACGTAAAATCGCCGGAGAAGCAGAAGAAGCTGTATAAAAAAACGTTATGGCTTGTTGTTGTCTCACAAATATTCGGAGGAGCGGGGCTGGCTGCCGGGCTTACTGTTGGAGCGCTGCTTGCGCAGGACATGCTAGGCAGCGACAACCTTTCCGGTCTTCCCGCAGCTTTGTTTACGCTAGGCTCTGCGGCGGCGGCGCTGATTGTGGGAAGGTTGTCACAGCGATTTGGACGAAGAGTCGGGCTGGCTGCCGGATTTATAGCGGGTGGAGCTGGAGCAACTGGCGTTGTGTTTGCCGCGCTTTGGGATCAAGTAGCGCTGCTATTTGTGTCACTGTTGATTTATGGAGCGGGCACGGCAACCAATCTGCAAGCCCGGTACGCGGGTACGGACCTGGCGCTTCCGAATCAGCGGGCCAAAGCAATTAGTACAGCGCTGGTGTTTACGACGATTGGCGCGGTGGCAGGTCCCAATCTGGTAGAGCCGACTGGCCGCATGGCGGCCTCCATCGGTCTTCCTGCTTTGTCGGGGCCGTTTATTCTAGCGGCAGTTGCCTATTTGATAGCGGGTCTGGTACTGTTGCTGTTTCTTCGTCCTGATCCGTTTATCGTTGCCAAGGCGATTGACGAAGAGGAAAGCTTGAATAAAAGCACGCAAGTGAAAGGCGGCCAAAATCTTCAGGTGAAGCGAGACGAAGGCGAATCAGAGAGCACCCATAACCGAACAGGACTTATTGTGGGAGCAACGGTTATGGTGCTTACCCAAATCGTAATGGTGGGTATCATGGTCATGACGCCCGTTCATATGAAGCAGCATGGCCATGAGCTTGGAGATGCAGGTCTGGTGATTGGCATCCATATCGCATTCATGTATTTGCCTTCCCTGCTGACTGGCGTGCTGGTGGATAAGCTTGGCCGTACCTTTATGTCCTATGCATCAGGAGTAACGCTGCTGCTGGCAGGTTTGACCGCGGCTTTTGCACCAGGCGAATCCATGGGCTTACTTATTGTAGCGTTGGCACTTCTCGGCCTAGGCTGGAACTTTGGCCTGATTAGCGGAACGGCGGCCATTATCGACTCCACAACGCCGAAGGTTCGCGCGAAGACACAAGGCACGGTTGATGTGCTAATTGCGCTGGCCGGCGCGTCCGGCGGCGCTTTGTCAGGCATGGTTATGGCTGGCGTTGGCTATTCCATGCTTTCCCTTGCCGGAGGATTGATGTCCTTGCTGCTTATTCCGGTGGTGGCTTGGTCATGGCGGAAAAATTCAACCTCTCATTCTGAAAAGGGGTAAATGCTTTGTCATCCTTTTACAGAGCCGGCTGTAATGCCCTAATTGCTCAAGCTTCTCAGTACCCGGCCCATGCTTATCAAACCGTATTCCAGCTAGCAACGCAGTTCGAATGAAAATGCCAATGGCTCTAGATAATACTCTTGCACTTTATTAATCACAGACCACGTAAATGCCTGGGTTGGAGAACCGCTCACGCCCCTTTTCAGAGGAACTGTCGCACTTAGCTTGACAATCCGTCATTTACAAATACGCTTTCTATGGTGATTGTGGACGTGGAATGCATTATTAAGAAGAACTTTAAGGGATATGTTTGGGGTACTATAACAAGCCAGGTAAAAACGGGAGAGTAAAGTGTAGTGACCATCTCGTACGTGAAGCAGATTTAAAATTAGCTATTATCGAGGATATTCGAACGCTCGCATCCAATCTCTCAAATGCTACAATTTATAAAAAACTTGAAAATCAGCTACAGAAAATCAATTGGCAAAATGAAAAACAAATAAGTTCGGTAGAAAGTGAATTTGACAAGTTAAAAACTCGAAAGAAAAAAGCACGAGACAAAAATCTGGATGCAATGACAGATTTTGGCGTTCAGCGAATTAAAACAGCTCCTCGGAGAATTTTTGTCCTTCAGGGAGTTGACTCCAGAGATTTTGCACCGACTAATTAATCGAATTGAGATTAAAGCAAACGAGAGTCCGAGAATCTTTTACAGATTCTCGAACCCTTCTGCTTATTCTTTAATCCTCACTATCATCGCAACGCTCTCCACATGCACCGTATGCGGGATCATGTGGGAGTTAGTTTGAATCTGTATCAGTTGGCTAAAAGCCTTGATATATAGAGTGTTCTTGAAACGCAGACTATTCTTTTTGTTTGGATTTTAATAGCTGTTGACGTTGTTCGTCAACAAGTAGTCAACAACTATTGTTGAATATCGATTTATTAAATCACGCAATAGGATGAGATCAAGGGGCGAGTTTAATTAGGTTCTCTGAAACCCATTTTAGTTTAAAATCATTCCTTATTAGCACTTACGGCTTCATCCTTTTCTCTTCCGAATGATCCGAAGCGTTTAGCACAGTCGGCAAGGTATTGCCTAAGCCCTGGCCAAACGCTCTCCATCCGACTTCTATGAATTTTATTATAATTGCTCCTTACTGATTGCCCAATTTATAGAAATAGTTGTATACACATTTTTTTTCGCTACTAGTTTTTCATAAGGGTTTTGAATTAATTTAATATTGGGTATGCCATCCAGGTTACTTACCAATACTAAAATATACCTTTCCCCCAATTCTTTTGCCACAATCCACTCTTTATCCGTAAATACTACTCCCCCAATTATAGCCGATAGCCCTTTAACCTCAAAGACAAAAGGAAGGGATGAGTCCAGTTCAAAGTCAAAACCACAGCCATCATTTCTTCTATCTTTTAGCCCCCCTCCAAATCCGTCAATTTTATTCTTAAGGAATGACTCATAAAAAAATTCTTCCGCTCTTTTACCCGTTATGCCTCTTGTACTAAATTTTCGAGTAGCGTGCTTTGTTTCATCATCTTCCTGTATTGTATCAATATATACTTGAATGTTTTTATCTAATTCAGTAGTCCGATTCAACGTACTATAAGATAAAATGTCTTTTACTATCCCCAATAATGCTGACTCACTCAATTCCTCATATTTCTCCAAAACTTCAAGACGGCTTGGCCTCAGTTCTCTTTGATACCACCCTCTTCTATTATTAGGATGAAAGGGATCGAATTCATCTCTCATATTCTTAATCGTATTAGGTTTAACACTTAGTTTAAAACCAATGTCTTCAAAAGCGGCTGTGAAATTTGAGTATCCAAGATTCTCTAAAGCTATCTCATTGTACTTTGAAAGAAAGTAAGCAACAATTAAAGCTAACTTATGATTATCCAGCATTACGAACACCTCTTTTTTCTTACTTTATCAACACAGAATAAGAAAATTTTTAATATATAAGCTACCAATGCTTACTAATACCAAATATTAAGACCCGAACGTGACGAAATGAGTCATTCGGGTCATTACAAAAAGAAGTTCTTATGAAAAATACCCTATCTGTTGAGAACCTGGCAAACCGACGGTCAGTCCCCTGTCTAGAAACCGATTGAATTCTTCACATGCTGTTTCCGGCACAAGAGAGCAGCTATGGCAGGCGGCCAAGTTACAAGAATCAGGTCCTTGTGGCCCAATTTCGGAACAAATAGGATCTGAAGAACACCAACCTGCATTTATTAATGATTTTTGAATTACCTTCTCTAGATAGCCCGGCTTCCCCATTCGAACCAGTCCACCCATCGTTCCATCTGAATCACCTGCTGCGGTGTATATCAATATACCGTACATAGGATTGGCTTCGTCATCGGATATGTACAATCGTTCTCTTAGTGAAGAAGAGCTATACCCGCATTCGAAAGTAAGCTGATTCATCAGAAGATGAGCAAAAGTATGAGCCATTACAAACCTAGGTGTAATTTGCTTTTCCCGAGTACGCCGATTCACGAGCAAATTTCTATAACGTTCTGCTAATGGTTGAAGTCTGGAGACCACGTCGGCCTTGTTCTCCCACGTGTTTAATAGATCAGGATTGAATTTCAAGAAAATTCCTTCACCGTATACAACATAAGCGGGTAGCCAATTATCTGAGGACTCATCTGGTACACTCCGCCACATCTGATATTTCAATTGCTGAACGTCTGTAGGCCGATCATTAAAAACCCGGTTAAAACCCGCAAGCACCCGCGTTTCTTTTAATTTTTCTACCAGAAATACATCAGAAAAATATTTTTCCATATCAAACAGATTACTGTCATACTGTGCAAGTGGAATCCACCGGATTTTAAGATCATCTTGATCCGAAGTTTCACTTAATACACTATACTCTTCTAGACGCAGAACTCTTTCTAAATCTGTACCGCCAGCCCCTTCGTTTTCTTCAATTTCAATAGTTGCACGTTGCTCCAAGCTCAAAATCGCGCGCTTTATTTCAGCATCAGAATATGTTTCCAGCTCAATCCGAAACTGTGCACGGAGCTCATCCACTGTTTCTTCTTCACTTAAGTTACCCCGTTTTGAAAGATTCAGAATACGCACATATTGAGGCGATTGAAATAATTCAATCAATGTTTTGATTTGTCGACTTACTTCACCTGGTATATAAATCGCACTTCGGACTTGAGCGAAATAAACATTTGAAGCACTGCGGAGAGATCCCCTAAGATGGCATCTGCATGTTTCGCCATCCTCAGTACCAAGCCAGGGCCTTTTTCCCTGGCAGTAAAACACATTTCCGCCACCAACTAACTCTTTACTAAGTTCCGTGCTTCCATCCGGATGTGCGCTGGTTATTTTATTGAGCATACGGGGTTCTACTCCACACCCGCATTTTACTTGCATCGTCGTCAGCGCACCGCCGCCGGTACTTACCAGCTTCATCGTGGCAGTACAAGATGGATTTGCTGAACGATGTACCCATTCACGCCACGGGAAATCTTGAATATGCCCGTTTTCGCATATTGCTATAAAGGGTACTTGCACCATAAACTTTTTGATGTTGTTAGCCTTACAAGTTGAGCATTCTTCCCTCGACTTAGTTGTAAGCTCCGTCTTTTTCATATCTCCGCAAAATGTGCAATAATGCCATTGTGGAAACCTTAAAAAGGGAACGGTCAAAAATTTATTATTCTCGCCTGCGCCTTTATAGCGGAAATCTGGTGGTAACCGAAAATGGTCTACCCCAAGCAAGCGTTCTAAACGCCACTCTTTGATTTTGTACTGTGATAGATCCACCCGCTCCGAAGATCCGTTTTTGTCCTTATACCAATGATCAAGTCCTCCACAAATAGCTGAGATTCCACTTTTCGATATAGACATTGCTCCGGTACCAAATGGGGCTATCATTTGTGCTCTGCGTATCGGATATACCATACTATTCCAAGTCCTCCAGTTCTTCAAGTTTATACAACACGGATATATCCCCCCGACATTGGGCATCAACGTTCCTTAATGACATCGGCGTTGCCAAGGAGAGCCTGGTTGAACGTTCATCAGCATACTCTCCGGCGACTCGTAAGAGCGGATAGTCACCACCCTCGGCTGTTCCAGACCACTCAGAGGGATTTAGTTTCATCCAATGTGCAAGTCTTTTTTCAAAAACACGCTTAACGTTTTCCAATTCCTCAGGATCCGTGCGCTTCACACGCCGCACTAATATTTCCTCAAGTTGGTTCAGGATATCCTGTGGCAATGGCCGCGGCGTATCAACTTCAACGGCATCACCGATTTGACGCACATAACCTACCATCACAGCATGGAGTAAGCGGTCAATGACAGCCGGAGAAAAAGGTGTAACACTAGTCGGTTCTACCTGGGCATATAGTTTTTCATGATAACTCCTGAACTTTTCATAGTGCGAGCGGTCACGCGGCTTTGATGCGCTGTATAATGTCACGACTAACCCTGGCCTTTCGAACCAGCGACGGCCCACGCGACCGGTAACCTGGATGTATTGGCTGGTTGTCTTCGGCTGTCCTATAACGGCCATTAATGAAAGACGGTCAATATCTATACCCACCTCAATAATGTTCGAGGCAAGACATACATCAATAGCCGTTCCACGCTTCACATCGGTTTTTAATTCACCAATAGCAGCAGAAATTTCATCGCTGGTTAAACGGGATGTTAATTCCTTAATCCGGTTTAATCGGCGTAACTTGTCATAACCAATACCTTCCCTATTTTTGACCACTTTTAGGTGGTTTGGAATGTCTGATTGCAATAGGGTGACAGTCGTACCTAATTCCCGTAGACTATTAAAAAATATTAGTAATGTCCACCATGGATCCCGCTCCCCTTCACCCATTTCAAAAGGTTTTTGCAGAAGAGCTGTTAAAGATCTCACTTGAAGTGTTTGCATAGATCCCAGACCTGGTGTGTTAATACCAATATACTTTCTCCCCGGCATTAATTTACCTTCTGTGTCAGTAGCATTTTGGGCGAAAAACGAATCATCCGCTTCAAGCCCTGGTGATGGAAACAGCCGAGTATTCTCCCTAGCGTAAACATCCTTAACTTGTCTCTTGAATCTTCGTATTGTTGCCGTAGAACATACAAGCTTAGGGCGGACAGGCTCTTGTGCACGATAATCCGTGCACAACTCTTCAATTAAAACTTCAAACAAACCGGTCATAGAACCCAGTGGACCTGAAATTAAATGTAATTCGTCTTGAATAATTAAACCCGGGGGAGAACAAAAACGCTCCCCGTCCGCACCAATACCAAACATCGCACGAGGCACGGAATTCCAGGCTAGCAGTGCAAATTTATCTACCGTTCCAATGACTAAAGTTGGTCTTTTGGAGTAGATATCTTCGTCCACTACATAGACAGGAAGTTCCTGGTTGAATATACAATCACGATCTGGACAGTGAATCATCACATTACCAGAAGATATTTTGTATCCATTAATATTGAATCCCAAGCCTTTTCTCTTACTACGACCACTTCTTAGTCCGGATTCAGTTTTCCGGTTATCTGGTATTTTCCCCATTTGCGCTCCACACCAAGGGCAAGAGCGAACCAAAAACGGATTGTCCTCACTCGTTCCATTCTTCAAAGCTTTTAAATCAGCTAATGCGCCTTTGTGTGTGTTTGGTGTTGTATCTGATCCCAACCATATTCCTATTGAAAATGACTCGTCTCCCAAATCTATCTCATGTAGCTTTCGAATATATTCCATTGAACAAATAAGCCTCGATGCTCTTTGAAATTGATCCGCAGTTAACAAGCGTAATGTATAACGCATAAGTACTTGGACACCTGTATCATAGGGGTCTCGTAGACGACGTAAGAACATAGAGTAGGCAGCTAAACCTAAATAGGCTTCTGTTTTACCTCCACCAGTAGGGAAAAAGATGAGTTCAACAGTTTCGCGTTCGTTAGAAAAGAAATTGGCAGTGGATTCAATTGACATCAACATAAAAGCAATCTGAAACGCACGCCATTTACCTTTATCTGTGCCAATGACATCAGGATTTGTATAAGGCTTACTAAAAAGAACACCATTCTCAGTTACTTCTGATTCCCGAACGACTGTACCAGTTATCTGCTGGAGCAGCATGGCATAATTCGCCAGTTGAAAAGCCTTTAACGCTTCTAAATTATTCTTAAGATAATTAAGTCCTTGTTCCATCCTGTCTGCGCATTCACTACAAAGAAGCAGGTTTCTTTCCGCCACTTCTTGTAGGTGTTTATCCAACTTCGGAATCGTTAATCTCTTCTTCTCGATCCATTTCCTATACAAATTTACTATTTCTTCTAATTCATTGAAGCCATGATCGCTGCTTGAATCGAGACCTGCCAATGTCCTCATGGAAACTTCAATATCGGAACCGTCCCCTCGCTTAATTGCAGGTGTCATACTCTTTGTTTCATAGCTAGGGAGAAACTCGGTTCTTACGCTTTCCACTTTATCACCGGTCATATCCCAATCTGCAGAACAGCCATGTCCCACAGCGTATGTCTTCATCGAGCGATATAATAAGGCAAGTGATTGTTCCTCTTCATCAGCATCTGTTGGTTCTACAGCCTCCGGATAAGGCAGAATGCCTACGCTTTGATCTGCTTGATTTAACGGAAAAATATCTGCTGTAAATTGTGACTGGAATAAACTGACACTATCAACTGATGTATTACCTCCAAATTCGGAACGATTAACCAAGCTTACAGTAATTAGACGGCTACCATCTTCAATTGGCCTCGACAGAATCTGCACCTGCAAGTTTAGACCGTCTGTATTGTCGGCCTCAATTACCCGGCCTGTTAACAACACATGTCTTTCCGTATTTAACTCTTCAGCTGAACATGTGACTTTCATA
The DNA here is from genome assembly GCF_014203995.1 of Paenibacillus sp. JGP012. NCBI lineage: Bacteria > Bacillati > Bacillota > Bacilli > Caryophanales > Paenibacillaceae > Paenibacillus > Paenibacillus sp. JGP012. The sequence continues at coordinate 75,162 of NZ_JACHKG010000012.1, read as the reverse complement.
CTTACAGGTGATCGAACCCACCACTTTCTTTCCCTTTTATCCCCTTCTATCCTCGCTTTAAAAGAATTATAACGTCCACCGGTTACAAATATTCTGAGCTCCGATTCAGGATTAAGGATAGCACGAAAACTTACTGCCATACTGCTTTGTTGATAGTCATTTGCTGATGAAATATCCAATTCGGAATCTTCATCATTTTTGTTGGAACTATTTCGCGATTCAATTTCCTCAATTTCTCTCGTATTGACAAGCTGGATAGCATCCGAATCTGCCGGGTCTAACTGATGATCTTCACTTTCATCACGACCGATACCGTAAGGGTAAAGAATTGCAGCCCCGTATCGTCTGCTGGGTTGCTCATGTAAAATCTCCTCTCCCGTCTCCTTATTTCTGTATGGCCTGTAATATTCTTCTTTACTTTTAAATAACACATCCGTCTGGCAACTAATTGACATACTGTTGTCTGAAACAGCAGGCCCGATAAATTCCCGCCTCAATGCCTCAAAAAGCTGATCCCTGTTTTTCATATTTTTCTGCAGTTCGGTTAACATAATTCTGACACCTCTTTCATGTTTAAAAGTGTACGAGTTCTATGTTCATCAACATAAAAATCATTTGTGCCGATATACTCCACTTTAAAAGCAGTAAAGCTCGCATCCTCGGCTCCTGGCAGAGGGAAGATAATAGTACGCTCCAGTTCCAATTTAGAAAGGTCCGCTTTGTTTACAACGTTTAGTAACTGCTGCCTAATGGTAGCACCAGCCTGTAGATGACCTCTCGCCAGAATTTCTGCTTCCCTCCATAGATCCTTTTCACGATCGTTATATTTTAAGATTTTAATAATTGATGAAAAATCTTGACGGTCCCTTGGTTTAATACTGTCCAGAGACATCCAATTACGTAAATTCATATGATTTGCCTTTGATGAACCATTTTTACGTAAGGCACGAATAACACGGTCATATCCATACTTATAGACAAGTTTCTGAAGCCCCTTTTTCCATTCAACGTGTCTTTCACGCATTGATACCGCTTTCTCACCCAATATTTGATCCGCAATATTTTGAATCACGTCCCGCTCTGTCCCTGTTCTAATGAGTATGTAGCATTCCGTATCCAGTTGCTGTACAGGCAACCGTATAACTTTTTCTTCTTGGTTAAAAGTAAGGACCCAAATGTTACCAATAGTATGCTTTTCAAAAAAAATATACTTACCGCCTGCTAATGCTACTAGTGTAGCTGGTACTTGACTTTGCTCTTTAGGTTTACCGGATCTTCTATAAATAGATTGTTCTAATGCCATATAGTTTGTCTGAACGTTTTCGATGATTATTTTATCGGCCGCCTTGAAATTCCCTTTTTGTTCAGTGACTGTACATCCATCATACAATGATGATACTCTGCTGTTCTCCCCACTGAAATGGTGGCTATTACTATTTTTCCAAGGTTGCCATTCATAAGCAACACTATCAATTAAACGAGCACGAGGCGAATTATACAAATACTCGGGATACCAATGAGGTGCGCCAAAAATAATTAAGTGTTCAAAAATTGCGCCATGCTTTAAAGCCAATGGGCTGACTACAGTTATAGAAGCAGATAGCGATTTCTGTATCATCCGGTTAACTAAGTCTAAGTTGTTTGCAACCTTAATGACTAATCCGGTGTTTCTTCCGGCTTGTACCTGCCTGCTAATAAAATCTAAACCCGGTTTTTCATTTGATTCAACAACTGTAATACCAGCTTCCACTAATCTAATAGCTGATTCTTTCAAATCAGGAAACATTAAGCCACATTTTCTCGCGAGATTCTTTAGCTTGATTTGGTCAAATTGATCCTGTGAATTTGAAAAAGGTAGGACGCTTGCCGTCACGTAAAAGCGAAATCTCCTTAAATCACTAACGAAATCACGAATAAATTCATCTTCTCTAGCTTCCTCATTTAAAATGCGTTCAAACTTCGATAGCATGCTGGAAAAAGCGGATAAGGAATTGGACGTAACCTCATGAAAATTCAGCATGTATTTTTGTGACAAATCAAACACCCGGTTCATATGTTCAAGTTTGTTCATCGCTTTTCCTTCCAATATAAAATTTCAATACCTTTAGGTAACTTAGATAGCTCTGGCCTTGTCACGTTCAAAAAATCGTTATTCTCCAGAAACCTATTGTTTAATTCATCCACCGCTAGTTGATATTGCGTTTCAGATCGGTCGAGAAGAACAATAGAATCATAGTCATGAAAATTATGGTGGCAACTCAAATAACTGACCGCATTACAATATATAATTACAGTTGCTGGTTGCAGTACTACATCAATTTTCCTTGACTGTGAAGCAACGACCTCGGATTGATATATATCCGTTGTTCCCAGAAACTGTCTAATTTTTAGTATTTCGTTAAGGCAGCCGGAGATATATCTGCTTTCAGTTAAGGTTGCAAACTGGTAATCATTTGTTTCAGCCAACAAAGCTTCCTTATTCCCCACAAAGCATATCTTAGGATCGGAAAAACGGAACATCGGCGTATTTCCCGCGTTATCAAATAGTGCTGCTAAGAATTGGGACTCAATTGCTTCTGTTCTTCCAACCTGATTATTGGGTATTTGTAGCTGTTGATTATTACTTATACTAATATCAAATGCGCGTGATTGTGGTATAAAGTCCACTAAACCACCTGCCTCGGGATTTTGGGTCTGAATCTTTAGCCGTTTTTCACCATAAATAATTTCTGTACCTAAAAAAGTTGCTATCTTTTGTCGGCCGCCATCCCTAAAGCGAACCAGCGTGCCTTCATGTAACTGGGTCAGAGCCGAAAAATGGTTAAAAAGCAATCTATCATAGGGAATCGACTCAATAATGCCTGCTATTACACCAATCCCTAATAACGTCGGGAGAAAGTATGCTGCAGGGGCAGAAATACACATAACTGACTTTCTTCTTTCCTCAGTGTGCTCTGAGAAATAATAGCCACTATTTATAAAAAAGTTAAACCAGTCAGGAACCGGTGCCCAAACATTATTATCATTATAGAAAAAAATTTTGTTATGGATTGACATTGATTATCATCCTTTAGTTCTTTATGCCTAACTTTTTTACATGTTAAAATTCGACATTTTAATCTAGTTTCCTGCTGCGCCAATATTTAACAGTAGCTTCGCTAATATTCAACCTCGCGGCGGAAATGGATTATTTACCATAACTATTTTTATCTCTGTTTTGATCGTTTCAGAATTCTGATTTCTTGCAATTTGGACTGCCTTGTTAATAGCAGCTGCTTGGTTATCCGTTCTAGCGGTTGCACGGGCATTGCTTGCACGAGCTTTTTCAACTCCATGTGTTTTCAATTTTTTTTTGAAAACCATTTTTTAAAAAAAGAGCCGCTTCAGGACTCTTTTAAAAAAGACTTCGGTACACGTATTACCTCCCGCCTTCTTCCATTAAAATTAGGCGGAGATTACAAAGCTCAGATAGTTGCCTACTGGATACTCATCAGACAGATCTCTCGCTGCAATTTTTTTCCTCTCATATACTATATCTAATATCTCTTTCAGGGCTTTCCCTAAATGTCCGAGAAGTATATGACCGTGATTTTTCTTAGCAACAATGCAGTCTTTTAGTCCTTCCAATGAGCTCCCAATATTGTATGCATGATCATATTCTAAATTCAAATTGTCCATGAAGAGGTACTTATCATGAGTCTTATGATTTATCCTCATCCATAGAACAACCTTTAAGATGATTTCATCAACACCTGAAACATTAATTCCATAGACCTCACTCATATTGTAAAAGACCACTCTGCAGCTAGGTCATTATTCTGGAGTTTAAACACTGCAATGACGGACTCAAAAAATTGCATTTGTTGTATTCTCACTTAAAAGCTGTATGCATTCCATAATTCCCACTCTCTTTTTTATTTCGATTTTGTACTTGAAATCGGAAGCCATCTCATTTGACTTAGACCAACTTTAACAAGATGACTTGCGCTATGTGATTTATAAATTTTAGCACATTCGTGAGTCCAATCATGTACATCATTGACCGTGTCGAAACTTCCTATGAGTTTTAGCATACTTTTTCACATCCGAAGGTTTATTCTCAATAACTTTTGGTTAAGCATACCATCAGATTCAGCCCATTTACATGCTGAATTGAGTAGTTTTTGTCATTAATCGTTATTACACTTCCCGTCCCAGAAATAGTGTTCCCCTTCACAACTACATATGTCCCTGTTTCAACGGGTCCAAGTATGCTGTTCCTTGACACTATAATAAATCTCACATTGTCCTGAATTTGTTCGTACACTCCAGGCGACAATGGCTTTAACGGCACTCCTGTCATATCCTCATAAGCGACTGCAGCAGATTTAATATCGTCCGTAAGGACTACCACTTCACATGCAATTTTGTCAATGGTCTGCAACTTTTGCTTTAATTCTTCCGCATCCATCTCATCCATTTTATAAAGCGTTCCATAATCATGCGTCGGTTCTTTCATCAATGCGAGATGCTTTTTACCGTTCATAAAAAACCACTCAATGTATGGCAAGTTTGCCATTACGGTTTCCGGCTGATTTCTGCTTGAGCCGGATCCCCCAAGAACACTATCTACGTGTGCAGCTGGCGTAGAACATAACTTATCCCATATTTTCTTCAGTTCGCTAAAAGGCCTTGTTTTTGCCTTGCCTGCATAAGTAACCAATTCAATCCTCTTAGCTTCCCTGTCTATCCCAGTAAGAGTTATGTTGGCACCCGGTTTAATACTTTCTAACTCCAAACCAACCATCTTCTCGATATCATTAATTACTTCATCAAATGTCATTTTCGTCCTCCTGGCAATTCCGGTGGAAATTTTAGTAGGCTTGTATCCTCGCCTGCCCCTTCAACAGCAGCCACATCTTCAATCCATTGCCTCATGAATGATTCGGTCTGCGGGTCCTCCCCGCCAGCTTTTCTGAAAGTAACTTTATGCGGCAAACTGATTCTGACCGGGTTACCCGGAGCGGGTCCATCTTCAAAGAGACCATCTTTTAAATCAATACCTGCCGCGAATCTGCGTATGTCAGATACGAAGTCGAGAACAATAACCTTTTCCTTGTCTTTCGACAATCTTAAACCTCTGCCTAACTGCTGAATAAATATTCTGCGGCTATGGGTTACTCTCTGAAACACAATAATGTTTACATCAGGTACATCAACGCCTTCATTCAGTATATCAACGGCGCATAATACATCAATCGCCCCGTCTTGAAAATCACAAAGTATACGGTTACGTTCTGCCGGGCCCATCGAACGTCCTGTAGAGGTTTGCGAATATATTGCTGACGCGTTACAAAAACCAAGTGAGTTAATCCTGTCCCTCATAGTTGCGGCGTGGTCTATCGTGCCACAGAAAACTATAGCCCGCGGTTTACGCTGTTCTTGCCAAACCCTCTTCAGCTCAAAGACGACAGCATCGTCCCATTCAGTAATAAATAGTGTTCTATTTATCTGCCGCGGTGAAAAATTCTTCCCTTTTAATTGGCCTAAAGCTTCCCAATTTATATTATCTGTATACATCCTGTAGTCAACATTTGATAAAAAGCCATTACGCAAACCGGTAACAATGTCTACACGAACTAGAGGCTCACCAAAATAATTCGAAAGGTCAACATCATCTGGACGCCAAGGTGTTGCTGTTAGCCCGAGAAGAAAAGGGCCATTTTCCGAGCCAGCCATGGTATCATCTAAAACAGCATTATACATCTGCCCGCCCACATGATGACATTCATCTATAATAATAAGATCAAAATGCGGCAGTTCTTTTCCCCGCTGAACATAATCAGCAACAGTATTTAAACACGCGAAAACCGCACTACTTTGTTTAAGCCGTTCTTCTCCAGGCTGCTCATACCCATTCCATACTGCTGTTTCCTGTTCCTTAGATAAAAATGACCAGAAAGCCTTCTCTATCTGGTAAACAAGTTCATTCGTATGAGCTATCACAAGAATCCTTACCGGAGAAACAGCATTAATCCGTTTAACCGTTTCGCATGCGACGAATGTTTTTCCAAGACCCGTAGCCATCACGACAAGAGCTTTTTTTTTCCCTTCGTTAAAAGCTTGGATCGTTGAACGGATTGTCTGTTCCTGATATTCCCGCGGAACTCTGTCAAGTACGGGCATCTCTGGAAGTTTCTCTGCCTTTGTGACAAGAGCCTTTGTATCCCACAACTGAAGCGGGATTCCTCTACTCATGAGAGCTCTCTGGTGCTCTTTTAACTTTTCATCAAACCCATTTAAAGCTACAATAACTGGGACTTGAGCCCTGTATATTCTCATGGCCTCCAGCGTCTGGTCCGCAACATCGACACCGACCTTGTTCTTCCAATGTTTCATTTGAAACAGCCATCGCTTACCGGCCCGATGTGCAAGAACATCCGCCCCTCGGTCACCAGACTGTCCAACAAGTCTTATACCTTCAAAACCCTCATGGGCTAGTAAGCGCGAGACCACCCGTTCAAATGCCTGCCACGTACCGAACCTCAGGTTTGTATCACTGATAAAAACGCTCACTTCATCACCTTTTGCTGTAGGAAATCCAAAGACAACCTTGTTTTTTGTCCAATGCTTGCCTCAGAGAAACGGTATTTTATATAATTTGCTATATCATTTAAACAGTTCAGATAAATGTTCCGGATTCTTATTTGTGCCTGTTGCAAAATATTCCCTGTTAGTTCTGCGGAACTGGAATAAGAAACATCCCATATTCCACCATCAAAGAAAATGTGTGGATACCTTTTGAATATATCAGTTATTCCATCCTCATCAATATATAATAAAAACGCGCCACTTTCCTTCATATCCCCGAGCTGACTGATATCAGCGCTTTGATTAAGCATGTTATCAACCATAGCTTTCTTCTGCCCTTCGGGCATTTCATTAAAAATATCAACGGCCATTTCCTTTAGGAGTTCCGGAAGCTTCTCCTTTAATTGGGCAAAGAATCCGTTGATCTCTTCTCTTATTTTCTCAGGGCTATCCTCTAACTTATCCGACCATCTGCTATTCAATATCTGCCATTCAATATTAGAAAGCGTATGTTGACCCTGATATTGTTTTCCGGAGAGTCTTCGGTTCATATCGTAGATGTAAAGTGCTACCTCTGCGGCTATCATTTGCTCTGGACGGATTCGGAAAGACTTATATACTTTGTGCGTCTTATCAAGATATATATCGATTTCTTCCCCTTTAAAAGCAATAAGAGGGACCCCTTCTTGTTGCTGATTAGCCTTAATCGATAGCTGTGTTATATACACATTTACATTCACAGGGGAACTATATGTGCCATCAGCTAACATAATAGAACATCCCGGTATGGAAAGATCATCTGATTTATTAGCATTCTTAGAAAGGAACTCTTTTGAAAGTGTATTCTCGGAACCTTTTTCTTCATTACAGGATGTACAGTTTTTTTCTGCTGCCCTGTTTTTCATACCGCAAACCTGGCATGTCCATGGTTCTTCGACTTTTGGATGCTGTGACATTCCGCATTCTGGACAAGAGTGTGCGGATTTCGGTATTTCGTTTTCACATTCCGGATTGATACATGGCTTACCTATTAATACAAAACCACATACGGCACACGTATCATGTTCTTTAAGATTTTGTGCACTGCAGGCTGGGCACTCTGCAAGTTCCTCAAGCGGAGGGGAATCAGCCTGTTCCACGAGCTTCCACCATTCTGAATCATCATAATACCCTGGGAGTTTCACAAGAAATTTTTGATAATATTCTTTTTCAACATCTCTAGATATCCTCTTTGATTCATTCGCTTCCTTATCCCAATACCCCATATACAAATCTGATTTTCCAGGTTTTCTTACTCTGCGGAAACCTTGAAACAATTTATAAATATAACTTTCATTTTGACCTGCACCAGGCTGAGTTGGCTGTAAGGAACTGTCACCTCTTAAATACGAAATAGCACGTTGCCATTCAGGACTGCTTCGCTGAAAATCCTGCTTGAGAAAATCTACAGGAACATGATTGAGATGTACTTCACCTACTATCCTCCCATACGGCCCATCAATAGGGTAATCTTTAATCGTTTTTTTAAATTCGTCAACAAATTCAAAAAAAGCTGTCTTTTCAGCTATTCGGATTGCTCGTCCATTCCGGATCAGATCAATTCCGTACTCCGTACTGTCGTCAAACCTCTGAATACCAACCCAGCCTTTGACTCTTTCCTCAACACTTCGAATGCTTGAAGATTTGCAAGCAGGACATTCAATTAGTCCGGTCGGTACTAGAGCTGTACAGTTACCGCATCTCCTCTGCACTCCTATAATATGGTCAAAATCATATCTTGCCTGAATCTGACCGTGCCCTTTTCGCTCAACATATCTATTGGAATCCCAAACGCAATGCTCAAATGCTTCACACGGCTCTCCATTCACCAATATTCTAATTTCACGTTTAGATAACACTGAAGCATACCGTCGGCCAATCTCAAAACGGACCTTAGGAAGCCCGTATTGAATCAGGCGTTTGACAAATTGACTGTTTGCATTCCCCTCAGGCCACCAATGGCTTATTTCAATAACAGTCCCATAATTGACTTCTCTAGGTTTATCAACGATATTAACAGGAAGCTGATAATTTTTGGATTGATTAATATTATCCAGATCAATAATAACCTCTATTGCCTTCTTCTCATCCTTCCGAGCTGTCAGTAGCCGGGTTACTCTACCTAATTTACCTGTAGAAATATTAAACCCCATACCAAATAATCCGAGACTGTCGTAAGGGTTATTACCAGAGAATCCCGCCTTTATTGATTTCTCAGCCATTTCAGCCGTCATGCCTGGCCCATTGTCACGAATACGTACTATTCCTACATTTTTATTGAGATCTGAATTTCTTGGCAATTCAATTGAGATTAATGGATTATCTATTTTTACACCTATAAGTTTAGCAGCCTGAAATGAATCTATCGCATTATCGATCAATTCACATAACGCATCTAAAGGAAGCATTGGTGTGTGAGTTAAAGCTATCAGCACTTTTGGATCCGGTGTAAAATCAAAAAACAACCCTGGCTGTATCATATAGGTTCCCCCTCTATCATTTTCCTTATTGCTACCGCCATTGCATGTGCCAGCTTCACTGGCACGCCGTTACCGATTGTTTTGAACTTATAAGTTAGTGGCATTTCCGGCGGTAAAACATAGTCATCCGGAACACTCTGAATTCTTAGTGCTTCCCTGACAGTAAGCCTCCTTGGTTGTGTCGGATGCAAGTGAACCTCATTATGACCGTATGCCGCAGTAGGGCTATATCGCCAACGATGCAGCCGTTTAAAACTTTTTCGGTAAACATCCCCTTCATGAATAACATAATACTTATCACTTAATGGCCTTAATCCTTCAAGACCGTTTGGCAATAAAGCTATCTCATCCAGATTACATATTATTGGACCCACCATTAATTCTTCTGGAATATCAGAGGGTTTCTCGGGATTGAATCCAAAAGGGTTTTCCCGCGGCCAAGTAAACCGCTGTTTCGCTCCCGCAAAACGGTGGTCCTCCGGCCATTGAAACCAGTTATAGTCCTTGGGGATATTCCTTACACCAAGTTTCTTTTTTAGCCACTTCTTTTTCAGCCCCACCATAAACACGCGTTCCCTGTCTTGTGGCACACCGAAATCGAGCGCATTCAATATGCGTACATCTGTCAAATAGTGTTCTGAAAACTGCATTCTCAGACTATCGAAAAACTCACGATGTATTGCAGTTTTAAAAAGCCCTTTTACATTTTCAAATAAAAAAAAGGATGGCTGAAGATCCATTATTTTATCAACGTACACCTTTGAGAGGGTTCCATTTTCTCCAGTCCGTCCCTTATTTTTTCCGCCTACCGAAAAGTCAGGACATGGAGGCCCTCCAATAATCCCGAATGTTTCAGGAATTTGGGTATTATGAAAGGCCTCTTTGGCGATTTGATTAGGACCTATCTCAACTATTGAAGAACAGTTAGTGATTTTATGAGGCTGCACCCTCATGGAACTAAGTCCATATTCAAACCCCTTCACAAACTGACGATCATATTCGTTAGACCAAATCGTTTGAAATCCTGCTTGCATAAAACCGATATCTAGAAATCCTGCACCAGTAAAAAAGGATAAGATAGGTATCGGTATTGTATTGATATAAAAATTGTTCATTTCAATACATCCTTTCACACTCGCCACACAAGTCAAGTATTCTTAAATTGTACCGTACGAAAAAATTTAAAAGGGAGATTTTAATTTGAATCATACTACATATTATACCTAAAATCCTCCAGGGAACATATATTCGTTTTTTCCTGAAAGTTTATTGAATATCCTTCGATAATCGGTGATAATAGAAAATAGCATTCAAGATAGAGGAGACTTATTAAAATAATGACCTATCCCGTTATTTCGCTTTTTTCTGGTGCAGGCTTTCTCGATTTAGGCTTTACCGAGACGCATGCTTTTTCTATTATTTGGGGAACAGAATTAATAAAACAATTTGCTCAGTCAAATAACTACAACATGAGGCAGCGTTATGGACATCCTGATAGAATTATCACAGGTGACGTTACTCAAATTGATCCTATAAAAGACATTCCCAAAGGTGCAGTTGGAATCATTGGGGGGCCCCCATGTCAAGACTATTCAATTGGAAATGCTAATAGTCCTGGGGTTGAGGGAGATAGAGGGAAGCTTGTCTGGGACTTCTTAGATAAAATTGAGAAACTGAAGCCAGACTTTTTTTTGTTTGAGAACGTTGAAGCCTTATACAAAACAAAAAAACATCGAATTCAGGCTTTAAATCCTCTCATTGATAAATTTGAGGAGCTTGGCTATGAAGTACAATTTAAGGTGCTTAATACGCTTAACTATGGAATTCCGCAAGATCGGTCAAGAGTATTTATTGTAGGATTTAGGAAATACATTCCTATTACTTTAAGACAGCGGGGCTTTGAAACTTTTAAATGGCCTGCTCCGGTCTATCAGGATCCTAAAAAATCATTTGAATGGCCTGATACATGGGAGATCGGGACTGAAGTTAGTGAAGCTGACTACATTGCTAATCTCGCACCCGATCAATACCAACTAACCATTCATTCGGTTATAGGAAACCAAAACGAATTATTACAATTGCCAAATCATGTTTCATTTAATCCCTACTCTCAACGATTTTTCACCGTACTTGAAGGTGACGTTAAGAGGAAATCATTCAAACGCCTACACCGCTTCAGATATAGCCCAACCGTAGCATATGGTAATAATGAGGTACATCTTCACCCTACTCTACCGCGGCGCTTAACCGTGCGTGAAGCACTTCGGCTCCAATCTGTCCCTGACTGGTATCATTTTGAGGAAGATATACCGCTAGATAAGATGTTTAAGATGATAAGCAACGGAGTAGCCTATAAACTTGCAAATTTATTAGCGGAAGAGATTAGAACAGTTCTAGATAACTACAACATTGCGGTTCAGGAACGCACAGAAAAGATAAGATTAACAAATGAAACTATTAACAAAAATTCTGTATAACATCCCTAGAAGAGCAGTTCGCATAATATGCGAACTGCTCTTTTTCTATTAAATTTGTAAAAAAATTGAGAGAAACTGTCTGATACGTTAATAAAGCTTGTTAGGATCCTCCTTAATAGTATCACCGTTTTTCAAAGTGTTATTATACATGATTTTAAAAACAACAAGTTATCTGGCACATCTCTTAAAATGAATTTATTTTTCTTTTTTATAGGAAATAATGATTCATTTTTCACCGTCCTCTTTGCAGATATACTCCAATTAAGGAGGTGACATGGTGAATCTAAATTTAAAAGAGGTGGGTAAGCGGATTAGACTCGTGAGAAAGAGCCGTTATAGGACAGCGAAGGCTTTTTCCGAGTTTTTAGGCTTGTCTGAGCGTCACATTCATAATATTGAATCTGGAAAAAACCTGCCTAGTTTCGAAATCTTAGCTCAAATCACAAATGAGTTTCATGTAACAATTGATTTCATTTTATTTGGTCAAAAAAGAGGGTTAGTGTACGAAGAAAATTGGGATGCCTTACTAAATACATTTAACAGTCTGAGTCCAGATGGACGGCAAACTTTATTTCACATCGCTAAAGAACTACTAAGATTGGAAAACAAAATAACAGGAGGTAACTCAGAATAGTGGAATTTGACTATTTGAAAAGCTATAGCGTTGAACTGTACGGTACGGAAAATAACCAAAAAACACGGATAAAACCCTCTATAGCTCTAGCTGAGGTATATGGAGATAACCTCCCGACAGGAACTATTAAAGAAAACCTCGACAAACTTGAAATGCACACAAAGAATGCAGCATTGGCACAAAACATGATGGTTCCTAATTCACAAGCTTTCTCAAATACCCGGGGATTCTGGTTTGAAGTTTTCATAGCTGTCCATGCTTGGAATTACCGTATTAGACACAATCTAGATGACGTGTTGATCGTTAAAATGCCCAACGTTAGCTCATTTGATTTCCGTAGAATTTTTGAAGAAAAAACAGATAGAATGCTAAAACAACTGGAAATATCGTTACTTAAAAACAATGTGCGGTTGATCACTTCAAATCCAGATTTATTAATAGTAGAACAAGAAGACCTAATATTGGATGAACATAACATACCCATATCCTGTCTTGGTACTCAAAATATTATGGATGCCGTTAATTTATATAAGATCCTCGAAAATAAGTGTCGTTGGAATAGCCTGAAAGCAGGAATAGGGGTCAAAACATCTTTACGTCCTGATAGAAGGCTCCAAGTCGTACACGAAGGCAACATTCTAAAATCATTATTTGCTCATTTGAAGATGCGTCACTGGAACCGGGAGGCAAACTTTAAATATTATGGTGCTTCTAGTGAGATTATAAGTGGTGCTGATGATGATGCCTTACAAACAGCAGCAACCCATACTATTGTTAATGTAGATTCCTTGCCTGAGAGAGCAGTGGATGGTCTTTACTCCCTCCTTACTTTTGATGACATAGAAAAAATGCTTAATACGATCTTAAAAACAAAAGCCCCCCATCAATAGAGACGGGAGACTCTAAAGAATAACGCTAAAATAATTTTAAACAATTCGCCGTCATTTAATAAGGATCATTGAAATTGAATTCACTATTAATGCTCCTTTTCTAAAAGCTCAGTTTTTAGATTATGTTCAAGAAAATCAGCCAATTTTCGAGATCATTCGTGCGTTGACCACCGTACATAGTGCAACGTGGGAACAGCATTTGCCTTGATATAGGAAAAGGCGGAAGCGTGAGGCGGACCTCAGAAGCGAGTGTATCAAATCGGTGTCTACGACACGTTTCGAGGATGGGGTGTTTATTCTACGAGTCGGGTCCGCTCATAAGCATCGCTATCTTGTATCGCTGTACAAAATAAATTTGCCTATATAGGCTGTATTATCATTTTGAACGCAAAAAGCAACAGCAAGGTCCCTTCAGTGATAAAATACCTGAGGAATAAGATCACGAACAAGTTTATTGTAAACCGTAATGGGCATTCAACCTTTGCATTTTAGTTAATTTTCATCTGTAACACCCTTTCATCTTAATCGTCATAATTAGGAACTATTTTTTCAAGTACTAGAATCAACCACGTTGTTAATATATTTCTGTATTAATAACCGGAAACCTCTGGATACATCCTTTTTATTTCTAATATAAAAACACCTGAATGCAACTCCAGGTGTCCTTGACTAGCGTGTATATTTTTTCGTTACCAATTAGCCAACTCTAGTATTTTTACGCTTCAGTTTTCATTTCATCTGTATTACCCCACACCCACCCCATCACTGCATTCTTAGCCCTCTGTACCATTCCTCACCAACATCGCCACCGATTCCACATGCACCGTGTGCGGGAACATATCCACAGGCGTTACCTCCACCGTGCGATAGCCGCCGTCCTCCAGTACACGCAGGTCTCGTGCTAAGGTACTCGGATTACAACTCACGTACACCACGCGTTCCGGCTTCATCTCAAGGATGGTATCCAGCAAACGCGGGTCGCAGCCTTTGCGCGGTGGATCAACGACGATGACGTCGGCTTCGATGCCTTGTTCTTTCCAGCGCGGAATGACGTCCTCGGAGGCGCCGACTTCGAACTTGACGTTGCGCATCTCGTTCAACTGGGCATTGCTTCGTGCGTCCTCGATAGCTTCGGGCACAATCTCTACCCCATACACTTGATCCGCATGCTGCGCCAGGAAAAGAGAAATCGTTCCGATGCCGCAATAGGCATCAATAACGGTTTCTTTGCCGCTCAGTCCGGCGTATTCTACCGTTTTTCCATACAACACCTCAGTCTGTACCGGATTGACCTGATAGAACGAACGCGGAGAGATTGCAAATTGCACATCACCGATATAATCATAGATGACATCACGCCCCCACAGGACACGGGTTTCGTCACCGAAAATAACGTTTGTCTGCTTTTTATTTACGTTCTGACAGATGCTCGCCACATGCGGAATCGCTTCGCGGATGCTGCCGATCCATTCGTTTTGATGTGGAATATCCCGACCGTTCGTGACCAGCACCAGCATCATCTCGCCTGTACGGAACGCCTTTTTCACCACGACATGGCGCAGTAACCCGCGGCCTGTTTCCTCATTGTATGCACTAATACCAAGATGGCTGCCGATCTCCTTCACCTTAGCCACGACTTCATCGTTGTGCTCATGCTGAATAAGACAGGTATCCATGTCGACAATCCGATGGCTTCCTTTTGCATAAAAGCCAACAACTAAACCACCTTCAGCTGCGCCAATCGGCACCTGTGCTTTGTTCCGGTAACGCCACGGCTCGTCCATGCCCATCGTTGGCAGTACACGGATTGCATGCTCAGTGTCTTCTTCGTTCATGACACCTTCAAGTCGCAGACGTACTCGATTACTCTCGTTGGTTTTTTCTTCGATTTGTTCATCGAATGGAGATTGTTCAGGCTCGCTTACCTGAGTCTCATCCTCCACCAACACGTTCAGCTTCCCGATGCGCTGCAGATTATCGATCACCAGCTGACGTTTCCACGCCAATTGACCAGCATAGCTCATATGCTGAATCTGGCATCCACCACACTGATCATAGATCGGACATGGCGCGGATACGCGATCCGGGCTTGCTTTGACGATCTCCAGCAACTTGGCGTAGCCATACTGCTTTTTCGTTTTCATCACGCGCACACGCACGGTTTCACCCGGAAGAGCACCCTGCACAAATAGTGTGTAACCATTCGCGCGGCCTACGCCCTCGCCGTCATGATTCATGCCGATGATATCAATGACGGTTTCTTCATTTTTACTGACGGGCAATCCTTCGATTGGTGCTGCCGATTCACGAGCTCTTGATTGGTTTGATTGACTTGGCTGACGGGACGCTGAAGTCTTCCCTTTCCCTTGAGGAGCAGCCGAATTCCGGCGGTTTTTTCCACGACCGCTACGGTTCATATTAGACAACGTACATTCACTTCTTTCTTATATAGTACACCGCCTGCAAAGGCAGTGGTTAAATCCAGCAATAAGTCGCATTTTGCGTCATCCAGAGACGATGCAGGTAATTTTTTAAAAGGATGGGCACCGCTCGCTTATGCTCGCTGAATTCTAACGAATCCTGGGAAGCTTATTCACGCCAAAAATAACGTTCCAAAATTCTAACGAATCTCAGAGACGTTATTTCAATGTAAAATCGAGTTTATCGGCCATTTTGAGTCATTTTACCTCAAATAGCGTCTCACCGAATCGTTAGAATTCCAAATGCACTCATTTCGCCAAAATAAGGCTTCCTGAAATCGTTAGCACAAAATGTATCGATTCCAGGCTTACCAAGCGATTCCCACAACAGCAGTGCTCTTACATATACTATCGTTCTCTACACATACATTCGCACTACTCTTACACATACTATTGCTATCTCGCATTCCCGTACTCTCGCACCCTTACATATGCTCATGCGCTCCACGTCTCACATTTACTCTTACACAACAGTCCGCTCTTAAAGCAGTACTCATGTACTCTACATATACTATTGTGCCTCTTAGAAATACTGTCGGACCAATTCCACCACACCAGCCCCAAACAGGGGCTGCTTCATTTTACCGATGGAACAGCTGCAGATGATGCTTGAGATTCGTAAACGTTGCCGGCAGTGATCCGCCCAGTTCCCCGTCCAGATTGAGCAGCACATGTCCTGGCGAGGTCACTTCCATATGATCGGTCTGGAAATGTAGAACCTTCTTGTCGTTCAGATGCTCCCCACGCAGCGCCAGCGTAACAAGGCGGATCATGTCGGCCAGGTTACACTTGCGCACTGCAATCACATCGAGCATCCCGTCATCAATGGTTGCACCAGGAGCAAGCTTCTCGAAGCCGCCGACGGAATTGGTATTGGCAATGAGGAACAGCATGAATTCATCATGAATTTCTTCCTGTCCGTTCGCACGAATGATCAGCTCCTGCGGGGACAGGTTCGACATCTTTTCGATGCCCTTCATATAATAGGCCAGCTGCCCGATCATCGTTTTCAGACGACTCGGCACTTCATAGGTTAACTCGGTTAACGACCCGCCGCCTGCAATATTAATAAAATATTTATCATTCGCCTTGCCCAGATCAAGCGGACGTGTCTGTTGATGAATGACCAAATCCACGTAATCTTCCCATTGTCTTGGAATACCGAGCGCACGTGCAAAATCATTCGTCGTTCCCAAAGGAAATACACCCAGCGGCGGACGATTCTCCCGTTCAGCCATGCCGTTAATGACCTCATACAACGTGCCGTCGCCGCCTGCCGCAATAATCATGTCATATCCGCGTTCAATGGCCAGCTCCGCTTCCCGCGTTGCATCCCCTTCACCCGTTGTTGCATGACAGGAAGCCTCAATACCGCCCTGATCCAGACGCTGCAAAATATCTGCCAGACGTTTCTTCATTTCTTCCCGGCCGGAGGTCGGATTATATATTAATCGAGCTCTTTTCATCTGATACGCCACCTATTCCACATTATCCATGAGTCGGAACGACCTCATCCGCTTTGTTCACTTTTCAGTAAAGGCCGCCATTTAACACAACATTAAACTTCAATTCATCCCGCCCAAACAATACGTTCCACATTCATATCTATGCCAAAGGAATTTCGTCTCATTCCATAGACCGCTACTTCTATCATATCACCAAACGTAAAGATGTCCTAGCCTGTAATCCACAACTCGTTTTTGCAAAAAAAACTGCCTATCCTTCAATTCTGCCCGCCTGAACACGAATTAATCTCTCCTACCCTTTCAGGCATCCTTTAATGATGACATAAATATACCGCAAATTTACAAATCTCAATATAAAAATATAAATATAATCAATATTTTTCCAGTAAGATGGGAGTACATGTCTCATACATAACAACCAGCACTCCATTATGTCGCAAAGGAGAATTGCATGATGAACAAAACGAAAAAACTTGTACTGATGCTCATGGTCACCCTCCTCGCCTTTATGCCTCTGGTTACTACCGCCGATGCGGCAGTGATCAATCATGATCAGGTCGTCGGCTTTCAGGAGGTCACACCCGTGACCGCTACACAGATTACAGCGAAGCGTTTCCAGCCGTTCTTGAAGGTTTATCATGGATGCGTGCCTTTCCCCGCTGTAGATGCACAAGGCAACACAAGTGCAGGCTTGGCAACATCAGGATCACACAATGGCGGCTGCAGCTCCAATCTGGGCCAGGTCTACTCCCGTTCTGCCTGGCATAACGGGGTGTGGGCGATCATGTACGCATGGTATTTCCCGAAAGACAATCCATCTCCCGGATTTGGTCATCGTCATGATTGGGAAGGCATTGTCGTGTGGGTAGACAATCCCGCTGTAGCCAATCCGAAAGTGCTCTCCGTCGCCTATTCCGGTCACGGCCAGTTCACGAACGTAGCTCCAAGCTCAAGCAATATGCAGGGGGATCATCCGAAAATCTCTTACAACAGCACTTGGCCGCTTAACCATGAGCTGGGGGTAACCAATGTGGTCGGAGGAACTCAGCCGCTGATTGGTTGGGATGATCTGACTTCGGCCGCACGCAATGCACTGAATACAACGGACTTCGGAAGCGCCAATGTGCCTTTTAACGATAACAACTTTACGAACAACCTGAACAAAGCCTGGTTTAGATAATGAATAATGCAATGATTATTCTTAATCTGAACCAAAGACTTTACACGGCCCACTTCAAGGACGAATAACCTTGAGAGCCGCTGTTATCCCAAGATTTTATCGTATTCATTATCTAAATTTAACTGCTTACTGACTACGTTTTGCCTAACTAAAAATCCGAACCAAAAAACCACGTCCTCGGACGTGGTTTTCATTATGCTGACTGGATGCTTACAATTAAAAGCCATTGACGCGAATTCCTTTCCTTAATCCTGAGCGCTATTGCACTGCTCTAACAAAAACTGAATTTGCCGTTCCAGCCACTGACCAAGCAGTGGATGAGGCAGCAGCGTCTCCCCGCTATATGCGAACTCCACACCTTGAAGCCGCTCTGGAATAACATGACGCGTGAAATAACCGGCGCTCAGAAACAGCGGCGCCACAATCACACGGCTTCCACGCTCTTCGCTCCAATATTTCGCCTTGTCATGCACACTCTCGGGATTAAGCAGCGCGTAATCTGTATAAGCTACACCGCTAATATCTTGCACGCGTTGGGCAAGAGAAGCTATGCCGGCTTCCCAGCGCTGGCGAAATCCGTCATGGATGCTTCCATGACCGATAAGCAGAATAGTTTCCTTTTCGGGCTGCTGTGACAATGACTGAACCTTGTCCCATACCATCACCGCAATATCTGGATCATCATCCACCGGATAACCGAAATGAACCCGGGCCTGTACCTCGAAAGGTTCGAGATCAGTCTCCCGTTCAGGTGCTTCCTTGGCTCCAATCGCGTATTCAATCTCGTCCACATGTGTGCTTCCAGACGAAACAAAGAGAGGTACAACGAGCAGATCCGTTACACCTTGAGCTTCCAGTCGGTTGATACCGTCCTGAATTAAACGTCCATCCACGAGTTCCAGAAATCCGGCTTCGACAGGCAGCGGCTCAGGTAGATTCAGCCGGGAAATCGCGTCATCGACGGATTCAACCCAGGTCTTCTCCTGAGAACCGTGACTAATGATGAGTACACCCGGCTTCTTCATGAATTAGCGCCCCAGGCGTTCCAGCGTCATCTTATAACCATCATTGCCGTAATTCAGACAACGCTTCACACGCGAGATTGTAGCTGTGCTCGCGCCAGTCTCCGCTTCAATCTGGTTATATGTATTGCCTTTACCAAGCATACGTGCCACTTCCAGACGCTGGGACATGGATTGAATCTCGTTTACGGTGCAGAGGTCATCAAAAAAGACATAACACTCCTCAATATCCTTCAGTGTCAGGATGGCCTCGAATAGTTGTTCAATACTTTTATCATTTAGCTTTTTCAGCTGCATTTATTTATCATCCCCTAGCGGTTACTGTGTACCTACATTGTACCTACCCTGAGTTGGTATTTCAAGCGTTAACGATTTCACGCACTACAGAATAAAAACACATGTTAACGCTTACAAACAGTATCATTGTCCTTCACTCGTGGACATTACCCCTAAATATCGCAGTTTATCCCCATTTATAGGGAACTATATCCGATTATTCCTCTAGGATTTTACACAACTAAATTGTGACAAATTTGTGTCCAAACTTCATTTTTCTTCCTCAAGGCACATTCCCGCTCCCTACATGCCATCTGCGCCCAAATCCGCAAATATCCCGTTTCCCGTGACACTCGCCTACGCCGCTTCTCCGCGAATGACATACAGTATATCAAAAGGGAGTTCCACCTTGCTTGTTGTTTCCTCATTTCACTCCAATGATATCTCGGTAAAAATCCATTCCGGGACCCTCGGTGGAACGCAATTCCGAAATCCAATATAGAAGGAACGTGATCGTTCATGCCACAGCATTATTACCATCGTCAGCCGGGAACACGGCCGCGGCCGGCTCCTCCTGGTCATCGGCAGGCCCATACATCGGCCTATGTACCTTATGGTGTCCCGCGTTCTCTGAATGAAGCCCAGATTCAGCCGATGTATCCTGGAGTTGATCCGCAATACCCGGGCTTCGCTGAAGTGGAAGCATCCGGTCTTGTGCCTTACGGGCAAGGTGCACCGGGTGGGAGCTTTCTGGGAGGCGGCACTCCAGTTACCCCTGTTGTTCCAGCCCAGACACCCGCATCTTCAGGTAGTTCAGGCTTTTCCCTCGCGAATCTGGGGGAGCTCAAAGGCATGATTGACCGCTTCGGCGGTATTGACGGCATCATGAACGGTGTAGCCAAGATGCAGAAGGTCGTTGGCGGTATTCAGCAGATGGCACCGATGATGAAGCTTGTCATGGGCATTCTGCCTTTTGGCAAAAATAAAAATAGCAGCAGTGAAGCAGACGCTGATTTCGAAGAATACTCCAAGCCTCGCCCGCGCAAGCGCCGCAAACAAACGAACGGCACGCAGCGCAAACGCACCTCGTCTCCGGCACGCCGCAAAAACTCTACTGCAAAACCGCGCCCCAAAAGACGCAAAAGCTAGTTTCCTTCGGACACCCCCTGTACGAAGGCGGGGTGTCTGAATAATTTTTTTCAAGATATATTTATCAGAAACATATGTTCTCATCCAAAGAAAATGAGGTATACTATATAAGTTGAACTCTTCATTTACACGTTAACGGAGAGGACAGAAAAAACCTGAAAAAGCGGAGCGGTCGCCTTTATCACCGGATTTTCCCCTTTGGAAAAGAGGATCGAAAAAATCTGGGGATAACAGCGATTGGAAGGTTATTCTGTCATCGGAGTGGTCTGTGTAAATTCTTTAGTTCAACTTATACTAGAGAATACATATAAGGAGGCAGACCATGGAACTGTTCAAAGACAAATATACCCCCGCTCTGGTTGATCGGACCGCTGACCAGCTTCGCCAGTTTTATCCGCAGCTGCAGACACAGCAATTTCATGAGTTGATCTTTGCCGAGGGCTGGGAGACACTCGAATTCAAGGCAAGAATT
The DNA here is from genome assembly GCF_014203995.1 of Paenibacillus sp. JGP012. NCBI lineage: Bacteria > Bacillati > Bacillota > Bacilli > Caryophanales > Paenibacillaceae > Paenibacillus > Paenibacillus sp. JGP012. Next base: position 54,027 of record NZ_JACHKG010000012.1, on the reverse strand, counting down.
CGTCGCATTACGGAAGCTTTGACTCAGGTGCTTCCAGCAGATTATGAAGAAGCGTTACATATTATCGGGCAGGCAGCTCCGCAGCTGCGGGGTGTTGAGTTTCTTTTCATACCTGACTTCATTGAAGTGAATGGACTTGCACCAGACAGATACGAGCTATCCATAAAGTATCTTGCGCTTGTTACACCTTATTCCAGCTCGGAGTTTGCGGTGCGCCCCTTTATTCAGCGTTACCCTCTCCAGACGATCAAACAGCTGATGGAATGGACGGAAAGCAGTGATGAGCATATTCGCAGGTTAGCCAGTGAAGGCAGCCGCCCTCGTTTGCCATGGGGAGCCAAGCTTGGTGAATTTATTGCTGATCCGACGCCGGTGCTTCCCATTTTGCATGCACTCCGGCAGGACAACTCTCTCTATGTACGCAAAAGTGTCGCCAATCACCTGAACGATATCTCCAAAGATCATGCGGATCTCGTACTGGATTTAGCTCAGTCCTGGCATGGCCAGCACCCGCATACGGACTGGATTATCCGTCACGCGAGTCGTTCACTGCTCAAAAAAGGGCATCCCGCTGCATTAAGCTTGTTCGGCTACAACAAACAGGAAGCTGTTCATATTGAGAACCTCAAGCTGGAACGGGATACCATCGCGACAGGGGAGGAGCTTCATTTTTCATTCGATGTGGTCAATACAAGTGGGGAGCCGCAGATGCTGCGAATTGAATATGAGATCGGTTATATGAAGGCTAACGGCAAGCAGGCACCCAAGCGCTTCAAATGCTCTGACAGAATGTATCCAGAAGGCCGCACGCCAGTCGCGACCAAGCAATCCTTCAAGCTGATCACCACTCGCAAATTTTACGCGGGACTCCATACGCTCACGATTGTCGTGAACGGGCAGGAAATGCAAACTGTTTCGTTTGTGCTTGAGGTAGATTAAGCCTGCGTTTAAGGCAGAACTGGTCGTATTTTTACTCTTTTTACTTATGCACAGCAGCTATGTATCAACGAAATGACTTATTCACATGTGGATAGAACAATAAAATGAGACAAGACAGGGGCAACTAGCCCCTGCCTACTTAAACCAGCCTCGCTTCACAAACCACGCCACCATGCAGCCGCCCAGCACAAACATCAACAGCAGCACGGCACCATATCCGTATTTCCATTGCAGCTCTGGCATATGGGTGAAGTTCATTCCATAGATACCGGCAATCAAGGTGAGCGGCATAAAGACGGTTGTAATTACGGTTAAAGTTTTCATAATCTGATTCATGCGGTTGGAGTTCAGCGAAATATAGCTGTCACGCAGATCGGCCGTCATCTCCCGATCCGCTTCAATCATATCTGCCAGCTTGAGCAAATGGTCATATATATCAGTGAAATACACCGTATGCTCCCCTGATCGCTGCACATGCTGTGAATTCACGACCCGATAGAGCAGATCACGCATGGGAACAACGGTGCGTCTCAGCTTCAGCAGTCGACTTCTCAGGTCAAATACCTGATTCATCAGTTCCTCTACCGACTCCTGACCGCCGCGGTTTTCCAATTCAGCCAGCTCATCCTCAATGGCAAACAGGGACGGAAAATAATGATCCACCAGCTTGTCCATCACGGTATAGGCTGCCGCGACCGGCCCTCTTGCCCAGATCGTTCGTTCGTGTGCATGCTGCAGCAAACGATCCCAGGCTTCATCTACTTCTTCCAGCTTCCCATGATGAAAAGACACCAGAAAGTTGGCTCCCAGAAACAAATCCACCTCTTCGGCCTCCAGCGTGACCGGATTCAGTGCATGCAGCACGAGAAACTGCAAGTTTTCATAATAGTCCAGTTTGGGCCGCTGCAAGACATGCATACAGTCCTCAATCGCTAACGGGTGAAAATGAAAATATCTATCCAGCAATCGGCTCTCTTCTTCTGTCGGCTGGTTGAAATCTGCCCATACCCATGCATAATCGCTCAATTCCAGCTGCTCCAGCGGCATGTTCACGGTAACCTGATGATCCCGCGTAATTGCAAGTGTACGAATCATGGAGTAGACCACGTCCTTGTCTCTTGTCAAAGTTCTTTCTGTTATCATACAACGCCCAAGCCTCACACGTCTTCTTTACGGAGTAAGTCATCGCTGCAGATGTTTTACTTGATATGACTTATTGTGGCTTGATACGACAAGCACAAACAAAAAAAGCCAACCCGGTTGGCTTCTCTCATTTCCCCTATCCACACAGTTTCCTGTATCCACAGGAAGATTTCTTTTGGTTTATCATTCCACGGATGGCTATCCACATATCCAGCCTGTCCACAATTTCGTGCACAGCCTATTTTCCATATCATTGATTAATTATCCACATATCCCGATATTCACATGGTTATAGACAGACCATTGTTCGGTTTTCTAAAACATATCCACGGATGTGTTGCTTTATATGAGCGGTTTAGAAAATAATCCAGTACAGCAGTCCCGCAAGAGCTCCCGTAATTGGAATCGTAATAAACCACGTAATAATTATACGGCCAGCCAGTCCCCATTTTACCGCCGAGAAGCGCTTAGCGGAACCTACACCCAGAATGGCGGATGTAATCGCATGTGTAGTACTTACCGGAAGGTGAAGCAGCGTTGCCGTGAAAATAACGGAGGCCGCCGACAAATCTGCCGCAAAGCCGTTAATCGGTTCGATTTTGAAAATTTTCGTGCCCATCGTTTTGATGATTTTCCATCCACCAATGGACGTTCCCAGTGCCATCGCAGTGGCCGCCGAAATTTTTACCCACAGCGGTACTTCGAGATGATCCTGTACTTTAGCTGCGACGAGCGCGAATGTAATAATCCCCATAGCCTTCTGCGCATCGTTAGTACCGTGCGTAAATGCCTGCAGTGCAGCTGTGAAAATCTGTACCGTACGGAAGCCTTTATTGACGTTATGCGGGCTTCGTTTGGCAAATACATATTTGAGAATCGTCATGACGATATAACCAATCGCAAAAGCAATCAGAGGTGATAACAGCAAACCGCCTACAATATCAATAAAGCCCGTCCATTTCACTTTGTCCGAACCTGCTCCAACGAGTACAGCACCCGCGAGCGCGCCAATCAGCGCATGTGAAGAGGAAGAAGGAATTCCAAACCACCATGTCACCAGATTCCATATGATAGCGGCGATCAAGGTGACGATGACGACCTCGATGCCGTTATCCAGCTTGGTGGGGTCCGTCACACTCCCCCCAATCGTCTTCGCTACACCTGTAAACATCATTGCACCGACAAAGTTCATCACAGCCGCCAGAAGAATAGCCCGGCGCGGCGTCAATGCACGTGTTGATACCGAAGTTGCGATTGCATTGGCTGTATCGTGAAAACCATTAATGAAGTCAAACGCCAGTGCAAGGAAGACGACTATACCTAATACCCAAATCGTTGTTTCCATTAGTCTCTGGCTCCTTAAGAATTACGCATGATGATGGACTCAAGAACGTTGGCAACATGCTCACAATCATCCGTTGTCGTTTCAAGGCGTTCATAAATCTCTTTGCGCTTGATCAGTTCAATCGGATCGGATACTGTAGCGAACAGATTCTTGATACAGTTACGCAATACCTCGTCGCCCTGGTTTTCCAGATCGTTCAGACGAATGGTGTATTCGCGAATCGCCAGCAATTTTTTCTGGGACAGCAAATGAATCGCCTTTTGAATTTCATAAGCCGATTGACGCAAAATTTCTGCAAATTGAATGATATACTCATCCGGTTCAACCAGTTGGTACATATAGAAACGGGAAGCTGTAGCTTCGATTCCGTCCAATACGTCATCAAGAGTTGTTGTCAGTTCCATAATATCATCGCGTTCAATCGGCGTGATAAATGTTTTGTTCAGCTCTGTAATGATGGTGTGTACATAGTCATCACATTGCGACTCGTACTTCTTCATTTCATTAGCAAAAAGAGTTACATCCTGAAGGTTGGAAACATGCTGGGAGAAATAATCTGCCGCTTGAACCACCGTATCTGCCATGTTCTCCAGTGTTTCAAAAAATATATCCTTCTTCTTCTTAATCTTCATAGCTCTATCCCCTCTTCGAGAAATTGCGCTGATAACCGATGAAACATGAAATGACAACCTTTGATATCTTATCATATTTGTTTCATGGTTTGTACAAAAGCTGCGATGCTTTTTTATATTCTTCTCATATAAACCTGAAATGAATCTTAATTATGTGGAATTATGGCAAAATCAGACTCAAATTTTACACTGCGTTTACATTTCTCCAGGAAAATCAACCCAGAAGCTTATCATGACTGCTCACCGAGCTTCACATGATCTGCAAATTCCGGGGCGTTTGGAACGATGTTAATGAAGGTTTTACCAGGAACAAGTTTCATCTCCACTCCGTCCTGCACGAAACGAATGATATCCCCTTCTTTCCTCACCCACTGCCCGCGAATCATTTTTCCCTTCTGAAACAGCATCGCTTCCCCGCCTTGATCCACATTAACAGCCAATCGGCCTACATCGTCGAGCACCTTGTGATCTGCTCCGGCAACAATGATGTTAGCTGCACCAAGCTGATGGCCATTATCTTTATCCTCATCGGGCTTTCCATTAACCATTCTCATATATCGTCCGCTAACCTCATCGTAATCATACGTTACTTTATAACTATTCAATAAATAATGGAGTTCAAACTGCTTCACAGCCTCCCCTGCTGAAGTAGACCCTTGTTCGTCGTACATATACACAGGAGATTGAAACTCATGGCTGTACCCCTTCTTCTCTGCACCCTCTCTAAGCTTTTCGACAGAGGTATACAGATTGTGAGGAGCCTTGCGATCCTTGGAGCGCCAGAAATAGGGGCCGCCATTCGAAATTTCATCCATATGCTGCTTCTGCTGTTTTTGCAAAATAGAATAGGCCTCCGGGCTGCCTCCCGCATGCACAAGCACACCATCATAGCTTTCGCCGAGCTCGATCAGGTACGGACGTATGCTGCGCACTGGGCCAACAGCGTCTGCGCCGCCTTCACTCTGGAAAACCGCGATAAAACGGGTGATGCCGCCTTCAGCAAGCACCTCGATAATAATGTCTGCTGCGCTTAGCCCGGATTGAGGACGTGCCGCAGGTGCATTGTTAATCATGACCGCCAGCGGGCGATCCGTAGGTGCTGTCTCCACAGCTAGTCCTGTTAAAGGAGCTGTAAACATCGGATTAACAGGCTGCTCAATCGGCTGCTCTTCCTGCACTGGTGCAGGTGCAGGCTCCGGCTGAGGAACCTTGGCGAGCTCCTTATCCTGACAAGCGACAAGGCTAATAGCCAGAAGACAGCCTGATGCTGTCAGCAATGCTTTTTTCCAAGAAAACGAATTCAAAATAAAACCTCCTGAACGATCTGGCTGACTCCCTTCAGATGTCATATGTGATATTTCTCTCATGCAGACAACCATCTCACGTATTTCCTTCCATTTAATCACAATGCTCCCGTTTTGTCTGCGCCTGAAAAGCCTTGATACAGCTCGTTTATCGTTTTTGAATCACAGGTTAAGAGATTAAATGTGTCAGAAATGTGAACTTCTTAAACCTTACTTAAAATTTGAACTAGATTGTGATTATTATCACAAACAAAACACCTTTACGGCTATACAATAAAGACATCAAAGGTGATCACTTAGAAAAACAAAAACAACACACACATTAGATTTCATAAAAGGAGTGGTTTATATGTTCAGCTTCAACCAATGGATTAGAGAAAACAAAGTGGCAATGTGGATTTTGACAATACTTCGGGTGTATATCGGTTACGACTGGATGACTCACGGCTGGAGCAAATTGACTGGCGGTTTCCAAGCTGGCGGTTTCCTCGCAGGAGCACTTGGTAAAGCAACAGGTGAAAACCCGGCCGTTCAAGCTTGGTGGGCAACATTCCTTGAAAAATTCGCAATTCCGAATGCCGGATTGTTCGACTTCGTTATCCCGCTTGGTGAATTCCTTGTAGGTCTGGGACTTCTCCTTGGATGCTTCACAACCCTGGCAGCTCTGATGGCAATGGTCATGAACTTCGCGTTCCTCTTCTCGGGTACAGTAAGCACTAACGCTCAACTGGTTCTGATGGAAATCTTCATCGTCGTAGCTGGTGCAAATGCTGGTAAAATCGGTCTGGATCACTGGGTTCTGCCTTACCTTCGCGGATTGTTCAACCGCAACAAAACGGTGACACCTACGACACCAACCATTACACCAACGAAGAAAACAGCGTAATCTAAATAAATTATAAAACCTCGGTCCTGCTCCTTCCACGGAGCAGGATTTTTATTGATTTGTAAGTTGGCCGCATCTTGTTCACCACAACAAATAAAGCAGCGGCTTCCCAGAGGAAGCCGCTGCTAACGATGTTATATAATTTAAACACATAATATCATTTGAATTTCATTTCTTCGGCTCTCATCAGAACCTGAGTTGCTTCCGCGCGAGTCAACGGAGCTGAGGAATCAAAAGCCCCATTGACTCGGCCCTTCATTATCCCCGACTGCTGCAATTGAGCTGCTGCCTGAATTGCCCAGGCAGGAATGGTTGCTACATCCGTGAAGGAAGCCTCCGCGTCAGCATCTGTGATCGCCATGGCACGGCTGACCATAACGGCCATCTCTGCTCGGGTAATCGAAGCGTTGGCACGAAAGTTACCTCTCATATCTCCCTGAATCCAGCCCAGAGCACTGGCTAAGGCAACATCTTCACGCGCCCATGCCCCGATCTGTGCCATATCTGAGAAGACTGGCGAAGCTGAATCCGTATCGATATGCTCAGTTGCTGGCTTGAGCATCCGCACCAGCATTGCTGTAAACTCCGCTCGGGTTACAGGGGCTCCCGGATGGAATGTACCATCCGCATAACCTTTGACGATACCCAGCTCAGCCGCTTGGCGAATGGTGGAAGCTGCCCAGTGTCCGCTAATATCACTGAAATCACCTTTTGCAGGTATCGGACTCGCGTCAGCTGCTGGAACAGCCATCACGGCAAAACGTGTAAAGTGATTCACATCTACACTAATTGTGTTCCCTTTGATTACGCCACCTTCAACCATGATCCATGGCGTATTGGGCTGATTTTGGTAGAAGACAGCAAGCTTCTCATTGCTCGAGAGTGATGTAGGGTCAAAACTCAGCGTTAATTTCACTGGAGCGCCAAAGTTCCCCTGCATGTTTTTGGTAAATTCGTATACCTGACTCACAACACGCATGTTGCCGTTCAGCCCGGTCAGTGGTGTGTTCACAACGATAGCTTTGATCTCCAACTGCTGATTGGCTGCACCTGCTGGGACCTGGAGCTGCATTCCCGTACCTAATTTAATTTCAGCAGCTTGCCCTGCAGCAATAGATACGTTTACTTGCGTATCACTCGTACTATTCGAAGCATTATTTTCAGTGCCGAGGGCAGAGTTAGAGTTGGAGTTAGAACCTGAACCTCCTCCACTTTCGCTGCTTCCGCCATTCCCACTGCTCCCTGTGCCACCGTTGCCATTGTTCCCTGAGTTTGAACCGCCCCCTGGTGTCGTTACCGGCTTCCAGCCCGCGTACAACGTCACATTCGACTGGATCGGCTCACTAAAATCAAACGGCACCGTGAGCTGGGTATCCGTAAACCAACCGGTAAAGGTATAACCGGTTCGCGTTGGTGCGGTGGGTTCAATACCATGATCACCGTAATACACTTCTTGCTTGTCTACACTCGATCCGCCGCCGCTGTCAAATAAGAGCTGGCGCGGTGCATAATAGCTGAAGGTAAGTGTCGAACTATTATTAGCTTCGTCAGTAACAATCAGGGTGTAGCTCCCCTCCTGACTAACCTGACTCCCACTTTTAAATGCTTCACCATTCAACTTGGCATTCCCATCACTGAAGGTGATCGTAGGCGGTTCGGTATATCGTGCCCCGTTTCTTACACCATCCACTGTTGGCGGTGTAAGATCAATTGTAAAAGAAACGGTTGTTGTACCATAGTTGTTGGTTACTACTAAAGTGTAGCTGCCTTCCGAACCAATGGGTGTTCCATTCAGATATTCACTACCATTTAGCGTCGCCTTACCATTTGTAAAACCGGGAGTTACGGTACCATTGTATATGCCTCCGTCGCTAACCCCACTCACCGCTGGGGGTACAGGTGCCTCCACTTTGATCCTGATCGTAGAATAACCGCTGGCGAATCCATTGTTGTTGTAAGTACGGACGGTAAAGCTGTCATCCCCTGAATAATTGCTTGCAGCTGTATACGTAAAGCCGTTACCGCGATCGCTTACCGTTCCATGCTGAGGCTGCGTTCGCAACGATACACCCGAAGCCCCACTCCCGGATGCATTGCCAAGCAAATCCGAACTATATATTTGTACAGACTGACCAGATGGAACTGTATAGATCGTGCTTGTTCCTGCCAACTCACCCGGAACACTTCCACCATCAACACGTCTCGGATAACCACCGTTTTTAACAATATAATATTGGAACGCATAAGGATTATTGCTCATATTCGGCACTCCAAACTGGCGAGTTCCATCACCGCCAAATTTCTCGCCTAGCAGTGAAAACAATTCTTGGTTGTCCATTAATGAGACAAGTCTGCCATCACTAGGTTCCCAGGTTGTCTGCATTGGCACAAGAAATGGTATCGTTTCGCCGATAAGCTCATAACCAGTTCCATTACCGATATCGTTCCCATTCTGCTCGGCAGAAGTTGTTGCTGCCACAGCAAAAAACAGCTTGGTGTCCGGTATCGGAATCTCAACAGACGGCAGCGTAAACGTTTCACCATCCGAAGAACCAAACGCCGAGCCAATCGTATCATAAAGTCTTGGGTAATCCAGTGATCTATGCTTGCTTCCATCCAGCTTCAGCCATCCACTAGGTACAAAAGCGTATGGGAACATACGCACTTCGCCCGCCAGAGCATTACTTACCATTCCTTCCTCTCGTGGTGGGAACAATCCCCCGGTTGAAATGTAATATCCCATCCCGTCAGGCACGGGTAAAGATGTCAGATTCGGCAACGAAAAGTTATCCTTCCCATCGCCGCCATACCAAGTTCCGATCAAGGAAAACAAAGTTGAATTGCTCTGAATGCTCAATGTCTGGCCTGCAGCGAATGTCCATCCTTCTGGTGCAAAATTGTAAGGAAAGAGCTGAATCTCACCTACATACGGTTGATTAGCAGCCGCATGCGCTAATCGCGTTGTTCCATTCCCCAAGGAACATGTCGTAAACGTTAACACAAATACCAATGTGATTTTCCAAAAGACACGGCACGCATGTTGAATCACTCCGCTATCTCCCCTTTATTCATATTTCCTCATGCTAAATGCAATAAGAATTATTGAACTTTCCGCTATCCCCGCCTGTATGGGATTTTTCGTAACACGTAACATGATTACGCTTAGTTTAATTGATGCATTGGGAAATGAATATAGCGAATTTCTAGCTATTCAGCCTTATTTTTTTTGCACAATTATGAATTGGCAATGATATTAATCATAATACCCATTCACTTTTTCCAGAACGCTACAATACAAGTTGATGGTATCCAGTCCCGTACACTTGCTCACCTGCCGGACTCCATATTATGATAAATATAAAGTCTGTTCGTAAAAAGGAGTATCCTATGCCAACTCAACGCCGTCTTGAAACGGACGCCGATTTTCAGGAAGCCATGACTTTAAAACATAAAATTCGCGTATTCAAAGATAACCACCAGATTGATTCTGGCGGCATTATCATTCGTTTTGATGAGAAAACCGTTGTTGTGCAATCCAGTGTCAGCGAGCTGGCCTATCACTCGCGTGCGGAATGTGAATTGTTCGAGATTCGTAAATAGTGTTAAAAGTCAGGATACAGGCATGCTTCTTTGAGATATTACAGCAAAAGCCTGTGACGTCTCTAAACACCAAAAAAAGGTTCCACGCAGTCGTTAACAGACGCGAGGAACCTTTTATCTTATTTATACGGTATTCTTCACTTCATTAATCGTTAATAACTTGAAAGACGTCACTTGCATCCAAACTGGATGAGAACTGCATCCCAGTATTTTCATGTACTCCACTCTCATCTGCTCCGGGTTACATGCCGTCTCCAAACTGCCAGCAGTTCAGACTAAGCGTGCCATGAGGATAGGATTGAAATAACCTCCGGGCTGTGCGGGACATATCCGCTGAGCCCATCGCATAGAACAAAGGTGCGATATGCTCCATTCCATAGGAGGGTACTGCTGTCCGCGCATGAGGAGCTTTTTTATCATACTGAAACAGCTCTCTTGTATTCCACTGCTGCAGTCGCTCCCCCAGCCAATCATCAAATTCGATTGCCCAGTCCTGTGGCTCGTCATCCTGTGCCAGCATTCTCAGATTATGAACCGTTCCACCGCTACCAACAATCAGCACATTATCATACCGGAGCTGCTCCAGCATACGCCCGATATCATACTGCTCTTGAGGAGAACGCAGGGAGTCCACTGATACCGCTATAACCGGAATGTTGGCCTCGGGATACATATGCAACAGCGGCACCCACACGCCATGATCCAGCCCTCGTCCAAGAACAGGCTGATATGGCAAGTTGCTTCGGGAGAATAACGCACAGATCTCGTTCGCAATTTCAGTCTGCCCGACTGCAGGGTACTGTATGTTATACATTGCTGAAGGATATCCGTAAAAATCATGCAGGGTCTGATGGTTCTCATCCATCGTCACCGAAGGCACAGGACAGTCCCAGTGTGCAGTAAAAACAACGATAGCCTTTGGAGCCGGCAGCCTCTCTCCAAGCTGGTTCAAAAATTGAGTGTAGTCACTGCTCTCCACCGAAAGCAGGGGAGAACCATGCGCAATGAATAGTGCGGGTAATGTCATCGCTGCCAACCTCCAGACACGGATAGGATGCTTACCTCTCTATTTTACCCCGAAGAAGGCGCTTTTCCAAGCTACCCCCCGTGACTTTTGATTGATGACGTTTGACTGATCGCTTAGATCATCCAGTGCTGCCAGTTCTCTTCAATCTTCTGACGCTCTCCAAGCCATTCTCTTGTGCGAGTAATGAGCTGTTCCCGCTCTTTACCTGATGAGAAGGTATGATTGCCTTGGAAGATAATCTCCTTGTCGCAGCGCCCTTCCTGACGCATCCAGAAAACTTTCTGATACAGAAACGCATAGTCTACCGGGATGACCTCATCGGAAGTACCGTGTACAACCAGCACATCCCCGCTGAACTTCACGGCTTCCTGGAATGGTTGATGTTCTGCCAACGAATCGAAAAATTTCGGTGTGAATTTGTAACCTAGATAATCGGCAGCACCTTTTCTCACGCCTTCATCGTACACGTCCCGGCCTGTAATCTTTACAATATCGTTGAATGGATAACCGACAGCAGACCACATCACGAGATTTTTAACCCGTTTGTCTCGAACAGCCGTCAATAGCGCAACAGCTCCACCCAAGCTGTGTCCAATCAAAGTGACACGTGTAGGATCTACATCACTGCAGTTCACAGCATAATCCAGTACAGAACGGGTTTGCAACACCATGGACTCCAGCCCTTCTGCCCCATACTCACCACTGCTCTCTCCGCAGCCGATGTAATCGAAACGAAGCACCAGATATCCGTCTTCCGCGAGTTCGCGCGCTGTCTTTACAAACAAACGATCCACACCAATTCGGCTTCCCACAAAGCCGTGGCAGATGACCGCCAAAGGCACACGCTGCTGACGTGTCTCCTCTTTGATATCTTTTACAACCGGATAGTGAATGGTCGCGGTTAACTCCTCTTCGCCGTGACGGATGCTGATCTGACGTTCCATACCGATTTCCCCTTTCCTTGGTGAAAATGCAATCTATTTGACGTTTATCGTTCTTATGTTAATTGTATTTAATCCGATAAGTTTAGTAAGCATTAAGAAGATATTAGTATATTATCATTCCCTTACCCGTAAGTCAACGCGAGAAATGATCGTTCCTTGTCGTATGCTGTTGTTCTCTTTTTGAGCCATTCCCCCTGCAAAAAAAAGAGCCTGGCTATGTTCAGCAAGGCTCGTAATTTACGCTGTTTGGTTCCTGTAGCAGTTATTTCCTCTGCATGTATAGTCCATGGTTCTTTCCTACTCGTAACTCCTACGGAACATCGCATGAGTCTCGATTCGGCCATTCCATTCATGCTGCTGACCTTCACCATCGTTGTCCCAGAAGCTTCTGCCCTGCAGATTGTCATCGTTAAGCTCTTCCCCAAACTCCGCATCGTCCACAGTCTCATTCATTGGCACTACCTCATCCTTAACACCACGGGAATTACTGTTGAGCAGCATTTTGCGTGTCAGTTCTGATTGCTTGTCCATCTTGAGCTCCCTCCTGTCCGTCATTTCGGTTTTAAATTGCTACTATTGTGGTGGATTGCACAGCTCTTTATTCACCGTTCACAGAATCGTTGCTTCTTCGGAACGGTCTGTGTATATTCCAGATTCACAAGGGGAAAATACAACCAAAATCAAAGGCATCCCCTCTGGAACGCCTTTCACCGAAAGGAATGAGCTCATGGCACATCTGCTTGCATGGATTCAGCATCATGGAAAGCTGGTGCTCTTATGTACCTGTGTTGTGCTAGCCTGCATCGGGCTATGGGTGAACCACAAGCAGTTATTTTATAAGGAATGACTTTGCGAAACGACAGCCCTTCCCGTATACTAAAATACCGTCAGGGTCTTCATGAATATGGAGGATCAGAACGTGTGAGGACAGGGGGAGCAACATTGGGGATTTCGTATAAGAAGCTGAAAGAAATACAAAATCGGCAAATCACCGAGATGAGTCGAATGACACCAGATAACGTAAAACTGTATAACCAGATTAGCAGCATTGCACGGCAGTCACCGGCAGACGAGAGAACTCAGGAAGAATGGATTCTCGCCGCAGGTAAAGCCATCGTACAGGCACAGCAGTCAAACAAACCAGCTCGCGAATTGTATGGACCTGATCTGGAAAAGGATATTTATATGCAGCTGGGAATAGGTGATGCTGAGCCAAACGTCCAATCAGGGACAAATACGGGCAGAAATTATTCCAGTACAGTTTCCAACAAAAAGAATAATGCCAGCACCGTTCAGCACGCGGATCATGACAATACGTCAGAGCCTGCGCAGCGAACACCTAAATGGTATGTGATGATCGCCTGGGCAGCTATATCCGTAGTACTGTTCATTCAAGGCTGCGCAGGATTATTCTTCGGTATGACAGACGGCGATACCGAGCCTTTCGAGCATATTAGCCTGTTTTCCCTCCTTATTGCCGCTGTAGGCGGGATTGCACTGGTGGAGATGCTGCGTCGCTTAGCAGCACGACCAGACGACCAGGGCGAGGACAAACATATGATGCCCAAAGTCAACGTTGGAGGCATCCTCATCTTTATCGTCATCGTTGTGCTTGTACTCTTTGTCGGTTACCCGCTTAGAAATAAACTTCCTGTTTTCTACATGGCCCCGTGGGTGAGTGCGGTCATTGGCATTGTTGGACTGGCTCTAATGAGACCGCTATTCGGGCAAAAGAAACAGGCATAAAAGGACACAGACAGGCACATATTCACTGGTGGTCATTACTACAATGGAAGTTTAACAGGGACCGAATAGGTCCCTTTTTATATGGCTGCCGTTTTGATAGTTTAAATCACTAATTCAGTTTATGCCATTTGATTAATCAATTTTTTGCTTCTCATCCCTCTACCAGAGGTTTCGGGCTACTGCTGTGGTGCAGCGTAAGACTCTGCTCCAGCTTGAGCTGATTGCGCTGCTTTACACCTTTGCCCGGCGTCTCCCCGAATTCACGTTTGTACATCCGGATAAAATAATTTACTTCCATGCCTACATTCTCTGCCGCTTCCTTCACACTCGCGTGAGGATGTTCGTTCAGCCACTCCATTCCCTTATGCAAACGCCAGCGCTGCATGTACTGATGCCCTGTCACACCGTAGTGCTGATGAAACAGGCGATTTAGATGCTGTACAGAGTAACCTGCTGCATCAGCCACATGTTTGAATAACAGATCATCCTGATAATGAGCCTGCATCAAGGCAATAGCCCGGTTGAGCCCCTGTTGGCCAGCATCCGGGTGCAGCTGCATTCCCGACACGCTGCTCTCTTGCCCTGCACTGTCCGCTTCCTTGGATAAGTGCCTGATTTTTGGCGCTGCCGCTGGAAAAGTTGACAGTGCTTCTTGAGGCATAGCCTGAGCGAGTTCCAGAATGAACTGGTATACCAAGGCAGAGATACTCCACATCGACATCTTGCCCTGATCCAGCGCCTTCCACAATTCCGTCATCCGTGACCATATCACATCAAACCCCGATACGATGCCAGGTTCCCTGCGAACCAATCCTGCAGCCTGAAGCACCGATGCCGCTGATTCACCGCCGATTCCGATGCACGCCAGCTCACCGCTCGTTTTGGGATGAGGAATATACTCATGAGCTATTCCCGGTTCAAGTGCAAACAATTGACCTGAACCAATAACAAGAACCCCTCTTCCCTCAATGTTAAACCGCCCCCCGCCACCTCGTGCCATAAACAGCTGGTACACCGGAAAACCGTCCGGTCTATGCAATCCCTTCTCTTCCTGCGTACCCACACCGTACAGGTACAAAGGCATTCTTGAATCCGGCCGCCCTGTCAAACGAAACGCTAACATGCCATCCTTCCTTTCAGCTTATGAGCTAATGCCTCTCTGCCTTTTATTATCGGTCGTTTGATCACAGATCAGCAATGGCCCAAGGAACCCTTTTCAGCGCTATAATTGTCCGAAAATAAGGACATTGGTCATGACGTTGGCAGATGCTGTCGTGTGGCGATAACGGAGAAAAGGAAAAACTCCCTTTCCGAAAATGGAAAGGGAGCTGAAAAGATGTTATATAGAGATTAACCTTGAGTTGTTGTAGATGATTGTCCTGTAGGCGTTCCCGACGAATCACCAGGTGTATTTGTGGTATTCGTTTGATCCGGATTTGTAGTTTGAGTAGATGCGGCTTTTTCTAGCTTAGCTACATTCGACGAACCTGAAAGTGCATGTTTATACTTGGTGGCATCTGTAGCAAATGACAAAATATATGCCTTATACTCTCCCCCAACTGCAATTTTAGCACCAGCGGAATCTATTGTTGATACTGCCGATAAGTCGACCACACCTGCTGCCAATTCTTGAGGAGATAGTGTTCGATAGTTGTTGTTAGAAACTGCTGATGAAAGATCCAAATCTGATCCTTGAACAATGAATAAGCGATATTGGTTACTACCTTCTGCAGTTTGTGGAGTAAATGTGAGTTTGTAGCTCTCATTGTCAACTGTACTTGTATTTTGAAGCGATAATCCTGTTGCCACTTGAGCTTGAGTTGCTAGGGCATAGATACTAAATACATTAGAAGCAGGTGACAAGCTTGATGAACGAGAAGAACTTTCGGATACAGACATAACAAAGGCTTGATAATTTTGTCCAACAACAAGATCTTTGCCGTTAATATCCTTATACCCTGTATTCAATCCAATCGGTTGACCTGCATTTGCTTTTGGCTGATCAGAGTATCCTTCTGACCCAAGTTTGAGAGCTGAACTCAAGTTGAAGCCACTTACATAATTTGCAGGTACTATAAATAGACGATAATTAGCTATGCCTGTTTCATTCGCTGCCTTAGCAAAATTCACAGTCACATCTGAAGCATTGCCTGCCTGTTGCCCTTGATTTTTAACAGTTACATCTACCTTGCTTACTGCTGCTACAGCAGATGTGCTATTCAATCTCACTACAGCCGATGCCGATGAGATTGTACTGGACTGAGAAGAATTATTGTTCACCGCCACAACAAACACTCGATAATCAATATTGTTTGCTATAAGATTTCCGTCCGTTGATCTGACATTATCCGTTAAATTGAAAGTCTGATTACTTCCCGTCTTGCTTCTGTACGTGTAATATCCATTATTTAAAGCAGAATTCAAATTAAAGTTGCTAACATCCGAATTTTTGACAACAAACACACGATAATGATTTACATTCGTCTCATTGGATGACTTATTGAACGACACACGCAGGTCACTACCATTACCGTTATCGCCAACATCAGCTGCAGCCACATTCGTCGGAGCCGGCACCGTTGCATTCTGTGTCAGTGTAATTTGAACCGATGATGAGGACAAAGCATTCTGGCTCCAATTGCCGTTGTTGTTCACGGACAGGACGAACACACGGTAAGGAAGCCCGTTAACAATGAGATTTCCAATGGTATCTCTAGTGCCCGATTGCAGTGATACTGACAGATTACTGCCCGTTTTGTTTACCTGAGTGTAATAATTCGACGAATTGGCTGCATTCAGATTGAAGCTTCCCGCATAGCTGGCAGGTACCACGAACACGCGATAGTGCGAAATATTGGACTCATCCGACGCTCTGTTGAATGTTACGCGCAGATCAGAACCGTTCCCGTTGTCACCGATATCTGCAACTGACAGGTTGCTTACCACACCTGCAGTGCTATTCGACGTCAATCTCAATACACTGGAAGAAGCCGACAGTGCATTGGTGTAGTTATTTTGCTGACTGCCTGCTGCCATGACATAGATTCGATAATCCTGCAAATTCGTGATGTTATAACCGCTTGTATCCCGCATATTGGAAGGCAAGGTTACAGTAATGTTGTTGCCCGTTTTATTTACCGTGTAATAGAGGCTGGAAGACAGATTGCTTGCTGTATTCAGGTTAAAGCTGCTGGTTACCGAATTGCGTACAACGAACACACGATAGTTTGCCACCTTCGACTCATCGGATACACGGTTAAAGCTTACCTGAATGTCGCGGCCATCTCCATAATCTGAAATGTCTCTGACTTGTGTAATCACTGGAGCTGCTGCTGTATTCACGGACAACGTCAGGGAAGATGATGATGTGGATAGCTTGCTATCCATTGTTGTATTCGCACTCACTGACATGATGTATACCACATAGGCTGTTCCGCTTTTGATCAACTCGCCAGAAGTATCCCGGGATGAGGAAGTCAGCTGAGCTTTAACTGCACTTGAGTTGCCTTTGTAGATGATCGTAGAATTGGCACTGGATACTTTATTAGCCGCATTGAGATTAAATGTCGAGGCATCCTTTGCTTTCACTACATATGCGCGGTAATACGTAATATTGGACGTCGTGCTTGGCTGTGTAAAATTAATCTCCATATCTCGGCCATCGCCATAATCGTTTACGTCAGCTACACGCAGCCCCGTTACAGCCTGAACGGAAGATTTCACCTGGTTCAGCTTTAGAACTTGGGAAGACCAGTTCAATATATTTTTGTAGTTATTACTGCTGTTGCCTACGGTTAATACATACAGACGGTAGCTTTCATTGCCGTTAAGCAAATCTCCGTTAACGTCACGTGTCTGAGCATTCAGTGTGAGCTTCGGATTGCTGCCGTTTGGCGTAATGGAAGTATAATTTGCGGAAGGAACAGCTGAGGCCGTCTTTTCATTGAAGCTGTTCACATCACGCGTTTTTACCAGCATAATCCGGTACGCAGACACGGTTTTTTCCGAAGTCGCACGTGTAAAGCTTACCGTCAGATCGCGACCATCTCCGTTGCTGCCGGATACCGCGCCATATATATTCCAGGCCGCAAACTGCGTATCATCTACTGGCGTTTCAGGCGTTGATGATGTTGTTTTGATATCCACACGCTGATTCCGTGAGTTCCAGAATACTTTTTCGCCAAACGCTTCACTCACAAAACGAATCGGCACCATCGTGTTTCCCTTGATTGTACTCGCAGGCACATCCAGCATGGTGAGCTGTCCGTTGATATATGCAACCTTGGAACCGAGCGTTAATGAAACCTCCTGATCCCCGCGTGTTGCTGTAATTTTTTTCGTTTGATTGCTGTACTTTACATCTGCATCCAATCCTTCGAAAATCGACCGCAGCGGTACAAGTACGCGCCCAGCCTTCATAACTGGAGCCTGAGCAGATGGTAGCTCGGCATCATTAATATAGATACTGATTCTTGCCGCTGCGTCCATCACCGACAGTGGCAGTGCAGACATGAGCATGGCCGACACGGCCAACGCTGACATCACCTTTTTGACTTGATTTCCTCCCGCTTTCCTCATACCTGTATCCCCATTCTCTCCATAATTAGTAACATCGTATAGACTAGCTTTGCTATTGGTGAATTCCTGTATTTTCCTATGCACATCTAAGACGTTCCGATTCGATAAAAAGTTTCCGGTCTGCCCAAAAATTATTTTCGCAGAAAAATTTACCTGTTATCTACCTTGAAAAGTTAAAAATAACAGAAGAATTTGTCATTATTCCGCAACCACTTTGTGTGCCAATTAATGTAATCTGTGGGTAATGGTTAACCACGACTGCTCAGGCAGGGGACTTATTTTCCTATGCAGCCTTTACTTCGATCGCTCCTAATAATACAGAATTGCAGGAGGTTTATACGGATGACATCATCTTTACATTATTTTAAAAATAAAGGTTTACGCACGCTGCTTACCGCCACGGCTATAGCTGTACTGTTGCAAACGGCCGCTGCTCCAGTCACTGGCATCGCTTCTGCTGCCCCGGCTGCGGAGACCAAGGTTACAACAGCCAGTTCATCCGCGATCTACAAATCATTTCAGAATATGCTTTACAAAAAAAATGGTCTGCCCGCAGCCGATCGCTACCTTGAATCCAAGATCAGCCAGGTGACCCCGTATCATGCAACACTAATGGTAATGCAGCTGGAGAACGCTCGGATCAAGGCACTGACTGCTATGACCGATCGTATGCTTGTTCCGAATGTACAGGATCAGATGTTGAAAATCTATAAGTGGAATAACAGCTTCACCCAACTGATGGCCCGCACCAAAGACAACACGCTGCGCAACTTGCTGCAGCAAGCCAGAGACAGTGGTTACCGCCTGACGATGATCGAGGGCTCGCTGTATCCAATCATGAATTACGCTGCTTTTGACAAATATACCTCCTACGTGAATAAGGATATCAAACAGTACATCCGAATCATGGCCGTGGAAACAAGCAATATTTCTACGGAGGATGGAGGCCTCATGATTGGATATCAGGAGATGCTCAATCGTGCGCTGAATCAGGAACAATTCCTGAATGATTATCCCAAGTCCAATCGGAAGCAGCAGATACAGATGCTGCTGAACGAGTATACCTTTTATACTTTTTATGGGCTGGATAATACACCTCTGTTCGATTATGACACCACTATCATGGATGCGAATGCTCAAAAAGGTTACAAAGCTGTCTTACAGCGCAACTCCTCCAAGGACAGTGCTTTTCTGAAAAAGCTGAATGCTTTTATGGATGTCGTCGCCGAATCCAAGTATGAACAAACCGAAGCGGTCGAAAACTGGCTGGAACAGAATATGCCTAGAAGTGAGTTTTGGAACTAGTAGTGTGAGGTTGCGATGAGACGGTGATTGCTGAATGGCATAACGTGAGCTAGATGAATGGGTGTGCAGAGTTATTTACATGCTTAGAGTGATTCAGCAGTGATTCAGATTGCTTTCGAGTACTTTAGATTGCGTTAAATGCTTCAGCTTTCTTCAGAGTGCTTAACCCTATGTTTCGAGTCGCAGCAGACTGCGTTTGCGGGGCACAACATTTTCTAACGATTCCCAGAAGCCTTATTTGGCGTTTTTTGAGCGGTTCAGCAATGTAACGATCTCCAGCGACGCTATTTCATCTAAAATGAGTGAAAACCTGCGATTTTCGGCATAAAAAGTGGAAATAACGTTTCTCAGATTCGTTAGATGTTAAAGTGAGCTGAAAATGGCGAAATAGCGTCATCTGAGATCGTTAGCCGAATCGCTCTGTCGGTACACACAGCAAAAAGACGAAACCCACCTCATCATGAGGGGGTCTCGTCTTCTTTCTTTTGCGTATCCCGTTGTTCCTGTGTTCCTATGTGCAGCAAATGCGGAAACGTCATGACTATCCTTGTCCTGTGTCCTGAGAATCCACCTCGAGCCCGTAGCCAGTAGCCTACCGTCTCCGGCCTTCGCCTTTAGCCATATTTGACAAAGACCACGTAACACAACCGCTTAAAGCGGTTTAATCATATGATCGTACGCATGTCCTCCAATGAGGATGGTTTCATCCCGGACGTAACCTTGCCGTTCATACAGCTGCCTCGCACGTCCATTGTCCTGTTCTACGATGAGGGCTGCCCGTGTGTGGCCGAGTTCTTTCCCCTGCTGCTCAAAAGCAGCCATCAGTGCACGGCCGATGCCCTGCCCCTGAAATGACTCGCTTACCGAGAGAGTATCCAGATAATACTCCCCGGGACGGGTTTCTTTTACCAATGCATACTTCTCGTCCGTATCCCGTCCAGGCCGATCCAGAATCGGCTGATCCAGACGGTCCGCATCATCCCCCGCGTAAGCTACCAGAATTCCAGCAACCTGCCCTTCCTGCTCCATCACGGTAATGTTCTGATAACTGATCCTGTTATGCTCCTGTGTCATCAATTCCCGCAAAATGTGCATCGCCCGTTCAAGATCACCCTCACCTGCAAGTGCATAAGCAATATCGTCAATCGCCTGCACCAGCAGCGGAAGCATCTGATCCACATCTTCCTTCCGGGCAGGTCGGAGCTGAGGTGTTGAATTGGGTACAGCTGACTCTGTCGTTGGTTTCACTTGTCACCAAATGCCCCTTTCTGCTTGTCTGTCTTATAACCAGCTGAGATCCTTCATCAGATTAACATGTTGAACAGATTGAGGTTTTTGTTCAGCTCTGTATAGGCGATGCCTTTGCGGTTCATGCGCTCGATCAGCGGCTGGTAGTCCTCTTTGTACATCAGCTCGATGCCGACCAGGGCCGGGCCGTTTTCCTTGTCATGCTTTTTCGTATATTCAAATCTGGCGATATCGTCATTCGGACCAAGCACTTCCTCCAGGAACTCGCGCAAAGCCCCTGCACGCTGCGGGAAATTCACCATAAAGTAGTATTTCAACCCTTCATAGATCAAGGAACGCTCCTTGATCTCCTGCATCCGGTCAATGTCATTGTTACCGCCGCTAATTACACAAACAACCGTCTTGCCGGCAATCTGTTCCCGATACTGGTCGAGTGCAGCAACAGCCAGCGAACCGGCAGGCTCCACCACGATGGCATTTTCGTTATATAACTCCAGAATGGTTGTGCAGGCTTTGCCTTCCGGCACCTTAACGATGTCATCCAGAATGCTGCTGCAGATGTCAAAGGTCAGATCGCCAACCCGTTTCACCGCCGCACCATCGACAAACTTATCAATATCATCCAGTGTGACCACCTGCTTGCGGAACATCGCTTCACTCATAGAAGCCGCGCCTAGCGGCTCAACGCCGATAATTTGAGTGTCAGGGCTGACCGTTCTCATATACGTTCCCACACCGGCTGCCAGACCACCGCCACCAATCGTTACAAATACATAATCTGCATGCTCATCGAGACTTTCCATAATCTCCATCGCAACCGTACCGTTGCCCGCAATAATCTTCGGTGAGTCGAACGGGTGAATAAAGGTCATGCCCTGCTCGTCACACGCACGCATTGCTTCAGCATAAGCATCATCATACGTGTCTCCGATCAGAACAACCTCTACATTATCGCCGCCAAAACGACGCACCTGCTTCACCTTCTGATTCGGCGTTGTGCTTGGCATAAAGATTTTGCCGTGAATTCCGAGCGCATTACAGCTGAAGGCCACGCCTTGCGCATGATTGCCGGCACTTGCACAGACAATACCCTTCTCCATCTCGGCTGGAGTCAAATTGCGAATCATATTATAGGCGCCCCGAATTTTAAATGAACGCACCACTTGCAGGTCTTCACGCTTCAGATAGACGTTACAGTTATATTTGGCCGACAATACAGCATCCCGCTGCAGCGGCGTTCTTACGATCACTTCACGCAGCACATGATGTGCGCGCACGATATCTTCCATGCCAACACTGGCATGTCTGGAGCCTTCATTTCCTGTACTCGTTCCTGTTGTTTCCTGATTCTCTGGTTTCATCTGTCTCCACACTCCGCTTATATGGTCTAACAATGTCACACATTGTTTTTTCTTTTCATTGTATCACTTTTGCTCTGTCCATGCGCCTGGTGAAGAATTGGATAACCTCTACTCCCCGTCCCTCACCATTCGCATAATCTCTGCCGTAATCACCTCAGGGTCTGTGAACATCACCATATGCCCTGACTGTGCCGCCTTCACCCATCTGGCGTTGGACAGCTTGTTAACCGTCTGTTGGTGAGCCTTCACGATGGCGGGTCTGATTTTACGCTCCCCTTTGCCCGGCAGTGTACCTGAAATCAGGCTAACCGCCACATTTCCCAGCTTGGGAGGCTGCTCCTGCAGCATTTTCAAATCCTGTATAAATCCCTTTCCCTCCGCAGCCATCGTGCGTGCCGCCTGTACGGTAAAGTCCTCCTGTCGGTGTTCCGCAACAACATCAGCAGGCTGCATGTGGAATGCTTTGATACCAAGGAAACGATACAAGCCCAGATGAGCCAGCATCGGAATAAGTGCACCATTGATTGCAAAGCCCACTTTCGCCATCCTGGAAAAATACAAATCACAATGCTCATCCGATGGATCAACGAGAACAATCCCCCGCAGACGAGACAGATTAACCCCTGCCGCTGTACGAACAATGGGACCTCCCCAGCTATGTCCGACCAGAATAAACGGCCCTGGCCCCAGCGCATCCAGCAGCTCGTTCAGATCTTCCGCAATCCGCGCCAGCGTACGAGGAGAAGCATCGACATCACTTCGTCCCGCTCCCGCCCTATCGTAGACAACGGTACGTGCCTGCTCGGCTACAGCGGGTACAATCAGTCCCCATGTTGATCTGGAGACACCCATGCCCGATTCAAACACAACCGTAACTTCCCCTTCTCCCCTGGACATATAATGAAGCTTTCTGCCATCACGGGTTTGAATATAAGCACTGGAACCAAACGTATGTAAATCAGGATGATGATTCATCAACTTGCCTTCCTCCCTCCATTGATGCACAGCTATCTCCATTTTCTATCGTTCATGCTCTCTGCTATCTTTAACCCGCTCTCTTCTATCTTCCATCCTATCTCTTCTCTCTTGTACCTTCCGTTCATCTATTCCCTATCTTCACCGTTCCCTAAATGAAAATGATTATCAATTAATGATTATACCTTGTTCTATGTAAAAAAAGAACACCCGATCCATCATCCGATCGGTCCCCCTCCCAGCCTTGCAGCGGCTGACCGTATAATATCAATCCTCTGGCTTCGCGCGCATTTCCTTGCGCATAACCTAATCTCTTAACGCAAAGATCCGCCCTCTTATCCACAAATGTTGTGATGTTTGTTGTTCATACGCTCCAGCAGCTGGTTCATCGCCTCTTAGCTCATGGCACCGCCGCTGTAATAAAAAAATATTTATAAGAAAAACAGCCCGATCTCAATAATCAGGCTGTTTTTTTACTGCTTGTATGTCGATGTGTACTCTCATCTTATAGATGTGGATCGGTATACTTATATACCTAATTACACCTGTGACTTATACCATGCTGCCGCAGCTTCTGCCTCGGTGCGTGTCAGCTGATGTCCCTGACGCTCCCAGTGCATATGCACATCAGCACCTGCCCCGCTCAGAAGTGAAGCCAGCTCCTCCGTTTCGTGCCGAGGTACGATCGGATCATTCTCTCCCGCACCGATGAACACAGGCAATCCTGTCAGATCGGGCAGTGTGAGCCCGCGCAGCGGTACCATTGGATGGTGAAGAATCGCTCCCTTGAATACATCTGCCTGATGGAACATCAAGCTTGCAGCGATGTTAGCGCCATTGGAGTACCCCAGTGCATAGACGTTTTTCCGATCAAATCCATACTCTGCCGCAGCAGCATCGATGAAGGAACCCAGCTCCGCTGTTCGTGCAATCAGATCCTCTTCGTCAAAGATTCCTTCGGCCAGGCGGCGGAAGAAACGTGGCATGCCATTCTCGGATACATTGCCCCGTACCCCAAGTATAGCGGCTCCCGGCGCAATCATCTCTGCCAGTCCAATCAGATCGTTCTCCGTACCTCCCGTGCCATGCAGCAGCAGCATCGTCGGTGCATCTGGCTGTGCACCTGCTTTATAGATATGTTTCATTGTCGCTGTACTCATGATTTGGACTCTCCCTTCCACTCACGTACTTGAATTGGCGGCAGCAGTTGTTCAATCTGCTCGCGTTGTGGTTCATACCATTCAGGCAGCATCAATTTTTCGCCCATGCTCTCTTGCGGCTCATCCCGCGCAAAGCCTGGAGGGTCCGTGGCAATCTCGAACAAAATGCCGCCTGGCTCCCGGAAATATACCGCATTGAAGTATTGACGGTCAATCACCGGCGTTGGGTGATATCCGGTTTGCTCCAGCTCCTGCTGAATCTGTTCATGCTCGGTGTAATCTCTGGCACGCCATGCAATGTGATGTACCGTACCCGCACCGCCGATGCCGCGCTGGATGCCTGTCGATTGAATATCAATAATCTGTCCCAGATCACCGCTGGCACGCAGTCGGATCAGGCCATTCTCTTCACCCACTTGCTCCAGACCCAGCTTGCTGACGAGCACCTCCATCGTTTTCTCAGGCACATGACTGTACAGTACAGCACCACCGAATCCCTTGATGGCATGCTCCGGGGTTACTCCATTGAATGTCCACTGACTTGGCTGACCGCCTTCACGCTCAACCAGCTCAAGCAGCAATCCACCTTTATCGAAGAAACGAATGTAGCTTTCACCGAATCTCGTTTTATTTTCATATGGGATATCAAAGGAAGCAAGACGTTCCTTCCAGAACGACAGGCTGCCCGCAGGTACCGCATAGACGGTCACCCCGGTTTGGCCTGAGCCAATAACACCTCTTCTTGAATTTTGCTGTGGGAAAAAGGTAATAATGGTCCCCGGCGCGCCCTGCTCGTTGCCGTAATACAAGTGATACACGTCTGGTGCATCAAAGTTAATTGTTTTTTTCACCAGTCTGAGTCCCAGCACACCTGCGTAAAAATCTACATTTTTCTGTGCATCGTCAACAAAAGCCGTAATGTGATGAATGCCTGACGTTCTGAACATAATCTCCACTCCCTTGGTTTTGGTTTATAAATCATATCTTGGTTGTAGTATGCTTCTTTTATTTACTGTAAATAAGAATTAACTTACCTTGACTTTGTTATTTATCTTTAAATTAAGATTCTTTAAATTTATATTAGTACATTTCTATCCATTACGCAAGCATTTATTTTAAAATTAAGACTTTAGTGCTGTGAATCTCTTAAAAACGGTTCATTTGCAGGTTCTAAGGAAGTATATCCATGAAAAAACAGGCCCCGTCCTACGGGAACCTGTCGGTTTAAGCTCAGTATCATGTTTGTTAAACCAGCTTTATTGTCTTTCCATACCAGTTTCGTTGTCTTTTCCATACCAACTTCATCGCCTTTTCTACACCAGCTTCAATTTTTTCGGCGGATTTACCAGATCTTTATGCTCATACTCATCCTTGATATCCCCGACAATCTCTTCAAGAATATCCTCCATTGTGACCATACCAATCGTATCCCCGGCTTCGTTTCTCACCGATGCGATATGCACGCGGCTCTGCTGCATCTGAACAAGCACATCCTTGATCGGAGTTCGCTCCGAGAAGCTTGGCATCGGATGTATGAAGGTGTTCATACTGAACTCCCTGCCTGCGGCCACACTGGTCAATGTTTGTTTCGTATTAATAAAGCCGACAAAATGGTTGGTTTCTCCGTGTGCAATGACTGGATATCTCGTATATTCATGCTGGTTCAACACCTCGATAATCTGATCCAGCGGCATATCTTTGTTGAGTGTAACAATTTTGTTGCGTGGAATCATAATCTCCTGGAGCAGACGCTCATCAAACGCAAAAATGTTTTTGAGGTAATCCAGCTCGGTTTGGTTGATCTCCCCGCTCTCATACGATTGTGCCATAATCAGCTTCAGTTCCTCCTCGGAGTGAACCGTATCATGTCCGGCGGGTTTGATACCGAACATACCAAGCAACAAACGAGCCGCACCATTCAAAGCATAGATGAATGGATTCATGATTTTACCGAACCAATAGAGCGGTGGTGCAAGCATTAAAGTCATCCGCTCGGCAAACTGTATAGCCAAAGTTTTGGGTGCAAGCTCACCAATCACGACGTGCAGGAAAGTAATCACTGCCAGCGCAATACCGTAAGACAGAACGGTGGACAGAGCGGCAGGCACCTCCAGACTTTCAAATAACGGATGCAGCATCTTCTCTACTGTTGGCTCACCCAAGGCTCCAAGCACGAGAGCCGTAATCGTAATCCCAAGTTGACATGCAGACAGATAATAATCCAGATGTTGTGCCACTTTTTTGGCGACCACTGCTTTTTTGTTGCCTTCCGCGATCAATTGATCAATACGGGACATCCGCACTTTCAGAATCGCAAATTCAGCACCAACAAAAAACGCGGTCAAACCGATAAATACAACGACTAAAAATAAATTCAAGGCTATTATTCCGTCCAATGACTTCCCTCAGATTGAGGGATTCACCTCCATTAAGTTTAGAAATAAAAATATATTCAAGAGACTTAACATTAAGCCAGATCGCTTGCAGGTTCTTCAGCCTCAGTGCCCTGTACACGCTCAAGCAGCACCTGCTTGATGTGATAGTTCTCGGCATCCACAACCGTCCAGACATAGTCGCCGTGTTCCACAGTGTCCCCTTTTTCGACACCGACACCCCTCTGGTACTGAATCCATCCGGCAACGGTATCCATCTCTTCATTGCCCTCAAACACCATCCCGAATTGACGCTCCAGTTCATCGAGCAGCACACGTCCGTTGATCAGATACTGGTTTTCCCCGGTTTCCTGAATGTCTGCCACTTCATCTGCGTCGAACTCATCCCGAATCTCGCCGACCAGCTCCTCAAGAATATCCTCCATCGTAATGATTCCCGAAGTACCGCCGTACTCATCCACGACAACAGCCATGTGCACACGTTCCTGCTGCATTTTGATCATCGCATCCTGAATGGAGGTCACTTCCGACACAAATGGGATTTCACGCACGAATTCACTCAATTGATGTGCTCGTGTCGCCACCATGTCCGGCAAAATCTTCTTCACATTCACCACGCCGATAATGCGATCTTTATCTCCATCCTCAATGACGGGATATCTGGAGTAGTTATGCTCATCCAAAATCGGAATAATATCGTCATAGGTCATATCCTGATTCAGTGTAATCAGTTCGGTACGTGGAACCATGATGTCTTTGGCATCCCGTTCGTCGAACACAAAAACATTTTCCAGATACGAAAGCTTCGTCTGATTACTCTCATCGCCTTCATAACTCTGATTCATAATAATTTTAATCTCGTCCTCTGAGTAGGCCTGATCATGCCCGGCGGGTTTCACTCCAAATCCGCGCAAAATGACACGGGATGCACCGTTGAGCGCCCAAATGAACGGATACATGATTTTACCAAACCAGTACAGCGGTGGCGAAAGTAATAATGTCAGTTTTTCGGAAAACTGAATCGCCAGCGTTTTGGGTGCCATCTCACCCACAACAACGTGCAAAAACGTAACGAGAATAAAAGCTATCGCATAAGAAGCTATCGCCGAGATGGAGGCAGGTACGTCCAGATAGCTGAACACCGGATACAGCAATCTCTCCACCGTTGGTTTACCCAAAGCCCCGAGTCCCAGGGCGGTAACGGTAATGCCAAGCTGACAGGCAGATAGATAATAATCGAGATCCGAGACAACCTTTTTGGCTAACACAGCCTGTTTATTTCCCTCGGCAACCAGTTGATCCACCCTTGATGTACGAATCTTGACCACTGCAAACTCCGATGCCACGAAAAATGCAGTCAATACAATCAAGATGATAAGTAATGCGATATTTAATATGGTAATTATGTCCAAAGACTTCCCCGATCCTCAGGGATTCACCTCCAAAGATAGTTACAGCGCGGTATAGTAACGTTTATGTCGTTAACCATTCATACGCTGTTTAGTGCCTGAAGTTAATAGCCTAAGACTATTAATATGCCAAACGTATATAAAAATCAGTTCATGATCATTTCTGAATGCATCGCATAATGACCTTGTAAATCTAAAACAGGAATCCAAGATGAAGTCAATACGTCCATGACGTCTAGAAACGACTTCACTCCAAGCGGGTTTGTTTCCCCCTCATGCTGTCCATTGTTCCTTGATCAACTCCACCTAGATTCTCCATTTGGACAATTTACAATATCGCCTACCCAATAGATATCCACCTCCCCCCGTACCGATTCCTGTTTCCGAAAAGTATATCATGTTTTGATCCAAACCATCCAGTTGCACGTTATGGTTTGGATCAAGCTTACAGTCTATTGTTCACAGAATAGTCTATATGTATGTTAAGTCCTGACCGCTTAAACTCAATATAAAGTATTACGCAGCAAAGAGCCCGCAGGATGCAAATACCTTTCGGTACCCCATCGTACGGGCTTGTTCAAATAGGTTTGGAACGCTATTTTGCTTGCACTCTCGCGGGTTTCACCGCTTGAATGCTGCGTATTCGTATGCGGCTTATACTAAAGCTTTCGCTGCAATGTCGCTGCGCTGATGTTTGCCCTCGAACTGAATACGCTCTGCCTGTGCATATGCTTTGTCTCTTGCATCCGCAATATCTGTGCCTAGGCCAACAACCCCCAGGATTCGCCCACCATTCGTTACCCATTCTCCGGCTTCGTTACGAGCGGTTCCTGCATGGAATACGACGCCCTCATGCACCTCATCCAGTCCGTTGATAACGACACCTTTCGCGTATGGACCCGGATATCCGCCGGAAGCGAGCACGACACATACTGCAGCCTCGTCACTCCACTCAATCTCAATATCAGCTAATTTCCCGTGCACCGTTGCCCAGAATATGTCCAGCAGATCACTTTTCAGACGTGGCAAGACCACTTGCGTCTCTGGATCTCCAAAACGTGCGTTGAACTCAATCGTTTTGGGCTTGCCATCCGGGGAGATCATCAGACCCGCGAACAATACACCGCGGAATGGCCGACCTTCGGATACCATCGCTTTCGCTGTTGGCTTGATAATCGTTTCCACCGCTTCTTCAATAATAGAGGCCGGAATATGAGGCAGCGGGGAGTATGTCCCCATTCCACCCGTATTGGGACCCTGATCATTATCGAAGACAGGCTTGTGATCCTGCGCTGCCGCCATCGGACGTACGGTTTCGCCATCGACAAAAGCCAGAATCGACATTTCTTGCCCTGCAAGGAATTCCTCGATAATGACCTTTGCTCCAGCCTCGCCGAATACTTTATCAACCATAATGCTGCGCAGCGCCTGATTTGCTTCTTCACGGGAGTACGCCACGGTTACCCCTTTACCCGCAGCGAGACCATCCGCTTTAATGACCACAGGAATGGCCTGCTCATCCAGATAGGCTTGAGCCTGCTCGTAGTTATCGAACTTCTCGTATGCAGCAGTAGGAATATGATACTTATGCAGCAGGTCCTTCATAAACGTTTTGCTGCCTTCGATCTCTGCCGCATTACGGCGCGGTCCGAAGACCGGAATGCCTGTCGAGTCAAACGCATCTACAATCCCGTCCGCCAGCGGATCATCCGGTCCGATCACGACAAGGTCTACCTTCAGCTCCACAGCAAGTGCCTTGAGCTTATCGAATTCAAGTACAGCAATCGGATGACATTCTGCCAGCTGCGCAATCCCTGCATTCCCCGGTGCACAGTGAATCTTGCCTGCCTTGGGACTCTTCGCCAGCGCCCAGATGATTGCATGCTCGCGGCCACCGCCGCCAACAACCAAAATATCCATTCGTCTCTTCCCCTCCACGCTTCAATAGTATTGGTATGTTCACACATATCAGATCATATCTCTTCCTGAAAAAAGGAGTGTCCCATACGTCATGAGCATGACAGGTGACACCCCCTTGAAACACCTGTCACTTATGATGACAGATTATAGCTTATACCTTCGTGCCTAGTGTTTGAAATGACGTACGCCTGTAAATACCATGGCGATGCCGTATTCATTGGCTACTTTGATCGACTCTTCGTCTTTGATCGAGCCGCCTGGCTGAATAACTGCTGTGATGCCGGCTTTCGCTGCCAGCTCCAACGTGTCACCCATCGGGAAGAATGCGTCGGAAGCAAGAACTGCACCTTTCGCCAGCTCGCCAGCTTGCTCAATTGCAATTTTGGCAGCACCGACACGATTCATTTGTCCTGCGCCAACACCTACGGTCATGTCGTTCGCAGCAAGTACGATGGCGTTGGACTTCACATGTTTAACGACTTTCCAGCCAAACAACAGCTGTTTCAATTCTTCTTCGGAAGGTGCACGGTCCGTCACCACGTTAAGCTCGCTCGCTTCAATGGAGTGTACGTCCGATTGCTGCACGATCATACCGCCGTCAATCGATGTCACCACGAATTGGCTTTCGCGGTTGCGAGCTGCACTCAGCTCACCTGTTTTGAGCAAACGAATGTTTTTCTTTTTCGTCAGGATATCCAATGCTTCCTGGGTAAAATCAGGCGCGAGTACGATTTCCAGGAAAATCTCGCTCAGCTTGTTCGCCGTATCGCTGTCGATGATGCGGTTTGCTGCGACAATGCCGCCAAAAATCGATGTTGGGTCAGCAGCATAAGCTTTGCTGTACGCCTCATAGATACTCTCGCCGATCCCCACACCGCAAGGGTTCATATGTTTCACAGCCACCACAGCAGGCTCTTCAAATTCCTTGACGATCTGCAATGCTGCGTTGGCATCGTTGATGTTATTGTAGGACAGCTCTTTGCCGTGCAGCTGCTCGGCTGCTGTCAATGTATCCTGTGCAGCCAGCGGTTTGCGGTAGAATGCTGCTTGTTGGTGTGGATTTTCGCCATAGCGCAAATCCTGGAGCTTTTCATAAGTAACCGTCAAGCGCTCTGGCAGCGGGTCGCCATTAACGTTGGAAAGGTAGTCGGAGATGAGTGCATCGTAAGCCGCCGTATGACGGAACACTTTTGCCGCAAGCCGTTTGCGAGTTTCAAGGGTGGTATCTCCACCGCTGCGAACTTCCTCCAGCACCTGGCTGTAGTCTGCAGCATCAACAACAACGCTGACAAAGGCATGGTTTTTCGCCGCAGAACGAAGCATGGTTGGGCCGCCGATATCAATGTTCTCGATGGCATCTTCATAGGCTACATCCGGTTTCGCGATCGTTTCCTGGAAAGGATACAGGTTAACCACAACCAGATCGATATAACCGAGACCAAGCTCCTGCATTTGGCGTGTATGCTCTTCGTTATCACGAACAGCAAGCAATCCGCTGTGAACTGCCGGATGCAATGTTTTGACACGTCCGTCCATAATTTCCGGGAATCCGGTCACGTCCGAAATTCCGATGACAGGAACGCCTTCCTTCGACAACAGGCTGCTTGTACCTCCTGTCGAAATAATCTCCACACCCATTTGCGACAGCTCGCGGCAAAAGTCCACGATGCCTGTTTTATCCGATACGCTGACCAGCGCTCTTTTGATACTCACAATATGCTCCTCCTTTAATGTCCCATAAGCTTCGCGTTTCCTGACGAAACACAGCCGATTTATTTCCCGAGAAATATCACAAAATGCGTACCAACATTCGACTTCTGTTATATAAGTTGAACTAAGATGTTTACACAGAACACTCCGATGACAGAACAACCTTCCAATCGCTGTTATCCCCAGATTTTTTTGATTTCCCTTCTCAAGGGAAAAATCCGGTGATAGGCCTATGCTTCCGATGCAGCTTTCTTTCAGAAAGCTTTCAGGCGAACGCTTCGCTTCTCCAGCTTATTTCTGTTCTCTTTGTTCATGTGCGGAAAAAATCTCAACTTAATATCAAACCGGTTTGGTAATGGTGACATGGCGTCCGTCTAATTGAACCAGACCTTGCGCAAACCAGGATACCACTTCAGGGTACAGCTGCTGCTCAGCTGCATGAATGGCTTTGCTGATCGTTTCAGCTGTATCTCCCGGCTGCACTGGAACCGGGTGCTGGGCAATAATCGGCCCCGTATCCATTCCCCCGTCAACAAAATGCACGGTCACACCGGTCACCTTCACACCATACTCCAGTGCTTGTCCAATGGCATCCTTGCCTGTAAATGCTGGCAGCAGGGAGGGATGAATATTGATTAGTCGGCCTGCGTAACGATCCACCATTACTGAAGTCAGCAGTCTCATATACCCCGCGAGCACAACCAGATCAATCTGTTTAGACTCAAGCACCTCGATAATCTCTGCCTCATATGCTTCACGCGAAGCATACGCCTTAGGTGTAAACAGATGGCAGTCTATACCTGCATCCTGTGCTCGCTGCACAACACGTGCAGCAGGCTTGTCACAGACAAGCAGCTCCACCGAAGCGTTCAACGCGCCATTGCGTGCTGCATCGACCAGAGACTGGAAGTTGCTTCCCTCCCCGGAGGCAAATACAGCAATGCGATAGTTCGCCATTAAACATCCGCTCCTGTGAAGGTTACTCGCGCATCTCCTTCAGTTACACGGCCGATGATGTACGCTTCTTCACCCGATGCTTTCAATTGCTCCAAAGCTTTCGCTGCATCTGCTTCGTTCACAACTAACACAAGCCCGATGCCCATGTTAAAGGTAGTGAACATATCGCGGTTGGAAACATCGCCTTTTTGCTGTAACAGATTAAAGATCGGCAGAATTGGCCATGAGCCATAATCAATATCCACATTCACGCTGCTTGGCAGCATACGCGGGATATTTTCGATAAATCCACCGCCTGTAATGTGCGCCATGCCTTTTACTTTCACGTTTTCCAACAGGGACAGCAGTGGTTTTACGTAAATTTTTGTTGGCTCCAGCAGCGCATCTCCCAGCTTGCCGCCCAGTTCTTCCACTTCCGAGTGCAGATCCAAGCCAGCTTCTTCGAGCAGCAATCTGCGAACCAGAGAGAAGCCGTTACTGTGTACACCACTGGAAGCGAGACCGATCACCGTATCTCCAGGTGCAATGGTTGTGCCGTTGATAATCTTTGCTTTGTCCACAATACCAACCGTGAAACCTGCGATATCATACTCGCCTTCACTGTACATGCCTGGCATCTCAGCCGTTTCGCCACCAATCAGCGCACAGCCGGACTGATGACAGCCTTCTGCGATACCGGCGACGATGGCTTCAATCTTCTCAGGAATGACCTTGTCGCAAGCAAGGTAGTCCAGGAAGAACAACGGCTCAGCGCCTTGTACGACGATGTCATTCACACACATGGCTACTGCGTCAATCCCGATGGTGTCGTGACGATCCATGGCAAAAGCAATTTTTAGCTTCGTGCCAACACCATCTGTACCGGAAACCAGTACCGGCTCATCATACTTATCTTTGTTCAAGCCGAACAGTGCTCCGAATCCACCCAGATCAGTCATCACTTCCGGACGGAAGGTACGCTTTACGTGTTTCTTCATCCGTTCAACCGCTTCATTGCCTGCCGCGATATCCACGCCGGCCTTTTTATATGCTTCGGACACAACCCTCACACCCTTCGTATCTTGTATAAATTGAGTTGAAAATATTATTTGTGTAAATGAAAAGTCCAACTCATTTATTGCTACTCATCTCTAGCAGATGAATCTGTACCAATTCAAATCCAGCTACACCCATTGTAATGTACTGACTGTACTCTTCTGGTGGAACCATTCGAATGTATTCGTCACCGTTGTATACCGCACCGGCACACTGGAATACTTGCAGTTCCTTTTTCTCCGGAGTCAGCGGGATGTTACCAACAATGCGCCATGTGCCATCTTTCAGCAGCTTGGGTGACGTGAAGATCACGCTGCTCTTACGTTTACCATAAGAATAGACAAGGAATTCGCCGTCTTCCAAACTTACAGTTTCGTCACGCTGAATGCTCATCACGCCGAATGAAAAAACTTTTTTGAAGCGATCTCGCAGTGCACATACAATCTGACAGACAGCAAACCGTCCATCATGCATCGGAATCAGAAAAATATCGCCCTCATTATAGCTTTTTCTTCCCATAAGCCTGACCTCCTAACAGCTGCAGCCGAACTTCTCTTCACCGTCGAAGTCGAGACGGGTCGGATAATCATTATCGAAGCAGGCCAGACATAGCCCGCCCTTATAGTCATCCTGATTATCTCCTTGAATCGAAGCAATCAGTCCATCCGGGCTGAGAAACGCCAGTGAATCCGCATTAATCTCACGGCAAATCTCTTCTACCGACAGAGAGGATGCAATCAGTTCACGGCTATCCGGTGTATCAATGCCATAGAAGCACGGATTTTTGAATGGCGGTGATGTAATGCGCACATGTACTTCGGTTGCCCCTGCATCACGCAGCATATTCACGATCCGGCGCGATGTCGTGCCCCGTACGATGGAGTCATCAATCATGACAACACGTTTGCCTTCCACGACGCGGCGCACTGCGCTGAGCTTCATCTTCACGCCCTGCTCACGCAGCTCCTGGCTTGGCTGGATAAACGTACGTCCCGTGTATTTATTTTTGATCATACCCATCTCATAAGGAATGCCCGTCTGTTCAGCGTATCCAATCGCCGCCGAGATGCTGGAATCTGGTACCCCCGTAACCAAGTCCGCATCCACGAACGACTCAATCGCCATCCGGCTGCCCATCCGTTTACGAGCAGCATGCTGGTTGGCTCCATTCATATCACTGTCCGGGCGAGCAAAATAAATATATTCCATCGCACACAGCGCCTTACGGTGTTTGTGATCGTCAAAACGATCTTCATGCAAGCCGTCTGCATCCAGCACAAGCAATTCACCAGGCTGAATATCACGAATCAGCTCTGCGCCGATGGTTTCAAGCGCACAGGTCTCGGAGGCAAACAGATAAGCATCCCCCAGCTTGCCCATCGTTAACGGACGAAGTCCATGCGGATCAGAAGCTACCAACAGCTTGTCATTCGTCATAATGAGGAAGGCATACCCGCCCACAATACGCTGAAATGCATCTTTTGCCGCCTCCACAAGTCCTTTTGGAGAACGTGCAATCAAGTGAGCAATAACTTCAGTGTCACTTGTCGTTTGGAAAATAGAACCGCTCTGCTCCAGCTCGCGCCGGATCGTTGGCGCATTCACGATGTTTCCGTTCGTTGCAACGGCCAGATCGCCATCGCGATATTTGAATACGAGCGGTTGTGCATTCGTCAGCTTGCTGTCTCCACTCGTGGAATAGCGCACATGTCCTATGCTAATATCGCCTGTCAGTGTCTGCATCAGGTCTTTGGTGAACACTTCCTTCACCAGTCCCATGCCGCGATGATAGTTAAACTGTGTACCATCGCTTACACACATGCCTGCGCTCTCTTCCCCGCGATGCTGGAGTGCATGCAAACCATAGTAAGAAAGGGAAGCCGCATCAGGGTGACGATACACCCCGAATACGCCGCATTCTTCCTTTAATTTGTCGAGTCCTTCCTTGCCGGACCCTTCGTTATAATAATCGCCTGTCCACAACGGTTCCGTCATCAGTTCATGAGACATGGAATCGCATCCTCCCAGACCTTCGCCAAACCTCCTACAGGTTCGTTCACGGCTGATGTTCCGTTCAATTCAATCGTCAGGTTACTTCCTTCGACACGTCCAATGACAGCTACAGGCACACCGCGCTCACGTACAAAAGCTTCAAGCTTGCCCGCTTGCTCCGGCGAAGCCGACAGCAAAATACGGGATTGACTCTCACTGAACAATGCGTGATCTGCACGCAATGCAGTCTCTACATTCACTTGTGCGCCCACGTTACCGCTGATGCAGGACTCTGCCAATGCAACCGCCAAGCCGCCTTCGGACAAGTCATGCGCTGAGCGAACAAGTCCGGATTGGATGGCTTCCAGCACGGTGCTGAGCAATGCCTTCTCCGTGTTCAGGTCAAGCTGTGGCGGACGTCCTTCCGTCACGCCGTGCACGGCGTACTGCAGCTCGCTGCCGCCGAGTTCCGCTTTGGTTTCACCGAGGAGAATGATCACATCACCTTCGGATTTGAAAGCCTGTGTCGTGATATGATCCGTATCATGAACGAGACCTACCATACCGACAACTGGCGTTGGATAGATGGAGCCTTTGGCGTTTTCATTGTACAAACTTACGTTACCACCGATGACCGGTGTATCCAGAACACGGCAAGCTTCTGCCATACCGTCTACCGCTTTTTCCATCTGCCAGAAAATATCCGGTTTCTCCGGGTTACCGAAGTTCAGGTTGTCCGTAATTGCGAGCGGCTCCGCACCGGAACATACGATATTACGCGCTGCTTCACTCACCGCAATTCGTCCGCCCACTTCAGGATCAAGGTACACATAACGTCCGTTACAGTCTGTCGTCATCGCAAGACCTTTGCGCGTGCCACGGATCGTTACCACCGCTGCATCCGAGCCTGGACGCACGGCTGTGCTTGTACGCACCATGTAGTCATATTGATCGTAAACCCATTTTTTGCTCGCTACAGTCGGGGAAGCCAGTACTTGTTTCAAGGCACCGCCGAGATCCGACACCTCGTCATAACGCAGCGTGTCGATGGAAGCACTCGCTTCATAATAAGCGGGTACAGAAGATGGCTTGTCATATACTGGACACTCGTCAACCAATGCCGTAACAGGCATATCACCAACAACCTCACCGTGGTGGATCAGCTTCAGACGACCATCATCTGTAACTTTACCAACTTTGGCGCAGATAACGCCCCAACGTTCAAAGATTTCCAGCGCCTGTGCTTCATCCTTCGGCTCAACGACAAACAGCATCCGTTCCTGAGACTCGGAAAGCATCATCTCGTACGGTGTCATGCCTTCTTCACGTTGTGGCACCTGATCCAGATACAGCTCCAGACCGTTACCTGCTTTACTCGCCATCTCCGCACTGGAGCATGTCAGACCTGCTGCACCCATGTCCTGAATACCGAGCACGATGCCCGTGTCGATCAATTCCAGACAGGATTCCATAACCAGCTTCTCCATGAACGGATCACCGACCTGAACCGCTGTACGCTGGGACTCGGATTCTTCGGTCAGCTCAACGGATGCAAACGTTGCACCGTGAATACCGTCACGACCTGTTGGCGGCCCCACGTAATACACCGGGTTACCTACACCCTTGGCTACACCACGCTGGATTTTATCATGATCGATCAGACCGACACACATTGCGTTAACGAGCGGGTTACCCTCATAGCTCTCATCAAACATCACTTCACCTGCAACGGTTGGAATCCCGATACAGTTACCGTATCCCGCAATACCCGCTACTACATGCTCAAATAGATATTTTACGCGCTCGCTCTCCAGCTTACCGAAACGAAGAGAGTTCAACAGCGCTACCGGTCTTGCACCCATGGAGAAAATATCACGGATAATGCCGCCCACACCTGTTGCCGCACCTTGATAAGGTTCTACCGCGGAAGGGTGGTTATGGCTTTCAATTTTGAAAACAACAGCCTGATTATCGCCGATATCCACGATTCCGGCACCTTCACCCGGTCCCATCAGGACACGCGGGCCGCTTGTCGGGAAACGACGCAGGAGCGGCTTGGAGTTTTTGTAGGCGCAGTGCTCGGACCACATGACGCTGAATACACCGATTTCCGTGTAGTTTGGCTTGCGGCCCATGAACTCACAGATCAGCTCATACTCGCTGTCAGACACGCCCATCTGTGCGTAAAGTTTATGTTCTGCGACCTGTTCTGCTGTTGGCTCCTTAGCGGATAGCTGCTGCGTCATGCCGATCCCTCCATGCTTTCAAAATTGATGTGAACATCCGTTTGCCGTCTTCCGAGCCGAACAGTGAATCCACTGCACGCTCCGGGTGCGGCATCATGCCAACTACATTGCCTGCTTCGTTACATATTCCCGCGATATCCCCCAGAGAACCGTTCGGGTTGCTGCCATATGTGAAAACAATCTGATTGTTTGCTTGCAAGCTTGCCAGTGTTGCTTCATCACAGTAATAGTTGCCTTCACCGTGAGCGATCGGAATGATAATCTCTTCGCCTGGTGCATAGTCACGTGTGAATGGTGTGTTTGCATTAGCTACTTTCAGCACCGTGTCATGGCAACGGAATTTCAGAGACGTATTACGGATCAATGCTCCCGGGAGCAAACCTGCTTCCGTCAAGATCTGGAACCCGTTGCAAATGCCCAGTACATATTTGCCTTGCTCTGCAGCCTTAGCCACTTCGTTCATTACCGGTGCGAAACGGGAAATCGCTCCGCAGCGCAGGTAGTCTCCATACGAGAAACCACCCGGAACCAGAATGCAATCATACGCCGACAGATCGGTAGCCGTATGCCATACATAATCAACCTCTTGTCCAATCGCATCTTCCACCGCTTTGTAACAGTCGATGTCGCAGTTGGAGCCAGGGAACACAAGAACTGCAAATTTCATGAGATTAAGCCTCCAATTCGTAGCGGTAATCTTCAACAACGGTGTTGGCGAGCAATTTCTCACACATCACTTTCAATCGTTTCTCCGCTTCCACACGATCCGTTGTATCCAGGTTCAGTTCCATGACTTTACCGATCCGTACACTTTCCACTTCGTTGAATCCCATGGAATGCAGGGCTCCTTGAACGGCTACCCCTTGCGGGTCGAGTACGCTTTGCTTGATAGTGACATATACGGTTGCTTTGATCATGATTCGAAGTTCCTCCTCAGTAATGAACGGGATAAATGCTTTATGCTGTTAAAAAAGTAACGGGCAGCCTTGGGACGGTCGCTTCGGTGTGGATGCTTCCTCCGGCCGCTGGTTGTTCCCA
Source organism: Paenibacillus sp. JGP012 (assembly GCF_014203995.1). Classification (NCBI taxonomy): domain Bacteria; kingdom Bacillati; phylum Bacillota; class Bacilli; order Caryophanales; family Paenibacillaceae; genus Paenibacillus; species Paenibacillus sp. JGP012. Next base: position 15,134 of record NZ_JACHKG010000012.1, on the reverse strand, counting down.
GGTTTTTCTTGATTCGTTTTGGCCCGCGCTGCGGTCAAAACCCGGGAACAAAGGCGGACGCTTCGCTCCTTCGTGAACCATTCCACCCCTGTGCTTGATCCTGCGGCTATATTTTTTAAAGGCCTAAACCCTTTATGTTGCTCGGCGGGTAGTAAAAGCGGTTGCCTTGGGACGGTCGCTTCGGTGTGGATGCTTCCTCCGGCCGCTGGTTGTTCCCAGGTTTTTCTTGATTCGTTTTGGCCCGCGCTGCGGTCAAAACCCGGGAACAAAGGCGGACGCTTCGCTCCTTCGTGAACCATTCCACCCCTGCGCTTGATCCTGCGGCTATATTTTTTAAAGGCCTAAACCCTTTATGTTGCTCGGCGGGTAGTAAAAGCGGTTGCCTTGGGACGGTCGCTTCGGTGT
>NZ_JACHKG010000012.1:0-14629 GCF_014203995.1 Paenibacillus sp. JGP012 | reverse complement strand
TTCGGTGTGGATGCTTCCTCCGGCCGCTGGTTGTTCCCAGGTTTTTCTTGATTCGTTTTGGCCCGCGCTGCGGTCAAAACCCGGGAACAAAGGCGCACGCTTCGCTCCTTCGTGAACCATTCCACCCCTACGCTTGATCCTGCGGCTATATTTTTTAAAGGCCTAAACCCTTTACGTTGCTCGGCGGGGAGTAAAAGCGGTTGCCTTGGGGCACTCGCTTCGGTGGGCAACGTTAAAAACCAGCCATATCACGCAAACGTAGACAGGTCTTAAATTCCTTGAGTAACCATGATTTGAATCTCTATCTTGCAGTATTTCCAGGCTTCGTACTTGCAGAAGCCTGCACCTTAATTGCCTCATCCACCAGTTTGAACACTGGCGGAGGGAAAGATTTGAGCTGGAGAAGCGAAGCGTTCGCCTTTGCAACCGGAATGTGTCCTTTTGAAAAAAGGATTAAAATCTAAACATTCCGGGGGCAACAGCGATCGAAAGCCAAACTTTCCCGTAGCCCAACGCAAACGCCCCTTACTCAAACTTTCCCAAAGTCACGCTCAAATTTCACTCTACTTAATCTTTACCGAAGCCACGCTCAAACGTCCCACTTTATTATTTCGTTAAACGGTTATAAATATCGACATAACGAGCAGTTGTAGCTTCTACAACCTCTTGCGGAAGCGGGTCTGGCTTGCTGTTCTTGTCCCAGTCGGTGCCTGCAAGATAGGTGCGAACAGGTTCTTTATCCATGCTGTCGATTTCGATGTCGAGAGCATAGTTTTCTTTTGCCCAGAAGCGGGAGGCATCCGGGGTGAAGATTTCATCAATCAGGATGACCTTGCCATCCACGATGCCAAACTCGAATTTGCAGTCTGCCAAAATGATGCCGCGTTGATCGCAGTAATCTCGTGCGAACTCATAGAGACGCAGGCTCTTTTCCTGAAGCTCAATCGCAAGTGCATCGCCAACCAGCTCTTTCATGCGCTCCATCGGAATGTCCTCATCATGACCAACATCATTTTTGGCTGCTGGCGTGAAGATCGGCACTTCGAGCTTGGCGTTTTTACGTAAGCCTTCCGGCAGTTTGATGCCATTGACCTCTCCGGTTGCCTCATACTGTCTCCAGCCGCCTCCAGTGATGTATCCGCGCACCACACATTCAATATCAATGCGCTCGGCTTTGCGTGTAACCATGATGCGATTCTGGAGCAGCTCCGGTTCAGTGATCAGGTCTCCCAGCTGCTTCACATCGGTATGCACCACGTGGTTGTCCATCATGCCACCTGTCAATTCAAACCAGAAGCTGCTGAGCCGATTCAATACATTGCCCTTCTCAGGAACCGCCGGGTCGAGCACATAATCAAATGCCGAGATGCGGTCTGTTACTACGATAAGATAATGCTCACCGAGATCGTAAAGCTCGCGTACTTTTCCTTTATATAACAGAGGTGCTTTAACAAGATCTGCCGCCGTGGACAGTGCCATGGGGTCACCTTCTTTCAGGAGATGTAAGGCTAAGAACGAATCCTGATGGTGCAGACTGCACTTCGATGACAGAACAATCTTCCGATCGCTGTTATCCCCAGATTTTTCCGATTCACTTTTCCAAAGTGAAAATCCGGGGATAAAGGCGAACGCTCCGCTTCTTCAGCTTATTTCTGTCCTCTTCGTTCTCTGCTGAGCCCATCATTCGTTTCTTTAGCCTTATTAAGGGCATATATTAATTGGTTAGTCGTTCAAGCCGAGTTTTTTGAAAATGGTATCCACATGCTTCAAATGCCAGGACGGGTTAAATGCATCTGCAATTTCCTCTTCGCTCAGGACAGCCGTAATTTCCGGTGTGGACTTCACGATATCCTGGAATTGACGCTGTTCTTCCCATGCTTGCATCGCACGTGGCTGCACGGTATCGTATGCTTGCTCACGGCTGAAGCCTTTGTCGATGAGCTTGGTCATTACACGACCAGAGAATGGCACGCCGAAGGTGCGCTCCATGTTGCGTTTCATATTTTCCGGGAAAACGGTCAGGTTTTTCACAATGTTGCCGAAGCGGTTCAGCATGTAGTTCAGCAGCATCGTTGCATCCGGCAGGATCACACGCTCTACCGAAGAGTGGGAAATATCACGCTCATGCCACAATGTTACGTTCTCGTAAGCCGATACCATATGTCCGCGAATGACGCGGGACAGGCCGGAAATATTCTCACTGCCGATCGGGTTGCGCTTGTGCGGCATTGCGGAAGAACCTTTTTGACCTTTTGCAAAAGCCTCTTCCACTTCACGGAATTCACTCTTCTGCAGTGCACGCACTTCGGTAGCAAACTTGTCCAAAGACGTTGCGATCAGTGCCAGCGTAGCCATGTACTCCGCGTGACGGTCACGCTGCAGCGTTTGTGTGGAGATTGGTGCAGGCTTGGTGCCCAGCTTCTTGCAAACAAACTCTTCAACGAATGGATCAATGTTCGCATACGTTCCAACTGCGCCGGAGATTTTACCGTACTGTACGCCGTCCGCTGCATGACGGAAACGCTCCAGATTACGCTTCATCTCTTCATGCCACAGCGCCATTTTCAAACCAAAAGTCGTTGGCTCTGCATGTACACCATGTGTCCGACCCATCATAGGCGTGTGCTGATAAGTCAGTGCTTTCTCACGCAAAATTTCAATAAAATTAATGATGTCTTTTTCCAAAATTTCATTCGCTTGGCGCAGTACATAACCCAGTGCCGTATCAACCACGTCTGTGGAGGTCAGGCCGTAGTGCACCCATTTGCGCTCTGCACCCAGGCTCTCGGATACGGTACGTGTGAACGCGATTACGTCATGGCGTGTCTCCTGTTCAATCTCATAGATCCGGTCGATATCAAAAGAAGCATTCTGACGAAGCAGCGCTGCGTCTTCCTTCGGGATGACTCCAAGCTCGGCCCACGCCTCGCATGCACAGATTTCAACTTCCAGCCACGATTGGAATTTGTTCTCCTCGGTCCAGATGGCTCTCATTTCGGGTCTGCTATAACGTTCAATCATGAATTTGTATGCCTCCATAGATTAGTTTGTTCGATCCATTGCAATCCTTCTCGGGCGTCCTGACAAAGCAAGTTCACATGCCCCATTTTACGCCCTGTCTTCGCTTCGCTCTTGCCATATATGTGAAGCTTAGGGATGACACCCAGTTCCATCGCCTCTTCATCAGGCTGCCCTGTTCTTGCGATGATGCCTTCCAGATGCTCACCAAGCACATTGACCATAACGACCGGGCTTAACAGCGTTGTATCCCCGAGCGGCAATCCGCAGATCGCACGAATATGCTGCTCAAACTGTGATGTTGCACAGGCTTCCATCGTGTAGTGTCCCGAATTATGCGGCCTTGGCGCGAGTTCATTCACATACAATCTCCCATCCGCGGCTACGAACAGCTCTACGGCCAGCAAACCAACAGCTTGCATCGATTCAGCAACGGCTGCCGCAAGCTTCTGTGCTTCAAGCTGAATGTTCGTGGCTACTCGTGCAGGTACGATTGACGCATGTAAAATGTTATTTACATGAATGTTCTCCGCAGGCGGGAACGTCTTGATCTCTCCATTGGTGCTGCGCGCAACGATAACGGAAATCTCGCACTCAAACTTGATAAACTGCTCCAGCACCAGCTCTGCACCTGTTGCTGCGAGTTCTTCGTACGCGGCCTCTGCCTCTGCTGCGGCCCGAATCACTCGCTGACCTTTGCCGTCATATCCGCCAGTCACCGTTTTCAGCACACATGGCACGCCAAGCTCGCTCACCGCTGCTGTCATTGTATTCAGGCTGGTAATCTCACGATATGGAGCAACGCGTACACCCGCTGCCTCAATCGCACGTTTCTCACGCAGACGATGCTGTGTTGTATATAAAAGAGCACTGCCTTGCGGAACAAAAGATTCACGTTCAAGCAATGCCGCAACCTCGGCGTCTACATTCTCGAACTCATATGTGATGACATCACACTGCTGCGCAAGCTCTCTTGCTGCTTCAACATCATCGTATCCCGCCTGTATCTGTTGTGCAATCTGGCCGCAAGGTGAATCCGGGGTTGGATCAAGGGTAATGAAGCGATACCCCATCGCCGTCCCGTCCAGTGCCATCATACGTCCAAGCTGTCCACCGCCGAGAATACCGATGGTGGTCTGTCCGGGCAGCAGCACAGGCTGCCCTTGTCCTGCTCCTCTAGCCTGTTTCATTGCTTCGTTACTCATAGCTCATCACTGCTTTCCAGCACCTCTTGTTTGATCCGTTCTCTGCGAGCTTCGGAGCGGCGCTGCACCTCCGGGTCGAATGCACCGATGATTTGCGCTGCGAGCAGACCTGCGTTGGTTGCTCCCGCTTTGCCAATCGCCACCGTCGCCACCGGGATACCGCCAGGCATCTGCACAATGGACAATAAGGAATCGAGACCGTTCAATGCTTTGGATTGAACAGGCACTCCGATGACCGGAAGCATTGTCTTTGCGGCTACCATGCCAGGAAGATGTGCCGCCCCGCCTGCACCCGCGATAATGACCTTGAAGCCGCGGTCAATCGCCTGCTCCGCATACTCAAACATCAAATCCGGTGTACGATGTGCAGAAACGACCTTTTTTTCATAACCGATCTCAAGCTCGTCCAGCACCTCGCACGCATGTTTCATCGTTTCCCAATCCGACTTGCTGCCCATAATTACAGCGACTTGCACTGACATGAATACATCCCACTCCCATCTGAGCTTTTTAAAAAAAACGAAAAAGTCCGTTACCCGCGAAAATATCACATTTTCTCCGGACACCGGACTCCAAGAAATACGTCTCCCTCATTTGGGCATGCCAAAGGGGCTTGCTGTCCGCATGAATGCACGCGACTCTCAGCCGTATCTCCTCGTAGTCCGGAAATTTACGGTTCCCGGGTAGATACTTCCGGGCCCTATTCCCGGCGTTATACGAGCAAATATCTATTCAATCCTACTTCATGACTCTGTTCCATAATCATACAGCTTTCGTTCCTACTCGACCTTATTTTAACCTGATCGACACATCTAACATTCTAACAATCCCCTACAGCGAATGTCAACTTAAAGACGAACATTTAACATATTGACAAATCTAATGTTCGGGAATTAGAACACCCCAATGCAATAAACTTCCAAATCCAGCTTAAACGGGCTGACTGGCTGCTTCAAAAAAAGAAAAAAGCCGGCTCTTCAATCCATTGAAGGCAACCGGCTTGTTACTTGCGAGAATGAAGTACATTCTGCTTTATTTCACGATTAATACAGGAACCTGAGCGTGCTGAACCACATTGTGGCTGACACTGCCCAGCACGAATTCACGGATTCCGCCCAGACCGCGGGAACCAATGACAATAATATCCGAGCCGTTCTCTTTGGCATAATCCAGCAGCACCTCGGCGGCAGCACCTTGAATCAGATCCACATTCGCCGTAACACCGGCAGCCTGAATCCGTTCTTTGGCTTCATCCGTCGTTTGCACAGCCAGATTGTAATAATCGTTGTTGAGTGAAGGAGGGAGTGGTGCAAGGCCTTCTCCGATAAAGACACGCGGGAAATCAAACGCATGAATGACATCCAGTACAGCCCCTGGCGATGCCTTCGCAAGCTCGATTGCACGATCCAGTGCTTTATTCGAAGCCTTTGAGCCATCATACGCTACTAAAATTTTGGAAAATAACATGTTAATCCCGTCCCTTCCTTATATATGTAGAAATCCGAAGCAAGCTTCGATCTGACCTCTAACCCCGTCACAGAGCGGAAACCATGTAACTTCTTAAACCTTCACAGCGGCAAATGAACCAGTTGTTACGAAACATTTTACATAACAAAACCATTACATTTACCCCTGAACAGATTTCCTCGGTTTACCGGTACAGCTCCACAGACAGTTACATCATTTACAACTCCACAGACAGTCATATTACTGCAAAAAGTAACCGTACAGCACCGCATTCAAAAATACGAGCAATGGAATGCCAATGGTAAAGCTGACATGTTTCGTTTTATGCCTTTTCCGATACATCGCAATCCAGACACCCAGCGCACCACCGATAAAAGCGAGCAAAAACAACGTTCGTTCAGGTGTGCGATCCCGCCGCTGCTGAGCACGACGCTTGTCATCCGTCATCACCAGATATGCCACAACATTAATAAAGATAAACCATACGATAAGTCCGGTATGCATATACGTTTATGCGGTCCCCCTGTCCCGGGACATCTCCCTGACTCCATTATAATCCCAAGGCAGGCAGATGATCAACGCGGACAGAGAGCCGCAATATGGGCACAACTAATTTTATCTTACTCTCTCGATTACTTTCTTTGTTTACTTCCCTTCTTACTCCCTACTACCGCTTTACGTTACTCCCCGCTATCCCCGATAAAGCTACGACTCCTGTTTGGGAATACCGTTCAGACTTGGCACCCGTTTGGCTGCTTTCTCGGGACTTACGGCTATGCTTTCTTCACGAATGCTGTCCTTGTTCTGCTGATTATGACGTTTCTCCGGTTTGTTATGCGGCATCTGAGGCTCACCTCCTCCGCTTACGTTGCCTGAAAAGAGGATATCTTATACGAAGGAGGTTCCTATATTGGCCATATATAAGCTGAACTGTCCATTTTACACGTTGCTAAGTCTGAATCAACATTCCCCGACTGCTCAGGAAATGATATAACGCACCGTACAGGTTCGCATCATTACCAAACGTACAGGCCGTAATGTGAGGACTCGCCTTATGAAGCGGATTGATTCGCTTCAGTTCCTCAATCGCCCACTGGATTCGCTCCAGCACAACAGGCTGTGCACTTATACCTCCACCAATAGCAAATACTTCAGGGTCCAAAATGTACTGCAGGTTCATAATCTGAACGGCAATCTGTGTGCAGTACGTATCAAATACATCGCATGCATCAGCATCCTGCTGCTTGATATATTCAAATACCGCCTCACCATCCGCGGGGTTCTCCAGTCCCTTCATCTCTCCGATCCGTTTGACCATCTCCACTGCCGAACTCTCCAGTCCAAAATATGCGGCTTCTTTCGTTACCGGATCAATCCGGCTCATAATATAACTGATCTCCCCGGCTGACAGATTCTTTCCGCGCTGGAGCTTGCCGTCCACGATAATGCCTCCCCCGATACCGCTGCCCAGCACCATAACCACCGAATCCTTCGCATGTTTAACACTGCCGAGCCATAATTCAGCCATCGCAGCACATTTACCGTCATTTTCAATTGAAACATCTGTATGATATCGATCTGCGAGCAGCTTGGCTAAATTAACCTCATGTAAAAATGGAAAAGAGCCGCCATGATATATTACGCCGGTTTCCACATCAACTGTTCCCGGACAGCTCAGAGCTATTCCTTGAATCTGTTCCATATTCTGCTTGTCTACGATGGAATAGACATCATGCAGCAGTTCCTGAAGACCACTTCGCCGAATGCCCTCTTTCCCCCTGGACAGCAGCTCCCCACCCTCGCTCATGACCCCATATTTAATAAATGTGCCGCCAATATCAATGACCAAATACATTTTTGCCGCCTCCCGCTTCATAAATCGAATAGTAACCTCATAATTGAAATATAAAGCGTTTCCATTTATATTTATGGTACTTATTTGCGAATAATCGTATTAAATTATCTTCATCAGGAGGTTGAAGCTTCGATGTCCACTGTTCATGAAGTGCCGGATCAAAATCGAGTGCTAGAGGACAACCATACAATCATAAGCCGCTATACGGAAGGCCTGTTGGAGCAGTCTCTTCTGGAACAGAGAGAGCGGAGCTTGTTTCACAAGTCTTATCTTGCAGAGAAAAAGGTATTTGAACAGATTCGTCTTGGAAACAAGAAAAAAATGCTGCTCTATCTGCAGCAACACACCGAACTGAGCGGCGTTTATGGCACGTTATCCAAACATGACACCTTACGCAGCAAAAAAAATCTGATCATTGCAGCGATTACCCTGGGAACTCGGGCTGCCATTGAAGGCGGTTTATACTCGGAATCGGCTCTTACGCTCAGCGACACCTATATTCAGCACATTGAAACGCTGTCACGGATTGATTCAATCGAACCCATCCTGCAAAATATTCTTGGAGACTTTACCGAGCGTGTTGCCAACGTTCACCGGGCGCATTTCTCAAAGGATATCCTGTTATGTCAGGAATATATATTTAATCACCTCTATGATGATCTGAGTCTGTCTGTGTTATCCGGACAACTGCAAATAAGCCCCTCCTATCTTTCCCGTAAATTCAAGGAAGAGACTGGAGAGGCGCTTCGCATTTTTATCCAGAGACAGCGAATTGAAGAGGCCAAGACACTGATTGTTTTCTCAGACTATCGCCCGAGTGAGATCTGTTCGTTGTTGAATTTTCATGATCAAAGTTATTTCATCAAGATATTCCGCAAGCATACAGGCTTTACACCTAAGGAGTATCGTAACCGTTTTGTTGTTAAACCCTCTTGAAGGTAAGCACATCTATTTTCCTTGTTTCTCCATAGCCGCCTTCAGCAGGTCTCCCAGATTGGAGCCGATGGATTCCTGCTTGGCATACTGCTTGACGAGCTTTTGCTGCTCACGCTTGTTCACATGCTGCTTGTCTTTATCCAGCGTTTCGGTAATTCCGCACGGCAGACACTGCACATACAGTCCCGCTTTGCCTTCCTTGATCTCCATCTTTTTGTGACACTGCGCGCAGCGGCGATTCGACAGACGTTTTTCATTGGAGCGGCGATACCCGCAGTCTTCTGTAGGACATACGAGGAACTTGCCGCGTTTGCCCTTCTTTTCGAGCAGCTTCGCATTGCAGTCCGGGCAGTGGCTGTTTGTTACGTTATGCGGCTTGTATTCCGCTTTACTGCTCTTTACCGTGGATACAAGCTCCTTCGCCATAGAACGAATGCCATCCAGGAACGGGCCAGGTTTACCCTGTCCGCGTGCGATACGCTCCAGCTCGGCTTCCCATCGGGCGGTCAGCTCCGGTGTACGCAGCTGCGGTGCAGCAAGCTCGATCAGCTGTTTCCCTTTACCGGTCGGATGCAAGCTGCTGCCTTGACGATCAATCGTGTCCGAGCTGACCAGCTTCTCGATGATATCGGCACGTGTTGCCGGTGTACCGAGTCCGTGCTTTTCCATCTGGGACAGCAAAGCCGCTTCTGTATACCGCTTCGGCGGCATCGTACGTCCACTCTTGATATGGCAGCGCTGAAGCGTAACTGACTGACCTTGCTGCAGATCCGGCAGAAGTGCACGTTCATGATCACCGGCATCCTCTGCACGGTCTTCGTCATCATCGGTGTAATCACCGCCGTATACCTCGCGCCAGCCGCTGTCCTTAACCGTTGTGCCCTTCACATGGAAGGAATCCTGTCCTACCTGTACTGTCACTGCAACGGAATCATACTTGGCGGCCGGATAGAACAAGCTGATGAAGCGGCGTACGATCAGATCATATAACTTGCGCTCCTCAGGGCTTAGCTGATTCAAAAGCACCGTCTGCTCGGTTGGAATAATCGCATGGTGATCCGTTACTTTGCTGTCATCTACAATTCGCTTTGTGATGTTCAGGTTTTTACGCAGCAGCGGACGGGCAAGTGAGGCATAAGGTCCCACAGCGACACTCTCCAGCCGCTCCTTCAACGTTCCAGTCATGTCGGAAGTCAGATATCGGCTGTCTGTACGGGGATAGGTCACAAGCTTGTGCTGCTCATACAGTCGCTGTAATACGTTAGATGTCTGTTTGGCGGAGAAGCCGTGTTTACGGTTCGCGTCCCGCTGCAGTTCGGTCAAGTCATATGCGAGTGGATGCGGCTCGACCTTCTCGCTTTTTTTCACCTGGGCAATCATCCCCTTGCGTCCTTCCACCCGCTGCTTCAGCTGCTGCATGTCCTGTTTGTCAAAAACTCTGGAGTCCCCGCCAGCTGCCCGCCATACAGCCTGAAATTCCCCAAAATCTGCGGTTAACGTCTCGTATTCCTGTGAACGGAAACCGTTAATTTCATTCTCCCGGTCCATAATCATGCCAAGGGTTGGTGTCTGTACACGCCCTGCCGACAATTGTGCATTAAAACGCACCGTGAGCGCACGTGTCACATTAAGGCCGATCATCCAGTCTGCTTCAGCACGACAGCGTGCGGATTCATAAAGGCGATCGAATTGACTGCCCGGCTTCAGTGAGGCAAATCCGTCCTTGATCGCTTTGTCAGTCTGGGATGAAATCCACAGGCGTTTGAACGGTTTTCTCCACTGGGCCATCTGCATAATCCACCTTGCCAGCAGTTCCCCCTCACGTGCCGCATCCGTTGCAATGACAAGCTCGCCTACATCCTGACGTTTCATCAGCTGCTGTACCGCCTTGTATTGGTGATTCGTCTCACGGAGCACCTTCAGCTTGGTTCGCTCAGGCAAAATCGGCAAATCCTCCAGATTCCATGTGGCATATTTCTTATCATAATCCTCCGGCTCCGCCAGACCCACCAAATGCCCCAAAGCCCACGTTACGATGTATTTCGGACCTTCCATATAACTTTTATGTTTATCACGCGCGCCCATCACCCGGGCAATCTCCCGCGCTACGGATGGCTTCTCTGCGAGTACCAATGTCTTCACGTTGTATCTCTTCCTTTCTGTCCAAACCTCATGATCTTTTCCAAACTTTAATAATTGCAACTAACTTTAGTCATTTGCAAATAACATCGATCATCTGAACCTAACTTCAATGATCTGAACCTAACCTCAATTATCTGTAACTAACTTGAATAGTCTCCTCAACATCAATGCGGTTAACGATCTGTCTATTATATCATTTTCAAACGGAAGCGTGTTTCAGCAAGACATGTCTCTCTTCTACCGGCTTTTCAAATGTATGTACCCTTGTTGGTTATAAAGTTCCCGACTCAATAAATATAAATGTCATATACATGTTATATATTGCTATGGACTTCCATTTTCAGACGATATTCAACATTATGCACTTCAACGAAACCAAGAGGAAATGTGAGATAAAATAACACAAAGTCTATTTGTATGCGTTTTTTTGGATAAATATTAGCATTGTAAGATTACCTAACATAAATATAAGATGTGCAAAAGCATATATACAAGAGATTCCTTACACACATCATCTTAGACACAGGAAGGGAGCGTGGATGCATGACTTATCATGGATCAGTATTGAAAAAAGGCGGGGCCTTATTACTCGCGGGAACAATGGTTGCCGCATCGTGGGGAGGAACTGCTGTACCATCGGCTTTCGCCGCCGCAGCAACTCCTTCAAGCCAAACCTCAACTGCCGCCGCCCTTGCAGGGAAAGCGCCGGCCAGCGCCGCAGCCTTCGTTCAGGCCATGGAAGAAGCCGCTACACTTGCAGGTGTGCCTTTTACCATGGACAAGCTCTCAGGAGCGACAATTGCACGCAAAGATGCTGCACTGGCCTTGCAGCAATGGCTCAAGCTGGACGGTGCTCCGGAATCCTTCAAGGATGTACCGGATCAGTCCGAAGTTGCGAGCGCCGTCGGTGCCCTGAATGCCGCCGGGCTGATGAAAGGTTACACCGATTCTTTGTTCCTGCCGAACGCTGTGCTCACAGCGAGCGACGTCTCCATTTTGAAGGATCGTGTTTATAACTACATAAAACCGTTTGTGCTTGAAGAAGCCACAATTATGGATATGCAAACCGCAATGGCTCAAGGTAAACTGACCTCCAAAGAGCTGGTGCAGCATTATCTGGATCGTATCGCCAAATACGATGATCAGGGTGTTAGCCTCAATGCTGTCCTGAATCTGAACCCGGATGCACTGAAAATTGCTGAACAACTGGATGAAGAACGTGCTGCACAAGGACCTCGCGGGCCACTGCACGGTATTCCGGTTCTGGTGAAGGATAACTTCGATACCAAAGACATGCCAACCACCGCTGGCTGTATTTGTCTCAAGGATTCCGTCCCTGATCATGATGCGGAGCAAGTGAAGAAGCTGAAAGCAGCAGGAGCAATTATTTTGGGCAAAACCAATCTGCACGAGTTTGCTTTTGGCATTACGACCTCCAGTTCACTCGGCGGACAAACGTTGAACCCGTACGCTCTCGACCACTATCCAGGTGGATCTAGCGGTGGAACAGGCGCCGCCATTGCCGCAAACTTTGCGGCCGCGGGAATGGGTACCGATACAGGCGGCTCGATCCGTATCCCGTCCAGCTTTAACAGCCTTGTCGGCATTCGCCCAACGATCGGTCTGTCTAGCCGTGAAGGCATCATCCCGCTGGCACTTACGCAAGACGTTGGCGGACCGATGGCTCGTACCGTAAGTGATGCTGCGATTATGCTGGATGCTACCGTCGGTTATGACAAGAAGGATGTTGCCACCGCTTATGCTGTAGGCAAAATTCCTTCCAGTTACACAGACTTCCTGGATGTGAATGGACTGAAGGGCGCACGGATCGGTGTAGCTCCTGAACTCATTCCAAGCACCAAAGCGGAAGAAAAAGCCGTTGCTGATGTTATCAACGCTGCTGTCGAGGAGCTCAAATCGCTGGGAGCAACGGCTGTACCGATCTCCATTCCAAACTTTGCCGAAATCAACAAGTATCCAAGTCTCAGTGGCTACGAATTCAAATTCCAGTTAAATGACTATCTGGATTCTCTGGGTGACAAAGCACCATATCACAGCCTGTCCGAGATTATCGCATCCGGTCAGTTTGATAAAACCCAGGAGCAAGCCATGAAGGCACGGGATGCCCGTGATACGCTGGAAACAACAGAATACAAAGATATCGTCCTGAAACGTACTCAAGTTACTCGTGACTCCTTGCTGAAAGTGATGGCAGACAATCATCTCGATGCGATCATCTATCCTACATCGACACAGGCTGCCGGCGTGATTGGCAAAGGTCAAACCTCCGGTGCCAACAACCGTCTGAGCCCGTTCTCCGGCTTCCCGGCGATTACGGTGCCTGCCGGATTCACCAGCGATGGCTTGCCGGTAGGCATGGAATTTTTGGGCCGTGCCTTTGACGAAGGCACTTTGATCAAGCTGGCTTACAGCTACGAGCAAGGCACGCACCACCGCCAAGCGCCTAAGTTAACGCCTTGAGGAATTAGTGCCATTAGCCGATGATTTGATGTCATTATATATCTATCTTGCTTGAAGCTCTAATCAAAAAAAGTACACCCTTCCACATTGCGGGCGGGTGTACTTTTCTATTGTAGTGCCAACTGTTAGTACAGGCTGCTGTAATTGGCAGCTGTTATTCACCATTTTGAATGCTCGTGAATGACGGATACCAGTTACATAACTCTAGGGGCAAATACTTTTCCTGATATTACTTAGGGTCTGGCACACCCCATCGAACAACTAATCCCGAATACGTTAGCCCGCCTCCAAAACCAAACAGCGCAACATTCTGCCCGTGCTTTAGCTTGCCCTCATCTACTGCAAGCTGCAGCGCAAGAGGAATCGAGGCGGCAGATGTATTCCCGCGATACTCCATACTTGTTAACGTACGTTCCAGTGGAATCGGGCCGCGTTCACACACCGCTTCAATCATACGCATATTCGCACTGTGTGGAACAAACCAGTCGATCTGCTCAGGTGACATATCGGCTTTGGCAATAAGCTCCGTTAATTGCTCTGGAACCATACGGACTGCCCACTTGTAAACCTCTCTTCCGTTCTGTACCAGTTTACCCTCTGTATTCAAAGGCTGACCATTCATTTCTGTTGAAAGTCCACTTTTGTATAAATGCATGCCACCTTCTCCCTGAGTACCGGAAACGATGGACTTAAAATCTCCCTGACCCGAAGCACGTTCCACCAGAAAAGCACCAGCTCCATCCCCAAACAACACACAGGTTGTGCGATCTGTATAATCTGTGATTTTGGATAGGGTCTCTGCTCCGATGACCAGCACCTTCAGATACATACCACTGGTTACCAAACTGTCTGCCAGCTGCATGCCATATGTGAAGCCTGCACAAGCTGCGTTCAGATCGAGCACTCCCGTATGGGGAATGCCCAGATTAGCCTGCAGGCGGGAAGCCGAGCTTGGGAAGGAATACTCAGGTGTACTCGTAGCAAAAAGAATCATATCAACATCGGTAATATTCACCTCGTAACGGCGCACCATATCCTTTACAGCTTCCGTAGCCAAATCCGATACAAATTGGTGCTCTGCCGCGATCCGGCGTTCTCTCATGCCTGTTCGCTGCACAATCCATTCGTCACTTGTATCGACCATTTTCTCCAAATCTGCATTACTCAGGATTCGATCCGGTACATACGTCCCCATTGCCGTTATTGCTGCCATAGATTGATGATTCATAACAGAGATCACCTCATTCGTTTTTTCTTATTATAGCACTAAGTATTAGTACTTGGTACTAATTTTTAAAAAGAATTGCATATAATTTATGGCAAGGCGGCTTGCAACAAAAAAACAGCTCATATTTAATGAGCTGTTCATGGCAATTTAGACTCGCTGGAAAAAAATAAAAACCACCACCGAATATCATCGGCAGTGGTTATTTGCTTGGCGGCGTCCTACTCTCCCAGGACCCTGCGGTCCAAGTACCATCGGCGCTAGAGGGCTTAACGGTCGTGTTCGGGATGGGTACGTGTG